>DASZSH010000179.1:0-29253 GCA_035548755.1 Devosia sp.
CACCACCGCCGTCAATTTCGGCTAGCGCCTCAGTTTGAAATTCGCCCCAAACTTCCAAAACCGAGCAAGACGGGGCAAGAGCGCCAGCGGCGTCGAACTGAACTCAGCCGGGTTAATTGACGTTTAAGGCGAACGGCCCTACATAGGGCACGATAGAACCAGACCCCGTTCATTCGTCCGTGATGGAAAGCATGAAAGTGCTACGAGTGGGCGGGGTCACTATATTTTAGGACGTACCTTCGCATGAAGGACCGGTATGCCGTCCTTATTGACGGTGGCTTTCTCCGAAAGAAATTGGGGCAGAGGAACGGGCATTTTCCCACTGTGCCCGAGATCGTCGCGGAAACAGAACGGATCAAGCAGCATCCCGCCCTAACGGATTACTCTCTCTTGAGAATCTACTACTACGACGCCCCGCCGGCCGCTGGCGTGATAACCAATCCTGTAGACGGCAGCAAAACGGACCTTGCCGCTACCAAGGTCGCTTCGGACAACTTGGCGCTTCAGCAATCGCTAGAAATGTTGCCGGATTTCGCCCTGAGATCAGGCGAGTCCGCAGTCCATGGATGGGCGCTTGGAACTGAGGCGATCCGCGACCTGGCTAAGAACGGCGCGCGGGCACTCACCGCAAAGGACTTTCTGCCAAACATTGAGCAAAAGGGCGTGGACCTTCGTATCGGTCTCGATATCGCTCGGCTGTCTCTCAAGCAGCTGGTTCAGGTGATCGTTGTAATGACGGGTGACAGCGACATGATTCCCGCCTTCAAGTTTGCCCGCCGCGAAGGAATGCGAGTCTTTCTCGATCACCTTGGCCACGGGGTGAAGCGCGACCTCAAGGCTCACACCGACTTGGTGCTCTAGCTCTATAGCCAAGCCCGCTCCGGACAGTTCACGTCATTGGCCGGCCGTCGGAAAAAGCTCTTTCAACCGACGCCGCCACCTGAACTCCCCCGCGCTTGACTCCGCCCTTGCGCTCCGGCACTTGCCGGCCGGCTTGAAGCGGGCCGTGGCGGTCCGTAGGCTGAATCGACGCATCAGGAGGCGGAGCGTATGGCCAGGCGCGCATTCACCTTTCCGGGCCAGGGGAGCCAGGCCGTGGGCATGGGCAAGGACCTCGCGGAGGCCTTCCCCGAGGCTCGCGCCGTCTTTGCCGAGGTCGACGAGGCGCTCGGGCAGACTCTCAGCCGGGTGATGTTCGAGGGGCCTGACGAGACCTTGCGCCTGACCGCCAATGCCCAGCCCGCCCTGATGGCCGTGAGCATGGCTGTGCTGCGCGTCCTCGAGAGCAGAGGCGTGCGGCTGGCCCGCAGCGCCGCCTTCGTCGCCGGTCATTCCCTTGGCGAATACTCGGCCCTGTGCGCGGCGGGCGTCTTTTCGCTCGCCGACGCCGCGCGCCTGCTGCGCATCCGCGGCGAGGCCATGCAGGAGGCCGTGCCGGTCGGGCAGGGGGCCATGGCGGCGATCCTGGGGCTCGATCTCGAAACCGTGCTGCGCGCCGTCGGCGATGCCGAGGACGGCGAAGTCTGCGCCGTCGCCAACGACAATGCCCCGGGCCAGGTGGTGATTTCCGGCCATGTCGGGGCGGTGAACCGCGCCATCGAGCTGCTCAAGGCCGCCGGCGCCAAGCGGGCGCTGCCGCTTCCGGTGAGCGCCCCTTTCCACTGCGCCCTCATGCGCCCGGCAGCCGACGCAATGGAGCACGCCCTCGCCAATGTGAAAACAGCCGCCCCCTCGGTGCCGGTCGTGGCCAACGTCACCGCGCGTCCGGCTTCCGATCCCGATGCCATTCGCCGCCAGCTTGTCGAGCAGGTGACGGGCCGTGTCCGCTGGACCGAGAGCGTGCAGTGGCTCGCCGGCGAGGGCGGCGTGACCGAACTTTACGAACTGGGCGCCGGCAAGGTCCTGACGGGACTTGCCAAACGAATAGCGCCGGAGGCGACCGCGATCGCGGTCGGCACGCCGTCGGACATCGACGCTGTGGCCGCGGCGCTCATGGCCTGACCCCATCTCTTCAAAGGAGCCGCCTCATGTTTGATCTGACGGGCAGACGCGCGCTGGTGACCGGCGCTTCGGGCGGCATCGGCCGCGAGATCGCCAGGGCGCTCGCCCAGGCGGGAGCCAGCGTCGCCCTGAGCGGCACAAGGGTCGCCGCGCTTGAGGAGACCGCCGCACTGCTCAGGCCGGGCACGCACCCGGTGCTGCCGGCCAACCTCGCCGATTTCGACGCCGTCGACAGGCTCGTTCCGGCTGCCGAGGCGGCTTTGGGGGGGCTCGATATTCTCGTCAACAATGCCGGCATGACGCGCGACAATCTCTTCATGCGCATGAAGAACGAGGAGTGGGAGGAGGTCATCGCCGTCAACCTCACCGCGGCCTTTCACCTCACCCGCGCCGTGCTGCGCGGAATGATGAAGCAGCGCTTCGGCCGCATCATTTCGATCACCTCGGTGGTGGGCGTGGCCGGAAACCCCGGGCAGGGCAACTACGCGGCCTCGAAGGCCGGCCTCATCGGCATGAGCAAGTCGCTCGCCCAGGAGGTTGCCTCGCGCAATATCACGGTCAATACCATCGCCCCCGGCTTCATCGCCTCGGCCATGACCGACGAGCTCAATGACAAGCAGCGCGAGGCGATCCTCGCCAAGGTGCCGGCCGGGCGGCTGGGAACTGCCGCCGAAGTGGCCGGCTGCACGGTATTTCTGGCCTCCGAGGCGGCGGCCTATATCACCGGCCACACCTTGAACGTGAACGGCGGAATGCTGATGATTTAGGGGCTGGAGCCCGGCAGGAGCGGGGGTTCCGGCGATATGGTCAAACCCGAAAGGGTATGATAGTTGCCCGCCCTGATTTGCAGGACACGGGCTCACTTGCGGGGTTTGTGAACCCTGCTTAAAGTCGCGGCCGGCCAACAAGAAGCCTTCGGGCGCGATCGAACGTACCGAACCAGACTGTCGAAAAGGGAAGTCAGAATATGAGCGATATCGCCGACCGCGTCCGCAAGATCGTTGTGGAGCACCTCAACGTCGATGCGGACAAGGTCACCGACAAGGCCAGCTTCATTGACGACCTCGGCGCCGATTCCCTCGATCAGGTCGAGCTGGTCATGGCCTTCGAAGAGGAATTCTCCGTCGAGATCCCCGACGATGCCGCCGAGTCGATCCAGACGTTCGGCGATGCCGTCAGCTACCTCACCAAGGCCGTCGGCTGAGCGGCGGCACGCGCCGCTGAAGCCGCCGGAACGGCATGTTCGATGGATCTGCGCCGCGTCGTTGTAACGGGCATGGGGGCCGTCAGCCCCCTCGGGTGCGGCGTAGAGACCACCTGGACCAATATTCTCGCATCAAGGAGCGGTGCCACCCGCATCAGCGACTTTGAGGTGGACGACCTTGCCTGCCAGGTCGCCCATCGCGTGCCCCTTGGCGCGCTCGAGGAAGGCAAGTTCAATCCCGACGACTGGATGGACCCCAAGGAGCAGCGCAAGGTCGACCCGTTCATCACCTTTGCGATGGCGGCGGCCACCATGGCCATCGCCGACGCGGGTGTCGAGCCGCGAAACCAGGAGGATGCCGAGCGCACGGGAGTGTTGATCGGCTCCGGCATTGGCGGCATTGGCGGCATCTACGAGACCTCGATCCTGCTGCACGAAAAGGGTCCGCGGCGGGTGAGCCCGTTCTTCATTCCCGGGCGCATCATAAACATGGCCTCGGGCAACGTCTCGATCCGCTTCGGCCTTAAGGGGCCCAACCATTCGGTCGTGACGGCCTGTTCCACCGGCGCACATGCGATCGGCGATGCCGCCCGCCTGATCGCGCTTGGGGACGCCGACGTGATGGTCGCCGGCGGCACGGAATCGCCGGTCAACCGCATCTCGATTGCGGGCTTTGCCGCCTGCCGGGCGCTTTCGACCGGCTTCAACGACCGGCCCACGGAGGCCTCGCGCCCCTACGACAGGGATCGGGACGGCTTCGTCATGGGCGAGGGGGCCGCGGTGGTCGTGCTCGAGGAGTACGAGCGCGCCATGGCGCGCGGCGCAACCATCTATGGCGAGCTTATCGGCTACGGGCTGAGCGGGGACGCCTACCACATCACCGCGCCCGCGCCCGACGGGGATGGGGGCTATCGCTGCATGCAGGCGGCCATCCGGCGCGCCGGCATATCGCCCGGCGACATCGACTACATCAACGCGCACGGCACCTCGACGCCGCTCGGCGACGAGATCGAGCTGGGCGCGGTGACCCGCCTCATGGGCAACCATGCCAGGGACGTCGCCATGTCGTCCACAAAGTCCGCCATCGGACACCTGCTGGGCGCCGCCGGCTCGATCGAGGCGATCTTTTGCCTGCTCGCCATGCGCGACAACATCGCTCCGCCCACCATCAACCTCGACAATCCCTCGATCGATACGCCGATCAACCTTGTGCCCAAGGTGCCGGTCCGCAAGCAGATCGATATCGCGCTCTCCAATTCTTTCGGCTTTGGCGGCACCAACGCCTCGCTGATCTTCCGCAAGCTTGAGTGAGGCGATCGGCAGGCGCCCGGGAACGGCCGGTCCAGGTTTGCGGAAGGCCGGTTGCCGGCCGCTTTTTCCCATAGTTCCGTTGCACTTGCGTCCTTGTTTTGCCCGCTTCGTTGAGGCAAATGGCGCGGACGCGAGGGGCGTTTCAACCGAGGGACATTGATGGCGGCCGACCGGAAACGCAGGCGGAAGAGCTCGAGCGCCGTGGTGATCCTGAGCGGCCTCATCGGGCTGCTGTTCGTGGGTCTGCTGGCCGTCGGCGGCGGCATCGTTTACGGGCTGCACCTGTTCTACGAGCCGGGCCCCACCGAAACGGACACACCCTTTCTCGTCGAGCGCGGCACCAATCTGAATGCCGTTACAGGCCAGCTCGTCGCGCAGGGGCTGACCCAGGACGGCACGCTCCAGCCCCTGGTCTTCCGCCTCGCCACCGAACTGCTCGGCGCCAGGAAGCGCACGCTGCTCCCCGGCCAGTATCTCATCCCCGCGCATGCCTCGATGGCCGAGATGCTGCGCATCGTCACCGAGACCAAGCCGCAGGAATTCTTCCTCAACGTCGTGCCCGGGGAGACCTCCTGGCAGGTGGCCGAGGCGCTCAACAGCCCCGCCCTCAATCTCACCGGCGAGCCCGTCGCCCCCCCGCTCGAGGGCTCGCTGCTGGCCGTGCGGCACGACTTCTTCCCCGGCGACACGCGCCAGTCGGTGATCGCGGCCATGCAGAAGAAGATGGCCGACACCCTCGCCCAGCTGTGGGCCGGCCACGATCCGGCCATCGACGACGTCATCAAGACGCCCCAGGACATGGTGACCCTCGCCTCGCTGGTGGAAAAGGAGACCGGCCTTGATGCCGAGCGCCCGCAGGTCGCCTCCGTCTTCATCAACCGGCTGCGCAAGCACATGCGGCTGCAGACCGATCCCTCCGTGATCTACGGCATCACTCTGGGCAAGTCCCGGCTCGACCGCCCGCTGACCACCCGCGACCTCAACGCCAGGACCCCCTACAACACCTACCAGCTCGATGGGCTGCCCCAGGGCCCCATCGCCAATCCCGGGCTCGACGCCCTCAACGCCGTGGCGCACCCGGCCAAAACGACGTTCCTGTATTTCGTGGCAAAGGGTCCCGACCCCAGGGACGGCCACAGCTTCGCCTCGACCTATGCCGAGCACCGCAGGAACGTGCTCAAATACCGCCAGGCGGTGGCCGCCGACGAAGCCGAGCAGGCCAGGGAGGCGCTGGAGGCGCAGCAGGCCAAGGACGCCGGCGACACGACCGGAGACACCGCGCAATAAACCGTGTATCGGCTGGACCATGGGATCGCCTCTGGCCAGCATGACCGGATATGCGCGCAGCCGCGGCAGCGTGCCGGGCATTGCCTTTTCCGTCGAGATCAAGTCGGTCAACGCCCGCGGCCTCGATATCCGCATGCGCCTGACCCCCGGCTACGACTCGCTCGAGCCCGAGATCCGGCGGCGCATCGGCCGGGCGCTGACCCGCGGCTCGGTGAGCGTCAATCTCGCCGTCGAGCGCGAAGGCGAGGGCGGCCGCGTGATCGTCAACCACGAGGCGCTCGATGCCGTGCTGTCGGCCCTGGGCGAAATCTCGGGCAAGGTCGACGCGCAGCGGCCGACCCTTGAAGGCATACTCGGGCTCAAGGGCGTGCTCGAGCAGCACGAGGCGCCGCTCGCGCCGGAGGCCGAGGAGGCCCTGGCCGGCGCCATCTACGCGGCGGTCGATACCGCGCTTGCCGATCTGCGGCTCGCCCGCTGCGCCGAGGGCCGGCACCTGGCCGGGGTGCTCTCCGCCCAGATCGACGAGATCGCGCGTCTGCGCGCCTTGGCCGAGGCGCATCCCGGCCGCAGCCGCGAGGCGGTCCTCGCCCGGCTCAGGGAGCAGCTCGGCGATCTCATGGCGGCCGGCGCCGGCCTGTCCGAGGAGCGGCTGGCGCAGGAGGCCCTGCTCCTGGCCACCAGGGCCGACATCCGCGAGGAGCTCGATCGGCTGAGCGCCCATGTCGCCGCCGCCCGGGCGCTGCTGGCCGAGGGCGGCCCCGTCGGGCGCAAGCTCGACTTTCTCTCACAGGAATTTAACCGCGAGGCGAATACACTCTGCAGCAAGTCCAATGCCGTGGAGCTGACGGCGATCGGCCTCGACCTCAAGGCCGTCATCGATCAGTTCCGCGAGCAGGTGCAGAACCTGGAGTAGCGGGCCGGAACATGGCCGAGCTGGCGCGTCGCGGCGTGATGCTGGTGCTGGCCTCTCCCTCGGGAGCGGGCAAGTCGTCGATTTCCCGCGCCATCTTCGAGCAGGATCCCAACATCTCGCTGTCTGTCTCGGTCACGACCCGGCCGCGGCGCACCGACGAGATCGATGGCAAGCATTATCGCTTCATCGATGTGCCCACCTTCCAGAAGATGCGGGCGGAGGGCGAGCTGCTCGAAAGCGCCGAGGTGCACGGCAATTTCTACGGCACGCCCCGCGCCCATGTCGAAGACAAGCTCGCTCAGGGCCGCGACATCCTCTTCGACATCGACTACCAGGGCACCCTCCAGCTTCTCGAGACGGCCCGGCAGGACATGGTGACCATCTTCATCCTGCCCCCCTCGATCAGGGAGCTGCGCAAACGCCTCGAGCGCCGCGCCCAGGACACCCGGCCGGTCATCGAGAAGCGTCTGCGCAACGCGCGGATCGAGATGGATCACTTCGCCGAATACGATTACGTCGTGATCAACCGCGATCTCGAAGAGTCCGTGCAGAAGGTCCGCACCATCCTTGCGGCGGCGCGTCTGGCCCGCGCGCGCTACAAGGGCCTCGGCGCCTTTGTGCGGCGCCTGCAAAGGCAGATCGATTCGATCTAGCTGCGCCTCAGAGAGCCTTCGCCATCAGCAGGTAGGCCTCGACCGGCAGCTCCTCCGCCCGCTCGTCGCCCCTGAGGCCGGCCGCCGCGAGCAGGCGCTCCACGGGCGCCCCGGTTGCCTTGAGGCTCTGGCGGATCATCTTGCGCCGCTGACCGAAGGCGGCCTTCGTCACCGCTTCGAGCTTTCGCGCGGGCGTCCCCGGCTCGACCGGCCTGGGCATGAGATGAACCACCGCCGATGTCACCTTCGGAGGAGGGGTGAACGCGCTCGCCGAAACATTGAACGCGATGCGGGCGCTGGTCCGCCATCCGGCAAGCACGCCCAGCCGTCCATAGGCCTGCTCGCCCGGCCGGGCGACGATGCGCTCGGCGACCTCGCGCTGGAACATCAGCGTGAGGCTCTCGAAGAAGGGCGGCCACGGCTCGAGCGTGAGCCAGCGGGTCAATAGCTCCGTGCCGATATTGTAGGGCAGGTTGCTGACGATCCGCGTCGGGCCGTCGGCGAGCCCGGCGTAGTCGATCGCAAGCGCGTCCCCGCAGATGATTTCGAGCCGCCCGGGGACGTGCTGCGCGATCTCTTCGAGGGCGGGCAGGGCGCGCTCGTCGCGCTCGATGGCGACGACTTTGCGCGCCCCTTCGGCGAGCAGCGCCCGCGTGAGCCCGCCGGGCCCCGGCCCGACCTCGATGACCGTCGCGCCATCGAGCGGGCCGGCGGCGCGCGCGATGCGCGCCGTGAGGTTGAGGTCGAGCAGAAAATTCTGGCCAAGCTGCTTTTTGGCGCGCAGCCCGTGCCGGGCGATGACCTCGCGCAGCGGGGGAAGATCGTCGATCTGCATCGCCATCGCATAGCGCCATCGCGCCGCCCCGTCGATGGCGCAAGGCTTGACCTTGCCATCGTGGGAAGCATTACGTGAGGCGCAACGGACAAGGAGCTGTCAAATGAAACCTCGAGCACTCGCATTGGGTCTTGCCCTCGCCCTGGCGGCGGTTGCACCCGCCGTCGCGCTCGACCTGCCGGCCATCTGCGCCGGCCAGGCGGGCGGAGGCGGCATGGCCGGCATGAGCGGCATGTCCGCCGATCAGTCCGCGCCCGGCGGCGCCATGGCCGCCGCAGCTCCGTCCGATCAGGCGCATCGGGACCTGATGGCCGGTATGGACACGATGAACGGGCAGATGATGCAGGGCGGCGCGGCCGCGGACATCGACGTCGCCTTTGTCTGCGCGATGATGCCGCACCATCAGGGCGCCATCGATATGGCCAGGGCCGAGCTGGCTCATGGCGACGATCCCTGGGTGAAGGAATTCGCCCAGCGGGTCATCGACGCGCAGTCTGCGGAAATCGCTCAGATGCAGGACTGGCTGGCCAGGCAGCCGCAATAGTTCAGCGTGTCAGTTCGTCGGCCATGCGGAAGGCGGCCAGCATGCTGGCGGGCGAGGCTTTGCCCGTTCCAGCCAGATCGAACGCCGTTCCATGGTCGGGCGAGGTGCGCACCAGCGGCAGCCCGAGCGTGACATTGACGCAGTCGTCGAAGGCGACGGTCTTGATCGGGATCAGCGCCTGATCGTGATACATGGCGATGACCACGTCGTATTTCTGCCAGTTCGGCAGATGGAACAGCGTATCGGCCGAGATCGGGCCCGCGATGTTGGAGCCGCTGCGCTGCAGGTCGAGGATCGCGGGCAGGATGATGTCGCGGTCCTCGGTGCCTATGCCGCCGCCTTCGCCGGCATGGGGGTTGAGCCCGGCAACCGCGATCCTGGGCTGCTCGACCCCGAAGCGCGTGCGCAGGTCGTGCTCCACCACGAGCACCGTGTCGCGGATGAGTTTCTGCGTGATGAGGCCGGGCACCTCGCGCAGCGGCACGTGAATGGTGAGCGGAACCACGCGCAGCCCCTTATGTGCCATCATCATCACCGGAAGCGGCGTGCCCTTGCCGTTGGCGCAAAGCGCCGCCAGGTATTCGGTGTGGCCGGGATAGCGGAAGCCGGCCGTATAGAGGGCAGCCTTGTGGATGGGCGCGGTCACCACCGCGCGGCAGGCGCCTGCCAGCGTCTCCGAGACGGCCCGCCCGATCGACTCGATCACCGCCTTGCCCGAGAGCGCGCTCGTTTCGCCCGGCTTGTCGGGCACCAGACCCTCGACATGCGAAACGGGCAGCGCGACGGGAAAGCGGCTCGTCGCTTCGCCCACTTCGGTCGCGGCGAAATTGATGTTGAGCCCCAGCCGCCTGGCCCGCGCCGCCAGAAACGCCATGTTGCCCATGACGATGAAGGGCGGCAGCTCGTATTCACCGCGCCGGGCATACAGTTGCAGGATGAGGTCGGGCCCGATGCCGGCGGGCTCGCCCATGCTGATCGCGATGGGGGCGAGCCCGGCCATGTCAGCTATAGACGATCTGGGCTTTGGCCTTGAGTTCGGCCAGGTATTTGTCGGCTTCGGTCTTGAGCGCGCCGTTGCCGGCGTTCTGCCGAAGGTCGTTGGCAAGGTAGGTCGTGTCCGTCGAGACCTCCTTGGAGCACACGGCGAACATCGAAACGCCGTTCTCCACCACGCGGGGCTTTGTGATCCCGCCGACATTGAGCTTGCTCAGCTCCTGCGCGATCGGATCGGGAAGCTGCGTGGCATGCCGCCGTCCGACGTCGCGCACTGCCGCGTCGGTGTAACTGAGCGATTCCTGCACGGCGCTGTCGCATCCCTTGAAGTTGGCGCGGTACTGGTTGGCCTGCGCCGTGCGCGCGGCGGCGGACGGGCCGCCCTTGACGGTGAGGAAGAGCACTTCCTTGAGGATGTAGTCGAAGCTGTTGGCGGCCGTGAGCTTGGCCTTGGCCTCCTTGTCGATGTCGGCCTCCGACACGCTCACGCGCGCGCTTATGGCGGTGGCGCTGACCTTGCCCCAGGCGAGGTTGGCGCGCAGCCGGTCGCGCAGCGTCTGCATGCCCACGCCATTGTCGGTGAGCACCTTGGCGAGGTTGCTCGCTGACAGGCGCAGATTGCGCGCAAGCTGCAGCACGGCATCGTCGACATCGGCGTCGCTGATTTCGAAGCCGAGCCTCTTTGCTTCCTGCAGTTCGAGCGCCTCGTTGATCAGCTCGTCGCGGGCGGCCTTTTCGCTCGCCCGCTTTTCGAGCTTCATGAGCGCCACGCGCTGGGCGATCTGCACATCGGTGATCGCCGTGCCGTTGACGGTGATTTTGACGGTGGCCGCGGCGACCGGCGCGGCGGTGAGCAGCGTGAAGCCGAGGACAACGGCGCCCACTACGCGATGCATCTTCATGACGTGCCTGTGGATGGAAACCCTTGCGGCTTCTTTATCGGAAATTGCGGCTGAAATCGGTGTCATCAGAAGGCGGAATTGCCGCTCGGATCCTTTAGGTTGAACTTTACGCCCACGCCCCAGCTTGTTGGCGTGAAATTGGCGGTGCCGCCTAACACCAGGTAACCGTCGTCATAAGTGACTCCCGTATCGGCGCGCAGCCACGTGCCGCCGCCCAGGTCGTAGGTGATCCCGCCATTGGCGCTCCAGTAGTCGGCCAGAGGCACGCTCAGGCTGCCCTCGATTTCGTGCTGATCCTGCACCGTGCCCAGTGCCGGGTCCTTTGCGATGTAGATATAGGTGCCGCTGGTCGAAAAGCCGTTGCCCGGCGAGAAGGTAAGGCCCGCGCCGGCGCGCGTGACGCGGAATTTCGATGTATCGAGCTGGACCTTTGCGCCGGCCGTGACCGGCCCGACGCCGCCTCTGGCGCTGGCCACGAAGTAGGAGGCGGTGTTGCCCAGTCCGGTGTCGACCCCGGTCTGAGCCGCGTCGGCGACGCCCAGCCCGTTGGTGCCCAGCAGATGGAAGGACTGACCGGCCACCAGATCGAGCCAGCTGCCATCCGCCAAGTTCGCCAGATAGTGTCCGCCCAGATTGGCCCGCAGCCCGGTGTCTTCGCGGTCGCTGCCCGAGAAGTGGTTGTAGGTGAACAGGTTCGTGGTGTCGAACACGAAGCTCTGCGCGTCGTCGTTGGTGATGCCGACGAGGCTGTTGGACGACCCCCGATAGACGAGCTGCGCCACCGGCTCGAGCAGGTGCGTGTCGAAGCCGTTCTTGGCCATGAGCGGCCAGCGGAAATCCATGGCCGCGATCGGGGTGACGCTGAGCAGGTCCGCATCGGCCTGTGTGGGGTAGGGGGGCACGTGGGCCGGGATTGGACCGGTCGTTCGGTCGTAGCGGGTCGCATCCAGCCTTGCCGCCAGATAGGGTGTGGCCGTCAGCCCGCCCGGAAGGATGAACTGGTCCTCCCAGCCGCCCTCGAGCATCAGGTGCTGCTTGTTGCCTTCGTATCCGGTGACGTAGGGGACGCCGTTTAGGGTCGTCGTCTGGTCGGCGCCGCGCAGGATGCTGAGCAGCTCGCCCTTGACGTGCAGCCGTCCCATCCCGTCGGCCAGATCCTGGACGTGCTCGAAGCTCGCCTGCGGCAGCGTCACCGCCTGCGCGGGATCGTTGGTTGTGTAGTTGCCCAGCCGGTTGCCCTGTTCGGCGCGGATGTCGAACCACGTCATGTCGTTGAGATAGGTGCCATAGACGCTGTTGGTCGAGCTGTCGGCGTCCGTGAATTTGTAGTCGGTGAGATAGGCCTGATCGGTGAAGGTCGAATATGACCAGCCGGCCTGCCAGTGCGCCGCCGGCGTGAAGCTCCCCGACGTCTGGATTGCTCCGCGCCAGCGCCGGTCGCCCACCGTGCCCGCGAAGGCGGAAGGATCGAGCTGGTAGAGGCCCGATGCCTTGATGTCGATCTCGCCATATCCGGGCAGCCGCCAGTTGAGTTTGCCTCCCAGCAGCGCGCCTTGCCGGCTCATCAGCTGCGGCGTGATGAGCAGGTCCATGTCCTCCCCGATCGGCACGAAATAGGGCACTGCCAGAACCGCGCCCCGTTCGGCGTCCCAGTCGGCCGAGGGCATTCTGAGGCCCGTGGCGCGCGGCTGGGTCGGGTCGGGCACCCAGAACCAGGGAATCCACGCCACCGGAATGCCCAGCAGTTCGAGCGAGGGCTGCTCGAGAAACACCGATGCCCGGTTGCGGTCGTAGATGATCCGCGCCGCCTTCACCTTCCAGCCGATGCGGCGGCCCTTGCTGTCGATGCACAGGCCGCACGGCGTGTAGCTCGCTTCGCTGAGGATGGTCTGCAGGCCCGACTTGTAGTCGGCGCTGCGGGCGGTGATGCGCGCGCCGTCCTTGGTGGTGAGCGTGAGCGAATCGATGAAGGCTTCCTTCATGCCCCCCGTGAGCTCGACGGAATCGGCTTCGTAGATGTTGCCCTGCGGATCGCGGACCGTGACGTGTCCCCAGGCTTTCACCGCGCCCGTGTTCTGGTCGTAGGACACTTTGTCCGCCCTGAGGTCGTAGCCCTGGTAGGACATGACCACCGCGCCCTCGGCCGCAACCGAATCGTCGGAGGCGTCGTACGACATGCGGTCGGCCTCGACCGCGGCCGGACCGTGCCCGGGGGCGGGCCCCATGTCGAAGAAGCCCTCCGGCAGCAGCGTGGCGTTGGCGGGCAGGACAGAGGCGGCGAGCAGCACGAATCCGGCGACGACCCCGGCAGCCAGCCGGCGGGGCGACAATCTTCCCCTCGTGCCCGAGCGCTTCACCATCACGCTCGCCCGTCTTCCTTGTAGAGCAGCACCGTCAGCCCAATAACAATCGCCACAAATGCCGGCCCCGCGGCGGCAAATGTGGGATCCAACACTCCGGCGAACCCGGACCGGTTCGCCAACTCCGTCACGACATAAACCACAAATCCAAGAACGATGCCATAAAGGACGGCGCCGCCATACTTATTTGTCCTGCGATATCCTGAAGTAAATGCAAAGGCGATGAGCACCGAGCCGGCCAGGAGCGCGGGGAGCGCGAGGAGCCTGAGGAAACTCGTCAGGGCCGCCGCCCTCAGCGTGGGGTCGGCGACCCGCCCCGCAACCAGCGAATAGAGCTCGGCGAAGGTCAGGTCGCGCGCCGACGTCAGGCGGATGCGCATGTCGCCGGGGGTCGTCAGGGTGGGGACGGCGAGCGTGTCGTAGTGCTCGGTCGGCTGGTCGGCGCGATAGTGCACGGCGTCCGTGAGCACCCACTGTCCCCGCTCGAGCGTCGCCGACTTGGCTTCGATGCGGTCGCGGTTGTCGGCCGAGACAAAGAAGATCGCCACGCCGTCAAGGACCTTTCCGCCCGCATGCGGGTGGTCGGCGCGCAGGATGTAGTCGCCGTCGCGCCCGTGCTGTTCGAGCCACAGCGTGTCGGTGTTGCCGCGCAGGATCGGCAGGGTCCGCGCCGCGTCGATGGCGAGCGTGTCGCCGAACACGGCCGTCAGCAGCCCCAGGATCGCCGCGCCCGCCAGCGGCGCCCGCATCACCCGCCAGATCGAGATGCCCGTCGCCTTGATGATCGTCAGCTCGCGCCGCGCCTGCAGGTCGAGCACCCCGATGATCGTGCCGATCAGCACCACCACCGGCAGCGCCCCGATGATCGCCCGTCCAGCGTTCGAAACAATCGCCAGCAGGCCCAGCTGTGGCCCGCCGATCTGGCTCAAGGCATTGAATCTCCAGCTGTCGAGCGACTCCACCAGGCAAAACAGCCCAAACACCCCCCCCAACGTCAGTGCCACGCGGCCGGCGACCCGCCGCAGGACGATCCAGTCGAGCCGGCTCACGCTGCCACCCGCCTTGGCGCGGGGATCAGAAGGACCTGCAGCCTCACCGAGAGGATGACGAGGGCGATTGCGAGCATGACCACCGAGCCCGAGGCCACGGCAAGGAGCCCGGGACCGCCCACATAGGCGGTGAAGGCGCGCTCGGCGAACGCCACCCCGAGCGCCACCAGCTCGATGGGAAGCTCGATCCGCCGCCGCTGGCCGGTCGGGAACATGGCGATTCCCGCGACCAGCAGGCAGAGCGATACCACGCGCAGACCCTCGCCCGCACGCTTGAGCAATGCTCGGACGACGGCATCGGGCCAATCTCCAGTCGCCAGCCCGGTGGCGAGAAGCTCGACACTGGAAGATTGCGCAATGTCGTCGCGGCTGCCGGAATCGCCGGTCAGCCGGTCGAGCGGCAGGTCGTACTTGTCGAACGCCACCTGCGAAAAGCGTCCATCCGCGGTCAGATACTGGACCGCGCCATTCTGCATGCGCAGCACATAGCCGTTTTCGTCGTGCGAAAGCACCGCCGACTTGGCAAAGTAGGTCCGGCGCTGGTCGGCGTCCCGCGGGTCGTCGGCGAAGAAATCGCCAATATTGCCAGCCGAGTCACGTGCCCCGATCACCATCGATACCCCACCACCAAGCTGAGTGAAACGGTGCGGAATCATGGTGCGCGAGACCAAATCGGCCGCGATGCTCGAGGACCAATTGCTGGCCGCGCGGTTACTGAGCGGCTCAACCACGTTTGACAGCAGCAGGACCACGACCGCGCCCGAAGCAACATAGAGCCCGATCGCCTGGAGCAACGCCGGCAGCAGACTGCTCGAATGGATGATCTGCAGCTCACTGCTTGCCTGCAGGCTTCTGAGTGTCCGCCCCAGCCCAATCGCAAGGCAGACATAGAGAAACACGATCCCCAGACCGGGCATGGCCAGCAACGCCTGGCCGACAAGCGTTGGTAGGCCCTGACCCTTGTCGGACACCAGATCAAAGAGCCTCAGGCACTGGATCAGGAACAACAAAAAGGCCGCGACGACGAAGAGGGCCATCGCGTCGGACCAGAAAAGCCTTGATAGATAACGGCTTAGGCGAGCCATTGGTCGCCTTCCGGAAATTTCAGAATCGTGCTGCCCCTGCTCGTGTCGGGAGAAGTCTGGGGCTGTTCTGGGGCATTGGCAAGGCGAGGGCGGGCCCGGGAAGCCATTCGACCAGATCTTGTTGCGGGATTGACGCGCCCGTCTGGCTGTTGCCTTAGTCGATATATTTTATCGGATTCTCCATGTCTCAGAACTTTGTCGTCCGTACCGCCCCCCTGCCGCCCGCGGCCGCCGGGGTGCTTGTGATTTACGCCCGCGAAGGTGCCCGGCCCGCCGGAGAGGCGGCCGGGGCCTGGAACCGCACGGGGCTCGATTTTGCGCGGGTGTCCGCTTCGGTCGGGTTTACCGGCAAATCCGGCCAGGTGCTCGACGTGCCTGCGCCCTCAGGTGTCGAGGCCGACCGCCTGCTGGTTCTGGGGGCTGGGCGAAACGACCCCGACAAGCCCGCTTCGCCAACCGCCTGGGCCGATCGTGGCGGATCGCTTGCCGCCAAGCTTATGGCAGCCAATGTCGAGACGGCCGCTGTCGTTCTCGACGAGGTCGAAGCGACGCCCGCAGCAATCGCCGAACTCGCCGCCGGGCTCAAGCTCCGGCACTACCGGTTCGACAAGTACAAGACTCGACGAAACGGCGACAATAGTCCCGAAACGCTGACCGTGACGCTTCACGTGGCGGATCCGCCTGCCGCCGACGCGGCAATCGCGAGGCGGATGGCGGCAGTTGAAGGCACGCTGCTTGCTCGCGACCTCACCAACGAGCCGCCCAACATTCTGGGCACTGAGGAATTTGCGGCCCGCGCGGCGGAATTGACCGGCCTCGGGGTAACAGTCGAAACCCTGGGCGAGGCGGAAATGCGCGCGCTCAGCATGAACGCCCTGCTGATGGTGGCCCAGGGCTCGGTTCGCCCGCCTCGCCTCGTGGTTATGCACTGGAAGGGCGCCGGCGCGGACGAGCCGCCCGTCGCGTTTGTCGGCAAGGGAGTTGTCTTCGATGCCGGAGGCATTTCGATCAAGCCCGGCGCGGGCATGGAGGACATGAAGGGGGACATGGGCGGAGCGGCCGCGGTCACCGGGCTCATGCTCGCTCTGGCGACGCGGCGCGCCAAGGTCAACGCCGTGGGCGTCATAGGCCTCGTCGAAAACATGCCGAGCGGAACGGCGATGCGACCGGGCGACATTGTCACCGCTGCCTCAGGGACAACCATCGAGATCGTCAATACCGACGCCGAGGGGCGGCTCGTGCTGGCCGACGCCCTCTGGTATGTGCAAAAAATGCTGAAACCGCGGGCGATCATCGATCTTGCAACGCTTACCGGTGCGATCGGCGTCGCACTGGGCAGCGACCATGCGGGCCTGTTTTCCAACAACGACGAATTGGCGACAGCTCTTGTTGCAGCTGGCCTTGCGACCGGCGAGAAGCTATGGCGCATGCCAATGGGACCCGCCTACGAAAAGCAGATCGAAAGCCGCTTTGCCGACGTCAAGAATTCCGGCGGCCGACCAGCAGGCTCAATCACGGCGGCGCAATTTCTCTCCAGGTTCGTGGGCGACGTCCCCTGGGCGCATCTCGATATCGCTGGGGTCGCGCTCGGACCGCCGGCCAGCGAGACCAATGCGTCATGGGCGCCGGGGTTTGGCGTTGCCCTGCTCGACCGCTATGTAGGGGAGAACGTCGAGCGCGTCTCGTGACGGGCTCCGGCGGCGACAACCAGGCGGACGCTGCCCCCGGAGCCATGACGCCATCCTGCGCGCGGGGCCGCGGGGGTAGCGAATTCGGGTGGTTTGTTCCGAGGTGATGCGCTGAGCGAAATCCTATTCTATCATCTCGAGAGCCAACCGCTCGAGCGCGCATTGCCGCTCCTGCTCGAAAAGTCGCTCGAACGTGGTTGGCGCGTCGTCGTCGAGACGTCGAGCAGCGAGCGCGCGGCCGCTCTCGACTCTCTGCTTTGGACCTATCGCGATGACAGTTTCCTTCCGCACGGAGTCATCGGTGACCCTGCGGACGCCGATCAGCCGGTGCTTATTGCGCTCGGACCTGAGAATCCCAATGGCGCTCACGTGCGCTTCTTCGTGGATCGAGCTGTGCCGTCGACAGGCGAGGGATATGAGCGCATTGTTTTTATGTTCTCCGGCCATGATCCCGACGCTGTGACGGAAGCTCGCGAGGCCTGGAAGAGGCTGCGAGACGGCAACGAGCTGACCTATTGGCAGCAGGACGGCAATGGGCGCTGGGTGAAGCGCGGTTGATTGAGGCGCTTGCCACGGAGCGCCAGAGGCGTAACGTCGGCGTCCGGGGGACAGGATGCGGCGCTGGGGCTGGATCGCGCTCGTCGTCGTGGCGCTGCTCGGTTTGGGTGGCGGAGCCGGATACTGGCTGCTTGGCGACAGCGATCCCCCGGCAAATCTTGCCCCTTTCGACCTCGACCTTGCCGCCATCCGGGCGGCCGCTGACGAGTTCCCGGGCGGCAAGGCGAGCGACGTGCGCGTAGAAGCGATTGCGACGGGTAGCCAGCTGCGGTTGTTCTCGGTGGGCGGCGCCCGGTTCGAGAGCGCACCGATGGGCGCCTTTGCCTATCAGGTGATCCTTCCGGCCGACGAGATCGTGATCGACTCCGGCTTCAATACCGCTCAAGCCGGACCCAGGTCGCTCTTTGCTCAATACGACGACGATGCGGCGGCGCGCGTTGATGCCGGGCTGGGGGAGGCGACAGAGATCGTCGTCACCCATGAACATGCTGACCATCTGGGCGAGCTCGCCGCCTTCTTTGCGAAGGTCCCCGACATCGCCCGCGCCATCCGGCTGACCGCAGAGCAGTTGCGCAACGTCGATCCCAATATCGGGCCCGACCGTGCGCGCCTGACGGAGCTGACCCCGATCGCCTATGATCGATACCTTGCGATCGCGCCAGGAGTCGTCCTGATCAAGGCTCCAGGCCATACCCCGGGCAGCCAGATGATCTATGTTCGGCGCGAAGACGGCCGTGAACTGTTGTTTGCGGGCGACATTGCCTGGCTCGACGAGAATATCGCGACAGGCCGAGGCAAGCCGAGATTTGTTTCGGAGCTCGTCCTTCATGAGGACCGCAACGCCGTGTTCGCCGAGCTCGCCGCGCTGAAGCGCCTTCGCGTTGCCGAGCCCAACCTATCGATCGTGCCCGGTCACGACGCGGCAGCGATCGATGCCCTGATCGCGAGCGGGTTGATGGAGCGGGGATTCAAACTGTAGAGGCTCGCAGTGCCCGCCCACCGTCGATCGTGGCTGTGGGCCGCCGACTATGCACCGCTCAGCCGGGCCGCCAGCCCGGGGGCGCGAGTTCGAAATGCTCGAACTCGAACCCCGGCGCGACCGTGCAACCCACCAGCGTCCAGTCCCCGAGGGAGCGCGCCGACTGCCACTCACCGCGCCGCACCACGCCCTGCGGTCGCTGACCGGCATGAAAGTCGTTGCCCAGAACCATCGAGGCTGTCCCAACTTTGAGCTCGAGCGGCGCACCGGCGTACCAGTGCCAAACCTCGGCGCTGTCGATGCGATGCCAGGCGGAGCGGTCGCCCGCTTCGAGCAGATAGTAGATCAGCGTCGAATACGCCCGCATCCCTGGGACGTCGTCTCGGAAGGTCTGGCGAAACCACCCGCCCTCAGGGTGCCGTTCGAGTGCGAGCAACGTGATGATCTCGCTTGCGGTCATGCGCGTTCGGCTTCCTCAAGTTGGGCGCTGAGGGTCAGCCACCGCTCTTCCGTGGCCGCGATCTCAGCAGCGAAACGCGCCTTGTCCTTGCCCAGTAGCGCGATGCGCTCGGGCGCGCCGTCATAAGTGCGGGGGTTGCTGAGGATGGCCTCGACCTTTTCGAGCTCGACCCGGAGTCGGCCAAGCTTCTGCTCCGCCTCCTTGATCGACTTGCGCAAGGGGGCGACTTCGAGCCGGCGCGCCGCCGCATCCTGGCGCGCCGCCTTGCGGTCGACGACGATAGGAGCGACCGGCCCGGCGCCGGCTTTCTGCGGCCGCTCCCGCGCCCCGGTGAGCATGCGCTGGTAGCTGTCGATGTCTTCGTCGAACTCCTCGATCGTCCCGTTCTGCGCGATCCACAGCTTGTCGACCGTGGAATCGATCAGGTGGCGGTCGTGGCTGATGATCAGGACAGCGCCCGTGTATTCGTTGAGCGCCTCGACCAAAGCGTCGCGACTGTCGATGTCGAGGTGGTTTGTGGGTTCGTCGAGGATCAGCATGCCCGGCCCCGAGAAGGTGATGAGGCCCAGCAGGAGCCGCGCCCGCTCGCCGCCGCTCAGGTTCTTGGCCGGCGTATCCATCCGGGATGTTGTCAGGCCCATCTGAGCCACCCGGCTCCGACGCTTGGCTTCGCTGTCGTATGGCATAAGCGCAGTGACGTGCTCGAGCGGCGTTTGCTGCGGCCTGAGCTTGTCCATTTGATGTTGCGCGAAATAGGCGATCTCGA
Organism: Devosia sp.; assembly: GCA_035548755.1. Classification (GTDB taxonomy): domain Bacteria; phylum Pseudomonadota; class Alphaproteobacteria; order Rhizobiales; family Devosiaceae; genus Devosia_A. Next base: position 19,589 of record DASZSH010000179.1, read on the forward strand.
GCCCCTTGCCGCGTCGCATCTCGCCGCCCATAGGCTTGAGGTCGCCGGCCAGCAGCTTGGCGAAAGTGGACTTGCCGTTGCCGTTGACGCCCACGAGCGCGATGCGGTCGTCCGGATCGATGCGGTTGGTGATGTGCCTGAGCACGACGTGTTCGCCATAGCCCGTCGACACATTGTCGAAGGTGATCATCGGCGAGGCCATCGCCTTCTTAGGATTGGGGAAAGTGAAGGGGGCCGCATATTCGTCGAACAGCGCCGCCGGCGGCTTCAGCTTCTCGATCATCTTGATGCGTGCCTGCGCCTGCTTGGCCTTGGACGCCTTGTATCGAAAGCGATCGACGAATTTCTGCATGTGCGCGATCTGCTCGAGCGTCTTCTCGCGCTGCTTGTTGTTGAGCTCCATCTGCATGCGCCGGGTGTCTTCGAACGTATCGTAGCCACCCGAGTAGTAGGTGAGCTTGCCCCGCTCGAGGTGAACGATCGAGTTGACCGCCTTGTTGAGCAGGTCGCGGTCGTGACTGATCATGAACACCGTATAGGGATAAGTCGCGAGATACTTCTCAAGCCAGAGCGTGCCTTCGAGGTCGAGGTAGTTGGTCGGCTCGTCCAGGAGCAGCAGATCGGGCCGGGAGAACAGCACGCCGGCGAGCGCCACGCGCATGCGCCACCCGCCGCTAAGTTCGCGGGTCGGGCCGAGCTGACGGTCCTGCTCGAAGCCGAGGCCCCTGAGAATGGTCGAGGCGCGTGCTTCGGCGGTGTGCGCGTCGATATCCGCCAGCCGAGTGTGAATCTCGGCGATCCGATGGGGGTCGGTCGCCGTTTCGGCCTCCGCCATCAGACGGGCGCGCTCGGTATCAGCCGCCATGACCGTTTCGAGCACGCTGAGGTCCGTCGCCGGCGCTTCCTGGGCCACCGAGCCGATCCTGGCGCGCCGATTGATCTCGATAGAGCCGGCATCGACGCTGAGATGCCCCTGGATGAGGTTGAAGAGCGTCGTCTTGCCAGAGCCGTTCTTGCCCACGAACCCGGCCTTGGCCCCGTCGGGCAAGACCAGGGACGCGCCCTCGAACAGGGGCCGCCCCTGGATGCGGTAGGTGAGGTCGGTGATGGTCAGCATGGCGCGGGAGATATAGGCAGTTGCCCGCCATGTCCAACGCGGGCCTGCCGGTCAGGCTGCGTTCATCCGCGCTGGACTATTGGCCCCGCGCTAGTCTGACGGAGTGCGACCCGGCCACGGAACCATCATGAGCGAACTGCCGATTTTCCGCATTAACCTCTTGCGCTGCGGCTACGCCTTGATTGCCATCGGGCTCAGCGTCCAGGTCTGGTCCCAGCTCATCAACCCAGCGGCACACTGGGAACTTCAGCGGAGCGTTGTTATGGCGATGCTGGCCGCCATGGGGCTTCTGGCCCTGCTCGGCCTACGCTACCCCCTTCGCATGCTTCCGCTCCTGCTGTTCGAGGTCGCCTGGAAGCTCATCTGGACCGCCCGTATGGCGTTTCCGGCGTATCTTAGCGGCCATCTCGATGCGGCCATGATGGCCATCGTGCTCGCCTGCGCCGCCGTGGTGCCCGTAATTGCCGTCATGCCGTGGGACTACATCGTCCAGCGATACCTCCTGGCCCGGGGCGAACCCTGGCGAACTCCGGGCATGAAGGCAGCGAGGCCTGCGGAATAGGGCCGTCTTGCCTCTGCCACGGCCCTTGGCTAAAAGGCGCGACCTCTTCCTAGCCTTTCCGAGGACGTCCGATGGCGCTTGAACGCACCTTCTCGATCATCAAACCCGATGCGACCCGCCGCAACATCACCGGCAAGATCATCGACAAGCTGGAAAGCGCCGGCCTGCGCGTGATTGCAAGCAAGCGTATACGGATGACCCGCGCCCAGGCCGAGGGTTTCTACGCGGTGCACAAGGAGCGGCCGTTCTTCTCCGAGCTGGTCGAGACCATGACGTCGGGCCCCGTCGTCGTGCAGGTGCTCGAGGGCGAAAATGCCATTCTCAAGAACCGCGAAGTGATGGGCGCGACCAACCCCGCAAACGCCGCGCCCGGCACGATCCGCAAGGAATTCGCCGTGTCGGTGGGTGAGAACTCCGTCCACGGCTCGGACGCGCCCGAGACCGCGAAGACCGAGATCAAGTTCTTCTTCACCGATGACGAGATCGTCGGATAAGGTCCGCAGGCCGGCGCCGACGCCGGCCTTTGGTTCGAGGGGGGTGGGGGATGCCTTACGTCAATGTTCGCATCAGCGCCGACGGCAACACCGCCGAACAGAAGGAGCGGGTGATCGCCCGCATCACTCAGGTGCTGGTCGAGGAGCTCGGTAAGGATCCGGCCGGAACGTTCGTGGTCATAGACGAGGTTTCGACCGACAACTGGGGCCACTACGGCACCACGGTGACCAAGCTGCGCGCCGCCAAGAAGGCCGCGGCCAAGTCGTCCCCCGGCAAAGCCGCCGCCCGCGTGTCGGGAACGTCGGCAAGAAAGAGCGCGGCGCGCAAAGGCTGATGCCCGAGATTCTTGTGCATGTGGTCGAGGGACGCTCCCCCGAGGCCAAGAAGGCGCTGATGAAGGACATCACTGACGCCGTGGTGAAACACTTCGGCGTGCCGCCCGAGCGCGTCGTGGTGCAGATCGTCGAATCCAGGCGCGACAGCAAGGCGCGCGGCGGCGTGCCCTTCAGCGAAATGTAGCTCGCGACTTCCTTCGGCCATTGCCGTTGCACCGAAGAAGCGGCGCTTCAGCGGCCGCCGTTCTTGGTTCTGCAACAGGGAGCAAGACGCAGCCTCGCAGGCGCCTCCGGCGCGGGGGGAGCGGATGCAACACGATGTAGCCGTTCGACACGCTGCCAGTGTTCGCCCGTGTCAGCAACAGTGTGCTCGAGCGGCTGCCCCGTCGCAGCAGAAGGAGAGGGTCCTAGCGGCCTTACCAGCGGTCGAGCAGCACGACCGAGAGGTTGTCTCCGCTCAGTTGCGCGCAAAGCGCCTCGATGAGCCCACCAATCGTCATCGCTGCGTTCTCGTCCGCCGTTCGGACAATATTGAACGGAGCGCGCCGTATGGCGCTCATCGTGATGAGGCTGCTGTCCAGCGAGCGGATGGGGTTGCCGAGATTGAGAGCGATGTCCGTCCGCCCCCGCGCCGTCAACTCGTACTGGACGACGCCATAAGGCGTAACGACGTGGTTGCGGACCTCGCTCGAGGGATGCAGCTCGTCCTGCAGCAGAGCGATGTCGATTGCCGTCTCGATGTCCGACGGACTGGGAACGGCAAGGCCGACCGCCGTCTTGCCTGTGTCGTCCAACATCGCCACTGGCGTGTCCGACGGGTAGAGCGTTGTCACGCCGAAAGCGGCAGCGAACGTCGAGTCTGGATGTAGATGGTAGATATCCACCCGGTCGAAGGCGGCAATCAACCCGCCGAGGAGGGCGACGTCGAGTTCGACCAGCGGCCCGAGCGACAGATCATCGCGGCCATAAATGCCGATTTCGACCCAGAAGCCTGCCTGCGGAACATAGGCCCAGGCTTCCTCGACCCGGGTAGATTGCCCGAGCTGCCGGATCTGCCGGACGCCCTCCGCCTGGCTGATGCCGATCAGGTCGCGCGCGGTGTCGTCCGCATCTATGCGGAGGGCCTGCTGAAATCGCACCGAGACGCGGGCGCCCCCAAGCGCGGGAACCAGACGTTGCGGGTTGCGAATGGACCAGTTGAGGAGTGCGATTGAGACCGGCCCCTCGACCTCGGCCGGACCAGCAGGAAGGGCGGCGCCGGTCGCACCCTGTGGAAATTCCAGCGCGAGAAGGAGTGCTGCGAACGCTAACTGCAGCGTTCTGGACAGTAATATCATTTTTTACAAAAGCACCAAATATCAAATACGACCATCAAGCATGAACAGCACGGAAGTATCAATACGCCGCGCCATAATCGCTTCTATAACAATATTGTCGTTACGTTGTATCTAGATGACAGCAAGATATAGCTGAAAGAACAGGTCGGCGAAGTGGCCTGTCTGCCACATGAACGACGGAAATAAATCAGCTCCGATCGCAAGGCCGCACTGCGGCCTTGCCACCGCTCCTGGACCTCACGGTTGCCAGCGTTGGATCGCTTCGGTCGTGTTGCCGAAGGTGACGCTCCCGGTCGCCACGGCCTATGCTGTTTTGATAGGCATAGATCGGCACGGTTGGTGCAGTGGCCTTGCTGCCTCCGCCACGTTTTCCGCGACATTTTCGCGGACCGCGCAAAAAATTATGGAACCTTTTCCGTTTTCGCGTAAGTCTATGCGCCTCGGGCGGTTTCGCCCGGTTTGGGGAAACTCTCGCATCGGCAAGCGTCGGCCCGTGCGGTTTGTTGAAAGGCAAACCATGCTTGTTCGTGTGCCCGAAGTCGCGTCCGTCCTGGCGCTCGTTCTGCTGCTGCTCGCCGCCAAGCATATCCCGTGGGTCAACCAGTTGCCGCTGACCAACATCACCGGGATTGTCTGCTTCGCCTTCGCGATCTTCCTGTCGTTGCGTATCTTCCAGGCCGAGCTGGCCCGTCTGCGGGCCGAGGAATAGTCCTCCGGAACGCCTGGACGAATGATCGGTCCGCCGGAATGCGGGCACCTCCTCTTGCTGCGCGCCGCCCCTGGCGGTAGCCATCGGGCATGAACAAGCACGTCGCCGCCCGCATCGGCCGTTCGGTTTGCCCGCACGATTGTCCTTCGACCTGCGCGCTCGATGTCGAGATCATCGATGCGCACACGATCGGCCGCGTGCACGGCGCCAAGGACGACCCCTATACGGCCGGCGTCATCTGCGAGAAGGTCGCTCGCTACGCCGAGCGCGTCCACCACCCCGACCGGCTGATGCATCCGCTGCGGCGCGTCGGCCGCAAGGGCGAAGGCCGCTGGGAGCGCATCGGTTGGGACGAAGCCTTCGACGAAATCGTGCGCCGCTGGCTTGAGATCGAGCGCGACTTCGGGCCTGAGGCGATCTGGCCGTATTTCTACGCCGGGACCATGGGGCATGTGCAGCGCGACGGCATCGACCGCCTGCGCCACGCGCGCGGCTATTCCGCCCAGTACGACACTATCTGCACCGGCGCCGCCTGGCCGGGGTTCATCGCCGGGACAGGCCTGCTGGGCGGCCCCAATCCCGAGCTCATGGCGGAAGCCGACTGCGTGGTGATCTGGGGAACCAATCCGGTCAACACCCAGGTCAACGTGATGACGCACGCCACACGCGCCCGCAAGGAGCGAGGCGCCAAGCTGGCCGTCGTCGACATCTACATGAACGCCACCATGGAACAGGCGGACATGCCCATCTTGCTCCGTCCGGGCACAGACGGCGCCTTTGCCTGCGCGGTGATGCACGTCCTGCTGCGCGACGACCTTGCCGACCGGCAGTATCTCAGCCAGTTCACGGATTTCGACGGGGAAGTCGAAGCTCATCTGATGGCCCGTACTCCGCAATGGGCCAGTTCGATCACGGGCCTCGGCGTCGCGGAGATCGAAGCCTTCGCCCACCTGGTGGGCCGCACGCCGCGCACCTACTTCCGTCTCGGCTATGGCTTCAGCCGCCAGCGCAACGGTTCCGCCAACATGCATGCGGCGCTCTGTATTCCCGCGGTGACCGGCGCCTGGCGGCACAGAGGTGGGGGCGCCTTCCACTCCAACTCGGGGACATGGCATCTCGACAAGTCGGCGATCCGGGGCAGCAGCATGGGGCCGGCCGGCCGCATGCTCGACATGAGTCAGATCGGCAAGGTGCTGACCGGCGACTCGCGCGCTCTCAAGGGTGGCCCGCCGATCAAGGCTCTGTTCATTCAGAACACCAACCCCATGAACGTTTCGCCCGAGCAGGGGCTCACGCGGGCCGGCTTTGCTCGCGAAGACCTGTTCACAGTCGTCCACGAGCAGTTCATGACCGAAACGGCCGAAATGGCCGATATCGTGCTGCCCGCCACGATGTTCCTCGAACACAATGACTACTATACGCGCGGCGGGCATACGCGCGTTCTCGTCGGCCCCAAGCTGATCGAGGCCCCCGGTGAATGCCGTTCCAATTTTGAAGTCGTTGGCGAGTTGCTACGTCGGCTGGGCGCGGACGACGTCTCGCTCCACATGACCGATCGCGACATGATCGCCGAGACCTTCCGTCGTTCGCGCTATCCGAGCCTGGATGCCGTGGAAAAGACCGGCTATTTTGTCGATCGTGAGCGTCCCGACGAAGAGGCCCGGTTCGCCAGCGGGTTCGGCTGGCCCGACGGGAAATTCCGCTTTCGCCCGAACTGGCAGGGCGCGGCCGAGCGCAAAGGGTACGAATGGGTCATCGATCCTGCGGACGCCCCCGCGATGGTCGATTGGTGGGACATAAACGAAAAGACGAGCGAGCGCGTGCCATTTCGCCTTGCGACGAGCCCTTCGCGTTCCTTCCTAAATTCGACCTTTTCGGAAACGCCGGGCAGCCGAAAGCGCCAGGCCGAGCCGACGGTGCTCATCCGCGCAGACGATGCGGCCGCCTACGGCATTGCCGACGGCGACCGCGTCCGTCTTGGCAACCACCGCGGGATCGTGGAGCTTACGGCGCGGTTCTTCGACGGGTTGCGGCCGGGCGTCTTGATCGCCGAAGGCATCCACCCAAACAAGGCGCATGGCACGGGGCAGGGCATCAACACGCTCACCGGATCTGACCCCGTTCCGCCCTTCGGTGGAGCTGCGTTCCACGACACAGCGGTCTGGATCGACAAGGTCGTCCCGGCCGCCTAAGCGATCGGTCGCAGAGTCGCCGGGTCTGACCGGCGTGAGCGATTTCGTGCCCCCTGTACCAGGCCCGGCGCAAAGTTGATCCGCGCGAACGGGTTGCAGCGGCGGGGTCTTTGCCGATAGCATTGCGCATTGACCTCCTGGCGGCGCGTCCATCGAACGGTGGCGCGCCGCAGTCTTCGGACCCCACCCAATGCCTGCCCCGATCGAGCTCTACTATTTCGGTTCACCCAACAGCCGGAAGATCACCATCATGCTGGAGGAACTGGGCGTTCCCTACACGCTCGTTCCGATCATGATGTCACGCGGCGACACAAGGCGCGCCGACTACAACGTGCTGGCGCCAAGTCAGAAAATGCCCGTGATCGTCGACCCCGAAGGGCCCGATGGCAGACCGATCTCGGTCTTCGAATCCGGCGCCATCCTCAAATATCTCGCCGAAAAGCACGGCCGTTTTTACGGCTCCAGCGCGCGGGAGCGCGTCAAGATCGACGAGTGGCTGTTCTGGCAGGTCGGCGGCCTGGGCCCCATGCTCGGGCAGGCCGAGCACTTTCTCTCCAAGGACCGCGAGCCGATACCATACGCCATCAAGCGGTATGTCGATGAGACGCGACGGCTCTATGGCGTGCTCGAGGGCCAGCTCGCACGACAACGGGCGCGCGGCATCGACTTTGTCGCTGGCGAAGCCCTTTCGATCGCCGACTTTGCCATCTTCGGCTGGGCTCGAAAGTGGACCGAGCTCACTATCGAGCCGGCGGAGTTTCCGGAAGTCGCCCGTTGGTATGAAATGATCAATGCCCGCCCTGCAACGCAACGGGCGCTCGCAATCAAGACGCCCCGTCCGGCACCCGATCCGTCAGAGGCAATCGCCGCCGACATCAAGCTGCTTGCCGGCTGAGGGCAGGGCTACTGCCGACAGGTGAAGTCGGGAGCGCCCGCGCGTGGCGGAACACGGGGCCAGTCCTGCGTGACCACGCAGATCGAACCAACGCAGCCGCCGCCCAGCCGCAGCGTATTGTTGTTGTCGACCACCCAGGCGTTGCCGTCGTAGCTCTTGCCGTCTTCCGAATTGTAGATGTGCGCGGTGAAGGCGAGCGGATCGTTGGTCGGCTTGAGCGTCATCATCTGCATGCCCACCAACGGACGGTTGCGCAGCGCTTTGTTCGGATTGCGCTGATCGAGCATCTGCGCGCCGAAGGCGGCTTTGTCCTGCTCACACTGCGCGGAGTATTCAGGCGGGATCACTATCCAGCTCAGCGTGCCGCAATACCCCTCGGGGCAGGGCGCGATGGTGACCTCGGTTCCGTTCTGAGTGCGCCAGGAGCCCTCTATGGGTGAACCAATCATCGAGCTGAGCGGCATCGGCGCCGCAACGACAGGGGGTCCGATCGCGGCCACGGCCAGGAACATCAGGCACGCGACCATGCGGACCCCGGACGGGACTGCCTCAACCTTCACGACGTCACCTCGCCGAGCGTGTCTGCCCCAAGCCCGCGGCCAGATGAACGCGCCGGATTGGCGCGAATATGTGGCAACGAAAGCGCGGTAATTCGGCCCGTCCAGTGCAGAAACGCAAGAGTTTTCGGTCAACCCATCCGGTCTCCCGCGCCGGTTGAGCCGGCCGCGCGGCAGTTCTGCATCACTTGACTTGCGCCGGCGCCGGCTCTCGCTGGTGTCGCGCCGGTCCGGGCGTCGGCGCCGTTGGAAACTCCAGCGTCACTCGCAGGCCCGGATGATTATCGCCCAGGCTCACCCGGGCCTGGTGCCGCGTCGCGATTGCCTTGACCAGCGCCAGCCCAAGCCCGGCGCCCGGGGTGCCACGCGATTCGCTGAGTCGGCGGAAAGGTTCGAAAACCTCCTCCCGCCGTTCGGCGGGGATGCCCGGCCCGTTGTCGGCGACAACGATCACCGCGCTCTCTGCCTCGGCGCGCGTCGCGAGCGTGATGCGGGCCCCTCCACCAGCGTGGCGGCTCGCATTCTCGATCAGGTTGACCAGCATCTGCTGCACCATTCGACGGTCGCCCCAAATCTCGGCGCCATCGTCGGCGACCTGCGTGGCATCGATCGACTGCCCCGCCGCCTCGACCACCGGCTCGAAGGTCTGCGCCAGGTCGCGAACCAGTTCGGCCGCGGAAAACCGCGTGAAGGTCGACCGGTCATCCGACGTTTCGATGCGAGAAATGCGCAGGACGGTGTCCAAAATGCCGCCCAGCGACTCCATTTCGGCGGTAGCGCGGGTAAGCGCCTCGGCCGCCCGCGAGGTGCTGTTGGCCTCGGCCGCGTCCTGCAGGAGCATATAGGCGCGGTTGAGCGGCGACTTGAGGTCGTGCGCGATCGCCACGATCGTGTTGCGCATTCCCCCCATGAGCTCGCTCAGCCGATCGAGATGGGCATTGATCTGCCGCGAAACATGATCGATCTGATCGTTGCCGCGCCCTACGGGCAGCCGCACCTCCGCATTTCCCCGGGACACCTCCGCCAGCGTCCGGTCGATTACTTCGAGCTTGGAGGCGACTCCGCGGCTGAGCACATAACCGATGACGAGCGCGCTGCCGCAGATGACGACCCCGGCAAGGATCAATGCGTTGAGCACAACGCCGCTCTCGGTCGCAAGGAAGCGCTGAGATCGCGCGGCGACGGCGAGGTTGTCGTCGAGAACCTCGACATACGCCAGAAATGGAGGTCCGGTCGCTCCTGCATCGGCCGGCAGGGTGCCCCAGCCGCGAAACGGCGGCACCTCCATGACGTTGCCAGCGATCCGCCGGCCGGAGAGCTTGAAAAGGCCGAAGGCCGATTGCTTATCTGATCGCGTTGCGACGGCCGCCCGGATGAACTTGACGAGCTCCGCTTCGCCGCCGGTATCGTTGGCGTCGCGCAGGAGGCTGAAATCCTCTGTGATCGAGGAACGAAGCTGGTCGGTC
>DASZSH010000180.1:0-47401 GCA_035548755.1 Devosia sp.
TCGTTGTAGCGGCTGTGCCAGGTCTGGAACAGGATTCTCTTCTTCTTCTTGGCATAGGCGACCAGATCGTCGAGCTCGGAGATGGTGGTGGTCGGCGGCTTCTCCATCAGCACGTGCCGGCCCGCATCGAGCGCCTCGCGCACATAGGCGTGGCGGACGCCCGGCGGCGTGCAGATGGCCACGAGGTCGACCTCGGGCATGGCCTTGTAGAATTCGGCCGGGGTGCGGAACACCGGCAGATCGTTGTGGGCGATCATGCGGCCCGAAACGGTGGCCGCGACCCTGAAATCGTCGGACTTGTCGATCACCGGCAAATGCTGGTCGATGGCGATCTTGCCCACGCCGATGATGGCGATCCTGCGCTTGGCCACGCTGCAATCCTCCCCTGTTGGCGGCCGCTTTGTGTCATGCCGGCGCGGTGACATTCAAGCCCGCCGCCGCGACCACTGGCCCACACACTTTTCGGCCCGGTGTAACTGTTCAGTTACTTCCCCGTCGGCTAGAAAAGTGCCGCCGGCCGGGACCCAACCCGGACGGGACCACGGGAAGAGACGGCAAGTGAAGTATGCGATCGTGGGCGCCGGCGGGCGTCACCAGATGTATCGGCGGGCGATCACCGCCGAGCACCCCCGAAACAATGAACTGGTCGCGCTTTGCGACAGCAATGAGAAACGGCTGGCCCTCTCGGCCAGCAAGGTTCCCAACCAGCCCGGCAACGGCATCGCCACCTATGCCGCGGCGGAATTCGACCGGATGATCGCCGAGCAGCGGCCCGATACCGTGATCGTGACGGTGCCCGACTACCTGCACCACGAATACATCGTGCGCGCGCTCAGGGCGGGCTGCAACGTGATGACGGAAAAGCCGATGACGACGGACCTGGCCAAGCTCAAGCAGGTGCTCGACGCCCAGCGCGCGAGCGGGCGGAAGCTGACCGTGACCTTCAACTATCGCTATACCCCGGCGCGCACCCAGCTCAAGGACATCCTCATGTCGGGGACGATCGGCGAGATACAGGCGGTGGATTTCACCTGGTATCTCGACCGCGTTCACGGCGCCGACTATTTCCGCCGCTGGCACCGCTACAAGGACCGCTCGGGCGGATTGCTGGTGCACAAGGCGACGCACCATTTCGACCTGATGAACTGGTGGGTGGCCTCGACCCCCAAGACCGTGGCGGCCAACGGCAAGCGCATTTTCTACACGCCGCAGACGGCGGCCGAATTCGGGCTAGAGGCCCACGGCGAACGCTGCCACGGCTGCCCCGTGTTCGACCGCTGCGACTATCGGCTCGACCTCGCGGCGGACGAGGACCTGCGCGACATGTACCTGATGGCCGAGGATGCAGACGGCTACTACCGCGATCGCTGCGTGTGGTCGCCCGACATCACGATCGAGGACACCATGCAGGTCGAAGCGACCTACGCCAACGGCGTATTCCTCAACTATACGCTATGCGCCTATTCGCCATGGGAGGGCCTGGAGATCACCTTCCACGGCAAGAAGGGCGAGCTCAGGCACAAGCATGTCGAGGTGCATGGCGTCTTCGGCGGCCGCCGCGAGAGGGCCGAGGCGGGCGAGAACATGACGACGACGCTGCATCTTGCGGGCGAGCGGCCGCGCGAGCTCGAGGTCTGGGCCGGAAGCGGCGACCATGGCGGCGCCGACCCCGTGATGCTGGGCTATCTGTTCGAACCCCAGGCCATGCCGCCGGACAAGTATGGCCGCGCCTCCACGCACAAGGAGGGCGCCTGGTCGATCCTCACCGGCATCGCCGCCAACAAGTCGATCGCCGGCGGCGGCCGCGTGGACGTGGACCAGATGCTGCGCGAGGCCGGCATCGAGCTCGACCGCTAACGGCAAGACTGTCCCGCCGATGCGCGGGAGCCGCCCGCGCCCCGACCATGCGACGGCTATAGAAAATCGTCCCGCCGTGGCGTGAAGCAGTCGACCAGCCGCCCCGCGGTCAGCGCCTTGACCCCGTGCACGACATCGGGCGGCACGATGAAGCTGCCGCCCTCGCCCAGCACCGTGACCGTATCGCCGATGGTGACTTCGAAGCGGCCCTCGGCGACATAGCTTGCCTGCACATGCGGGTGCGAATGAAGCGCCCCGACGGCGCCGGCCTCGAAGGCGAATTCGACCTGCATCAATTCCGGGCGGCTGACGCGGACGCGGCGGCGGCTGCCCGGCCCCGCGGCGACCCAGGGCGCGCCGTCGGCGGGACTGGTGAGCGCGGCGCTCACCTGAGGGCCACCCCATCGGGGCCGAAGACGTGATAGCGATCGGGATCGATATAGGTCGCAATCATGCTGCCCGGCGCGATCTGCCGCTGCCCTTCGAGCGCGATGGTGAGCGGCTGGCCGCGCATGGTGGAGGCATAGACCATGGTGGTGTCGCCCAGCTGCTCGACCAGATCCACCTTGAGGTCGGCGAGCTTCACTCCCGCCTCTTCGGTGATGCCGATATGCTCCGGCCGGATGCCGAAGGTCACCTTGTCGCCGACCCTGTGGTTGGGCAGCGACTGGCGCAGACGGAACTCGCTGCCGCTGACATTGACCGTCGGCGCGCCATCCAGCGACTTCACCGTGCCCTCGACGAAATTCATCTTGGGCGAGCCGAGAAACCCCGCGACGAACTGGTTGACGGGGTTGTTGTAGAGATCGAGCGGCGCGCCGACCTGCTCGATATTGCCGGCCGAAAGCACCACGATCTTGTCGGCCATGGTCATCGCCTCGACCTGGTCGTGCGTCACATAGATCATGGTGTTGCCCAGGTCGTGGTGGAGCTTGGCGATCTCGACCCGCATCTGCACGCGCAGTTCGGCATCGAGATTGCTGAGCGGCTCATCGAACAGGAAGATGCGCGGTTCGCGCACGATGGCCCGGCCGATGGCGACGCGCTGACGCTGCCCGCCCGACAGCTGCCTCGGCTTGCGCTTGAGCAGCGGCTCGATGCGCAGGATCTCCGCGGCGCGCTGCACCCGCTTCTGGATCTCGGGCCTGGGCAGGCGCGCCGTCTCGAGACCGAAGGCGAGGTTCTGATAGACGCTCATATGCGGATAGAGCGCGTAGGACTGGAACACCATGGCGATGCCGCGCCTGCTCGCCGGCACCTCGTTCATGCGCTGGCCGTCGATCAGGAGCGTTCCGCCGGTGATCGGCTCAAGCCCGGCGATCATGCGCAGCAGCGTGGACTTGCCGCACCCGGAGGGGCCCACGAACACTACGAACTCGCCCGGTTCGACATCGAGATCGACGCCGTGGATGACTTCGACGTCGCCGTAGCGCTTGACGATCCCCTTGAGGCCGATGCTGGTTGCGTTCACGCCATTCCCTCCGGAAGCCAGCTCGCATAGTTGGGGTGATCGCGGCCGATGGGGAACGCGACCTCCTGGTGCGTCCGCGATGAATAATAGAAGGCGGTGACGATTTCGAGGGCGCGCCGCGAATCGGCGGTGGTGACCGGCAGCGGCGTCCCCTTCGTCAGGGCCTCGTGGAAGCGCGCCATCTGCGTGGTGAAGCGCGGCGGCACGTCGCGCCAGCCGCTCAGGAGCGCCGCGATCGCCTCGCGCGTCGCCTCGTTGCGCGGCAGCACCTTCCAGGGCGCGGCGCCCGGATTGTAGGGCGAGTGGTCGCTCTCGATGGTGAGGTTCTCGAAGGCCAGCCGGATGCGCGTGATCTCGTCGGCCGAGCCCAGCGTGGCGGTGAACGAGCCGAGCGCCCCCGATTCGAGTTCCACCGATGCCGAGATGCAGTCCTCCACCTCGATGGCGTTCACGCGCGTCGCAACGCGGCCGTAGAGCGAGCGCAGCGGCCCCATGAGGTAGCAGAACATGTCGTGGGGATGGATGGCGTGCCCCATCAGCACGCCGCCGAGCTCGGTCTTCCACTTGCCGCGCCAGGGCACCGCGTAATAGTCGGGCTCGCGCCGCCACAGCGTCTCCACCGTGCCCACGAACGGCTTGCCGGCAAGGCCCGCATCGATGATGGCCTTGGCCTGCTGGATGCCGTTGCCGAAGCGATACTGGAAGACCGGCATCAGCCTGCCCTTCGCCCTGCGCTCGGCGGCGATGACCTCGTCGATCTGCTGCAGCGACCCCACCAGCGGCTTTTCGCAGATGACATGCTTGCCTGCGGCGAGGGCGGCCATGATCATGGGATAGTGCACCATCGGCGGGGTGCAGATGTCGATGATGTCGAGATCGTCCATCGCCAAGAGCTCGTCGAAATCGGCAACGCGCCGCTCGATGCCGAATTCGTCGGCGAGCCCGTTCATCCTGGCCGGATCGAGATCGCAGACGGCGAGCACGCGGAACCGGTCGGCATTGGGCTTGTAGCCCTCGATGATGTGGCTGCGGCCGATGCCGCCGCCCACGACCGCTACGGTGAAAACCCTGCTCATTGCTGCCACTCAGTCCCCCGTTCGGCCAGCGTCTGCGCCGTGATGGCCAGCTCCATCGCCTTGTAGCACCGCCACTGCGGCATGGCGGTCTCGGTGCGGTTGAGCACGTCGGCGATGAGCTGGCGGCCGAAGGGCCGCACCACATCGGCGCAGTCGATGTGGCGCGTGCCCTTGCCATCGACGAGGAACAGGTGCTCGTCGCCGGGCCGGCCCGCGATGTCGACATATTTGCGCAGCTCGATATAGCCCTCCGTCCCCAGCACGAAGAGCCGGCCGTCGCCCCAGGTCGCCAGCCCGTCGGGCGTGAACCAGTCGACCCGCACGAACCCCGTGGCCCCAGGCGCCCGCAGCGAAAGCTCGCCAAAATCCTGCAGCCCCGGCCATTGCGGATGGGCGCGGTTGGCGACCGTGGCGGACACGACCTCAACCTCGGTCGCGCCGGTGAAGAACAGGAACTGCTCGAGCTGGTGGCTGCCGATATCGGTGAGGATGCCGCCATAGCGCGCGCGGTCGAAGAAATAGGGCTTGCGCGATTGCGGCCGCAGCCGGTGCGGGCCGAGCCCCACCACATTGATCACCCTGCCGATGGCGCCGGCCGCGACGAGCTCGCCGGCCCTGACCACGGATTTGCGCTCGAAGTGCTCGGAGTACAGGACCGAGAAGATCCGGCCCGTCTCCCGCTGCGCGCGGCGAACCTCATCGAGCTGGCTGAGCGAGATCATGCCCGGCTTGTCGCTGAGCACATCCTTGCCCGCGCGCATAGCCGCGATCGAGATCGCGGCGCGATCGGCCGGCACGGCGGAGGTGAGCACGAGCGCAATCGAGCCATCCTCGAGGATCGCCCGCCGGTCGCCCACGCGCCGCGCCTGCGGGAAGCGCTTCATGTAGTCGGCGGCCAGATCGTCCTCCTCGGCATGGAAGGAGGAGAGCACCGCGCCCTCATCGAGGAGCATCTGCGTCATGCCGTTGATGTGGTCGTGGGTGATGCCGATGGCCGCAAAGTGAATGGTCATTGAGGTCTTCTTGCTGGACGATGGGAAGGAGCTAGCGCTTCATGCCGGTGGTCGCGATGCCCTCGATCAGCAGCCGCTGGAAGAACACGAAGAACAGAAAGACCGGGACCAGGGACAGGATCGACATGGCGAACAGTCCGCTCCAGTTGGAGATGCCGGTCGAATCCACGAAATTGCGCAGCGCCAGCGACACCGTGTAGCCCTTGATGTCGTTGAGGTAGATGAGCGGCCCGAAGAAATCGTCCCAGGTGAAGATGAAGGTGAAGATCGCTGCCGTCGTCAGCACCGGCAGCGAAAGCGGCAGCATGATCCGCAGATAGATGCGCCAGGGCGAGCAGCCGTCCATCTGCGCGGCCTCGTCGAGCTCGCGCGGAATGCCGCGGAAGAACTGCACCATCAGGAACGTGAAGAACGCATCGGTGGCAAGGAACTTGGGAACGATGAGCGGCAGGAAGGTGTTCACCCAGCCCAGCTTCTGGAACAGCACATATTGCGGGATCAGCGTCACCTGGTAGGGCAGCATCAGCGTGCCCAGCATCAGCGCGAACCAGAAGCGTTTGCCCCAGAATTCGAGGCGCGCGAACGCGAAGGCCGTCAGCGAGCAGGCCGCCAGATTGCCGATGATGCACGAGATGGACACGATCAGTGAGTTGAGGAAGAACCGGTCGAAGCTGATCGGCAGGCCGTGCCAGCCGCTGATGTAGCCGTTGAGCGTGACCGAACTGGGGATGAGCGAGGTGGACGAAAAGATCTCCTCCTCCGGCCGGAACGAGGCCGAGAGCATCCACAGCAGCGGATAGAGCATCAGGATCGAGGCGGCGATCAGCAGCACATGCGCCGTCGTCGATCCGAGCCATCTGCGCCAGGGGGACCTGCCGCCCGCCCCGCCGATCTCCGCTGCCGCTGCTGTCATGGTCATGCGCCGCTACTCCTCGTAGTGGACCCAGTATCGGGAGGTCAGGAACGAAAAGGCGGTAAAGATCGCCACAATCGCCAGCAGCACCCAGGCGAGGGCCGATGCATAGCCCATGCGCAAAAAGCCGAACGCCTCCTGGTAGAGATAGAGCGTGTAAAAGAGGGTGGAGTTGATCGGGTTGCCCGTGCCCCCTGAGATGATGAAGGCGGGCGTGAAGCTCTTGAATGCATCGATGGTCTGCACGATGGCGTTGAAGAACACCACCGGCGTCAGCAGCGGCAGCGTCACTTTCCAGAAGACCCGCCACCGGCTCGCGCCATCAAGGCTCGCCGCCTCGTAGAGATCCTGCGGAATCTGCCTCAGGCCGGCTAGGAAGATGATCATCGGCGAGCCGAACTGCCAGACCGCGAGGATGATCAGCGTCCACAGCGAATAGCGGGGATTGGATATCCAGGCCGGCCCCTGGATGCCGATGAGCGCCAGCGCCTGGTTGACCAGGCCATCGCCCGCGAACAGCCGGCGCCACAGCACCGCGATGGCTACGCTCGCGCCCAACAGCGAGGGCAGGTAGAAGATCGCGCGATAGACCGGCAGGCCTTTCATGCCGCGATTGAGCAGCAGCGCGACGCCGAGCGCGAAGGCGAGCTTGAGCGGCACCGAAAAGATGACGAAGGCGAACGTGACCCGCATCGAGGCCACGAATTTCGGGTCGGCCGTGAACATCCGCACGTAGTTGGATGCGCCCGCCCAGCGGGGCGGCGTGAGCAGGTCGAAATCGGTGAAGCTCAGCAGGAACGAGATCAGGATCGGCCCGACCGTCAGGCCGAAAAACCCGATGAACCAGGGCAGCAGGAACAGATAGCCCGGCCCATTGGCGCTCCACAGCCGGCGCCACAGGCCGGGCGCGACCGCGCGCGCATCGATGGTGGCCTCGCCATCGTCGATGGTGCGTGCGGTCGCCATGCCTCCGGCCGCCTCAGCTGGCGCGGGCCAGGATGTCGGCCGCCTGCTTATAGAACGCCGGTCCAGCATCCTCCGGGGATGTCTGGCCGAAGGCGACTTCCTGCGACTTGGTCGTCAGCTCCTTGTCGATTTCGCCGGCCGCGCTGGGCGGCACCGGCGGCAGCGGCCCCAGGAGATCGCCCAGATTGGAGACGAAATTGAGCGACAGCTGATCAGGCGGGCTGAGCGTGGGGGCGAGCGCGTCGCGCACATGCTTGGCGCAGGGGATGCCGCGCTCCACCCCAAGTATCATGCCCGCGTCCTGATCGTTGACGAAGAAGCTCACATACTTGACCGCTTCGTCCTTGGCGCTTGTGCTGGCGCTGATGCTCCAGAACTGGCTGGGCTTGCGGTAGTGCCCACCGCCCATGCCCTTGCCGGCCCGCGGGAAGTTGACCATCGTCAACTCGTCCTTGTTGACCTTCTGGAAGGCGATGAGCTGGTTGGAGTTGGCGAAGGTGACCGCTGCCTTGCCGAGCGTGACCATGGCGTTTTCGATCGCGGCATTGGCATCGAGGGCCTGATCGTCGGGGGTGACGCACACATTGTTGGCGCGCAGATCGGCCCAGAGCTTGAACCATTCGACCAGATCGTCCGCCGTCCAGCCGAGCTTGCCATCCGCATAGAGGGCCTTGCCGCGCTGGCGCAGCCAGTTCTCATAGGCCGGCTCGTTGCCGCTGGCATCTTCGAGCAGACGCATGCCGCCGCGGGGGTTGGCCTTGTTCCAGGCCACGGCCGCCGCCTTGTAGTCGTCATAGCTCCACTCGCGCGTCGGCAGGTCGATCCCGGCCTCCTTGAAGGCGGCGGTATTGACCATCATGGCCACCGAGTTCGCCCCCAGACTGATGGCATAGAGCTTGCCGTCGACCTTGCCGCCGTCGACCTGGTCCTTGTCGAAATCATCAAGATTGAGGCTCTTGCCGACATAGTCGTCGAGCGCCAGGATCGTGTTGTTCTTGGCGTACTGCACCAGATAGCGGTAATCCATCTGCAGCACGTCGGGGGTGGTGCCGCCGGCGACCTGCGTGTCGAGCTTGGTCCAATAGTCCTGGAACGAGCCGTTGTACTCGCCATCGATGGTGAGGCCCGAGTTCACCTTGGACTTGTAGAGATCGCTCACCTTGTTGGTGCGGTCGGCGCGCGCCTGGCCGCCCCACCAGTAAATGCGCAGCCGGGACGCATCCTGCGCCTGCGCAGGAGCGATCGCTCCCGAGGCCAGCAGCGCCGTCGAGCCCAGCAGAAATTGTCGGCGATCAAGGTTGATAGGCATGGGTGGTCCTCCCTGTTGACCGGTCGGCTCCTCCTCCGCAGCGCCCCGGAACACACCCGTGCACGGACCGCTAAGTCACCAACCGGTTACTAACGTCTACGACCCGATTGTCGCTGTCAATACGCCCGCCGCGCGGGCCTTGCCGGCATGCCACCGGGCGCCTGGAGCCGGCGCGTTTCGCGCCTCGCCCGCGCCGGAGCCGGCATAGACGACCCCGGGGCCGAAGCGACCGGCGACAACGCCTGTCAACCCCTTTTCTGAGCACGGCTGGCGAGCGCCCCGCGGAACTTTCCGCCGCCGCTTTCGTGCCTATTTCGAATGAACGGGATTTCAAAGGCCGGAGGGATGTTATTGTCATGGAACAACATCCCTCCGAACGAGGTTGTGCCCGGTTCGACGGGCGAGGCGTGCCGATGAGGTCATGGAAGGCCGGCAGTCCGGCCAAGGGAGAAACAAATGCGTCTGATCAACACTTTCGCCGCCGCGGCCCTTGCTGTGGTGCTCACTGCCGGAGCCGCCCACGCGCAGGTGGTCGTTTCCTCCAAGATCGACACTGAAGGCGGCCTGCTGGGCAACATCATTTCGCAGATGCTGCAGGCGAACGGCATTCCGGTCACCGAAAAGATCCAGCTCGGCGCAACCTCGGTTGTGCGCGACGCCATCAAGGCGGGGCAGATCGACATCTATCCCGAATATACCGGCAACGGCGCCTTCTTCTACAACAAGGCCGACGACCCCGTCTGGAACGACGCGCAGAAGGCCTATGAGACGGTCAAGCAGCTCGACTACGACGCCGAAAAGATCGTCTGGCTGCAGCCGGCGCCAGCCAACAACACCTGGGCGGTCGCCCTGCGCAAGGACGTGGCCGAACCCAACAAGCTCGCGACCTTTTCCGATTTCGGCAAATGGGTTGCCGGCGGCGGCCAGGTGAAGCTTGCCGCTTCGGCCGAATTCGTGAGCTCTCCGGCGGCCCTGCCCAAATTCGAATCCACCTATGGCTTCACCCTCAAGCCCGAGCAGCTCGTGACGCTCTCGGGCGGCGACACGGCCGCGACCATCGCCGCAGCGGCCAACCAGACCGACGGGGTCAATGCTGCGATGGTTTATGGCACCGATGGCGGCATCGCTCCCTCCGGCCTTGTCGTGCTCGAGGACGACAAGGGCGTGCAGCCGGTCTATCAGCCGGCGCCCATCATCCGCGAAGCGGTGCTCAACCAGTATCCGCAGATCAAGGACCTGCTGTCGCCGGTCTTTGCCAAGCTCGACCTGACCACGCTGCAGACTCTCAACGGCCGCATCCAGGTGGGCGGCGAAGCCGCCAAGGCCGTGGCGGTCGACTGGCTCAAGACCAACGGCTTCCTGAAATAGTGTGCTAGACGGGGCGGGCTCGAAACCCGCCCCGGTTCACATGGCTCTCGCCGCAACCACGCTGACTGAGCGCCGCGCCCCGCATCAGGCGCTCGACCGCCTCGGCCTTCTGGTGGCGCTCGTGGCGCTCGCCGGACTGCTGACGCCGTTTGCCGCCTTTCGCGCCAACCGCATCGTGCCGGGAACGGCGATCGCGCTGTGGGCCGCGCTGCCCGGCTGGGAGACCGTGCTGACGGGGGCTGTCCTGGTTGGGGCGGCGGCGCTCGCCGTCGTGCGGCTTTCGCCCGCGGCCCGCCTGCTGGTCGGATTTGCCGCGCTGCTCGTGCTCGCCATCGCGATCGGCGATGCCGCGCGGTTCCTGACCCCCGCCGGCGATCACTTGTCGCGAACCTCGCCGGGAACCGGGTTCTGGCTGCTGGCGCTGGCCTTTTCGCTGCTGCTTTCGGACGCGGTGGCCCGCCTCGGGCTGACGCCCCTGGGGCGGCTGTCGATCCTCGCGGCGGTTGTGGGAACCGTGGCCCTGATCCTCGAATCCGGCCTGTGGGGCGATCTCTCGGTTCTGCGCGAATACGCCAACCGGGCGGACAGCTTCTGGCGCGAAGGGGCGGCGCATGTGGGCCTGGCGCTCGGCTCGCTGGCGGCGGCAACGCTGATCGGCGTGCCGCTGGGCATCGTCTGCCACCGGGTCGCAGCCGTCCGCGCGACGCTCCTCAACCTGCTCAACGGCATCCAGACAATCCCCTCGATCGCGCTCTTCGGCCTGCTGATCGCTCCGCTGGCCTGGATCGCCGCCGTGGTGCCGGGCGCCGCCGCGCTGGGCATCTCGGGCATCGGGACAGCGCCGGCGATGCTGGCCCTGATCCTCTATGCGCTGCTGCCGGTCGTGGCCAACACCGTGGCGGGCCTTGCCGGGGTGCCCGAAGCGACCGAGGAGGCGGCCCGCGGCATGGGCATGACCGACATGCAGCGGCTGCTGCAGGTCGAATTCCCTCTGGCCTTGCCGGTGATCCTCACCGGCATTCGCATCGTGCTGGTGCAGAACATCGGGCTTGCGACAGTGGCTGCCCTGATCGGGGGCGGCGGTTTCGGCGTCTTCGTCTTTCAGGGGGTGGGCCAGACCGCCATGGACCTGGTGCTGCTGGGCGCCATCCCCACCGTGGCCATGGCATTTGCCGCCGCCATCGTGCTCGATGCGCTGGTCGAGCTTGCAACGCCGGGGGGCCGGGCATGATCGAGATCGAACATCTGAGCAAGAGCTTCGGCAACGATCGCGCCGTCGACGATGTATCCCTGCGCATCGGCGAGGGCGAGATCGTCGCCATCGTGGGCACCTCGGGGTCGGGCAAGACCACGCTGCTGCGCATGATCAACCGGCTGATCGAACCCGACAGCGGCCGCGTGCTGATTGACGGGCAGGACACGCGCCAGCGGCCCGCTTATTCGCTCCGGCGCGAGATCGGCTATGTGATCCAGGGCCACGGGCTCTTCCCGCATCGCACGGTCGGGCAGAACATCGCCACGGTGCCGGCCCTGCTGGGCTGGAACAAGGCCAAGATGGGCGCGCGCGTCGACGAGCTGCTGACGCTGTTCGGACTCGACCCGGCGACCTATCGCGAACGGCTGCCATCGGCCCTTTCGGGCGGGCAGCAGCAGCGGGTGGGCGTGGCGCGCGCCCTCGCCGCTTCGCCGAAAGTGCTGCTCATGGACGAGCCCTTCGGCGCGCTCGACCCCATTATCCGCGCCAAGGCGCAGACCGATCTGCGCGCCATTCAGCGCCGGCTCAAGACCACCATCGTGCTGGTGACGCACGACATGAACGAAGCGATCCTGCTCGGCGACCGCATCGCCGTGATGGATCAGGGACGCCTGCTGCAATATGCGCGGCCGGACGAGATCGTGGTGCGCCCGGCGACGCCCTTTGTCGGCGAGCTGCTGGGGAGCGGCGAGCGGCCGTTCCGCCTGCTCTCGTTCCGGCCGGTGCGGGATTTCCTCGATGAGGGCGAAGCCGCCGGCGAGCCCATCGCCGACACCATGACGCTGCGCGACGCCCTGGAGGAAGCGCTCTGGAGCGGCCGCGACGCCGTGCCGGTCGCCGACGCCGACGGCCGGATCATCGGCCGGGTCACGCTCCGGACCGCCATCGCGCAGGCGGCGCGGCCGAAATGAGGGCGGGCAACGTCATCCGGGCCCTCGTGCTGCTGGCGCTGATCGCCTTCCTCCTGACGCCTCAGAGCTTTGCCTTCCTGTTTGCGCCGCTCACCAGGAACGGGCAGCCCGCCATCTATACCCAGAACTCGCTGCTCAGCCTAGCGCTCAACCACCTGCTGATCGTCGCCATCGCGACCGCCGCCGCGACGGTGGTGGCGGTGGGCCTGGCCATCTTCGTGACCCGTCCTGCCGGCGCCGAGTTCCTGCCGCTCTCGCGCATGCTCGCCAACACCGGCCAGACCTTCCCGCCGGTCGCCGTGCTGGCGCTCGCCGTGCCGGTGCTCGGCTTTGGCACTGAGCCAACGCTGGTGGCGCTGTTCCTCTATGGCCTGCTGCCGATCTTCGAGAACGCGCTCACCGGACTTACCACCATCGCGCCCGACATCGAGGAATCGGCGCGCGGGGCCGGCATGACCGAGCGGCAGCGGCTCATGCAGATCGAGCTGCCGCTGGCCCTGCCGCTGATACTGGCCGGAATCCGCCTGTCGGTCGCCATCTCGATCGGCACCGCCACCATCGGCTCGACCGTGGCCGCGAGCACGCTGGGCGAGGCCATCATCGCCGGCCTCATCAACTCCAATCTCGCCTTCGTGGCGCAGGGCGCGCTTGTGGTGGGCGTCCTCGCCATTCTCAGCTACGATGCGCTGCGCGCGCTGGAACGCCGGTTCACGCCGGGCGGCGCCCAGGGACCCTGAAGGAAACGACCATGACCGATACGACCGACGACGTCCCCTTCGTGCCCCGCGACAAGCGCATCTACGTGCTGGTGGCGGCCATCCTCGCCTCGGCCATGGGATTCATCGATGGTTCGGTCACCTCGATTGCGACGCCGGCCATCCGCTCCAGCATCGGCGCGACGCTGGGCGACGCCCAGTGGGTCTCGAACGCCTATCTGCTGACGCTGAGCGCCCTCATGCTGCTGGGCGGCGCCGTCAGCGACCGCTTCGGGCTGCGCAACGTGTTCGCCGCCGGCATCACGGTGTTCGTTGTCGCCTCGATCGGTTCGGCGCTCGCGCCCGGCCCCGCATGGCTGATCGGCGCGCGCGCCGTGCAGGGCGCAGGCGCCGCCTTCATGGTGCCGGGAAGCCTTGCGATCATCGCCCGCGCCTACCCCAAGGACGAACGCGGCGGGGCCATCGGCATCTGGGCCTCGGCCTCGTCGCTGACCACGCTGCTCGGCCCGGTGATCGGCGGCTTCCTCCTGACCTGGCTCGGGGACTGGGCGTGGCGGCTGATTTTTGCGCTCAACCTGCCGCTTGGCGGCCTTGCCCTGCTGCTGCTGGTAACCCAGGCTCCGGCCGATGCGCCGCGCGGCGCGCACCGGCTCGACATTGCGGGCGCCGCCCTGGCGACGGCCGGCCTGCTGCTGATTTCGCTGGCCTTCATCGATTCCGAAACCGGCCGCTTCTGGCCCTATCTCATCGCCGGCCTCGCGATCTTCGCCGGCTTCCTCGTTTGGGAGACGCGCGCGGCCGAGCCCATGATGCCGCTCGGCCTGTTCCTGGACCGCGCCTTCTCGGGCGCGCAGGCGCTGACCTTCGTGCTCTATTTCGGGCTTGCTGCAATCACGTTCTACCTGCCCATGACCATGATCGCCGGCTGGAGGGTTTCGGCGGCGGAGGTCGCCATCGTGCTGCTGCCGCTCGGCATCGCGCTGAGCCTGCTCTCGCCCATCGCGGGCAAGGCGACGGACCGCTATGGCCCGGGGCCGGTGCTCACCGGCGGCTCGCTGGGCGTGGGGCTCTCCTTCCTGCTGCTGGGACTCACCGCGCCGCTGCACAGCGTCTGGTTCGCGGTCCTGCCGATCATGGCGCTGTTCGGGATCTCCATGAGCTTTGTGGCGGGACCCGTCTCGACGGCGGTGATGACCTCGGTGGCCGACCGGGACACGGGCACGGCCTCGGCCATCAACAATGCCGTGGCGCGCGTCGCTGGCCTGTTTGCGGTGGCCATGATGGGGGCGCTTGCGGCCCTTGTGTTCGCGCGCACCGCCAGCATGCCCGACGGCATGAGCTTCGGCCTGGCCCCTCCGCAGCCTTTGCCGGCCGATCAGGAGCAGGTGCGCGTGGGCGCCACCGACAGAGCCTTTGGCATCATCGCCTATGTGACAGCCGCACTTGCGGTTGTCTCGGCCGTATTGGCCTGGACCACGCAGCGCCACAGGCGCGCCGCGTCTAGGCCCTGAGCGCGGGGGTGATCGCGACCTCGATCAGGCGCCCCTCGCGCAGCACCTTGGCGACCAGCTTCCGGCCGATGGCGTCGGCGCCCAGCAGCTTGAGCAGCTGCCCCGGTCCCGTGATGGCAACGCCCTCGAGGCTCAACAGCACGTCCCCTTCGCGCAGGCCGGCCCGGTCGGCGGGACCGTCTCCAACGATCGCATGAACGATGGCGCCGGTCCGCGTTGCGAGCCCCGCCGCATCGGCAATGCGGCCAGTGAGGTTGATGCTGTCGACCGCAAGTCCAAGCCAGGCGCGGCGCACGAGGCCATGCTGCAGGATGGCCGTCAGCACCAGCTGCACGGTGTTGCTGGCAACCGCAAAGCAGATGCCCTGGGCCCCGGCGATCATCGCCGTATTGACCCCGATCACTTCACCCAGACTCGAGGCCAGCGCGCCGCCCGAATTGCCCGGATTGAGGGCCGCATCGGTCTGGATCACATCCTCGATCGGACGCCCGCTCGGAGCGCGAAGACTGCGCCCGAGCGCGGAGATGACGCCCGCCGTCACCGTCGATTCAAAGCCCAGAGGATTGCCGATGGCGATGGCCATCTGGCCGCGCCGCAGCATCTGGCTGTCGCCCAGCCGCGCGCAGGCAAGACCGCTGCCATCGGCTTTGAGCACCGCAAGATCGGTATCCGGATCGGTGCCGAGGACGCGCGCGTTGAGCCGATCTCCATCGGGCAGCACGATGCGGAGCATCTTCGCCTCGCCCGCGACGTGGGCGTTGGTGACCACCAGACCGTCGGGAGACACCACCACGCCCGAGCCATGGCCCTTGCCGCGCTCGACACGGGCGACGGCCGGGCCTACTGCATCGGCGACGCTCGCAACGGTCTGCGAATAGGCATCGAGCAGCCTTGACTCGCCGTCGGTGGAAGGAGTTGGGATCGGCATTGTCGGCACCTCAAGAAGGTCCTTGAGGTCGGTCGCTTCCCGCCACGCGGCAACCTGCCTGTTTAGGCGGCTTTCCTTCCCCGGGCGCCGGGCGCAGCCTGCGACCACGAAACGACGTTCCCTTCGAGGTTGCCATGTCCCTGTTGTCCGATCTGTCCGACGCCGCCTCCTCCCTGGCCGAGCGCGTGGCGCCGCGCATCGTTGCGGTGCGCGGCGCCGACGGGCGCTCCTCGAGCGGCTTCATCTGGCGCACCGGTCTTGCGGTGACCGCCGAAGAAGCGCTCGAGGGCGAAGACGAAGCCGACCTGCTGCTCGATGGCGGCGGGACGCTCAAGGCCTCGCTCGTTGGCCGCGACCCCTCGACCGACGTCGCCCTGCTCAGGCTCGATACCGCGGAGTTTGTGGAATGGACCGCTGCGCCCGCAGTGAAGCCGGCCTCCTTCGCGCTGATCGCGGGGCGCGCCGAAGGCTCGCTTCTGGCTGCGCTGACCGCGGTGAGCGAAGTGGGCCCGGCCTGGCGCAGCCTGCGCGGAGGCGAGATCGCCGCGCGCATCGTGCTGGGCACGCGGCTGGGCAGCCGCAGCGAGGGGGCGGCGATCGTCGCGCCGGACGGCAGCCTGATCGGCATGGGCGTGAGCTCGCCGCGCCGTCGCGCGCTTGTGATCCCCGCTTCGACCATCGCCCGCGCGGTGACGACGCTTGCGGAAAAAGGCTATGTGCCGCGCGGCTGGCTGGGCGTGATGCTGCATCCGGTCGGCACCGGCGCCGGCGCGATCATCCTCGGGGTCGAGCAGAACAGCCCTGCCGAAAAAGCCGGGTTGCTCGTCGGCGACGTGATCACTACATGGAACGGCGAAGCGATAGGCTCGGTCGGCAACCTCGCCCAGCGCCTTGCCGCCGGAACCGTCAACGCCACTGTCAAACTGGGAGTGCTTCGTGCAGGCGATGCTCGCGACATCGACGTCACCCTCGGCGAGCGGCCGCGGAAATAGGCCGGCCGCCCCGCCGTCCCCGGCTCCCGCCGACCCGGCCCTGGCCGAAGCGGCGGCGCTGCTCACGGCGGCTGGCTACACCGTGATACCGCCGGTCGACCCGGCAATGCGGCCAAGGCTCAGCGCGCGCGAACAGCAGGTTGCGGCCCTACTGCTCGAGGGCGCCTCCAACAAGATGATCGCCCGCAGCCTCGATATCTCGGTCCATACCGCCAAGTTCCACGTGACCGCGGTGCTCGACAAGGTGGGCGCGCACAATCGCGCCGACGCCGTTTCGATCATCCTGCGCGAAGGCTTGATCGCGCTCTGAGGCGCGATCGGGTTATACTGGCCGGCATGAACTTCCATCCGCCCGCGCCGCGGCCGCACGCCCGCCCGCTCAATGCCGTCGAATTCGTCTGGACCATGGCGCACAACCCGCTCGCCATCTGGACCGAGCTTGCCTATCGCGAGCCGGTGATCCGCACCCAGTGGCTGGGCAATCCCATCATCGTGGTCAACGATCCCGCCGCCATCCGCCACGTGATGGTGGACAATGCGCGCAACTACGGCATGCAGCCCCTGCGCCAGCGCGTGCTTCGACCCATCCTTCGCGACGGACTGCTGACGGCCGAAGGCGAATTGTGGAAGCGGACGCGCCGCTCGATCGCTCCGGTCTTTGCGCCGCGCAACACCGCCGGACTGGCGGTCGCCATGCGCGAGCGTTCGAGGCTGTTCGCCGACCGGCTCGCGGCGATGGCGGGCCATGAGGTCGATATCGCCACCCAGATGACGCTTCTGACCTTCGACATTCTGCAGGCGACCCTGTTCACCGGCGACATTGCCGGCGACCCGCAGGAATTCGCCTCGGCCACGGCGAGGCTGCTTCGCACCATGGGCCGCATCGATCCCATGGACGTGCTCGACGCCCCCGCCATCGTGCCACGGGTCACGCGCCTGCTCGGCGCCCGCTCGCAGCGCTACTTCCGCCGCCTCATCGCCGCGACAATCGAGCGGCGGCAGGGGCTGATCGCGCGCGATCCGGCAGCAGCCCCGCGCGACCTGCTGACCCTGCTGCTCGAAGCCGAGGGGCTGAGCCGCAGCGAGATCGAGGACAACATCATCACCTTCATCGGCGCGGGGCACGAAACCACCGCCCGCGCTTTGGGCTGGACGCTCTACCTGCTGAGCCAGGCGCCCGAGGAACGCGCGCTCGTGGAGGCGGAAATCGACGCCCACGACTTCTCCGACCCCGATCCGGCGAGCTGGGGGGACAGGCTGCCCCGCACCCGCGCGGCATTCGAGGAAGCCATGCGGCTCTATCCGCCCGCCCCCTCGCTCAATCGCATGGCGCTTGACGACGACGTGGCGGCCGGCGTCAGGATTCCCAGGGGCGCCTCGGTGCTTGTGCTGCCCTGGATCGTTCACCGCCACGAGCGCCTGTGGTCGCGGCCGACCGAATTCGTGCCCTCGCGTTTCCTGCCGGACAAGCGTGCGGCGATCGATCGCTACCAGTACCTGCCCTTCGGCATCGGCCCGCGCGTGTGCATCGGCCAGTACTTCGCCATGCAGGAGGGAATCGTCGCCCTCGCCTCGCTGATGCGGCGGCTGCGCTTCGACTATGCCGGCGCCGAGCCGCCGCAGCCGGTGCAGAAGATCACCGTCCAGCCGGCGCGCGACATCCGCATGCGGGTCGCGCTTCGCTAGAACGGCGCTACAGCGGGAGCGGCCCGTCGTTCTTGACCTCTTCCATCACCGCATAGGTGCGCGTCTCGCGCACGCCCGGCAGCGCCAGCAGCGTCTCGCCCAGGAACTTCCGGTAGGCGGCCATATCGGCATGCCGCGCCTTGATGAGGTAGTCGAAGCCGCCCGCCACCATATGGCACTCGAGCACTTCGGGCGCGCGGCGCACCGCTTCGGCGAACCGCTCGAAGATATCGGGCGTCGTCTTGTCGAGCGACACCTCGACGAAGGCGAGAAGCCCCAGCCCGAGCGCGTGCGGATCGAGCCGCGCCCCGAAGCCGGCGATATAGCCCTGCCGGATCAGCCGCCGGAAACGATCGCTCATGGAGGTTGGCGGGATGCCCACGCGCTGCGCCAGTTCGGCGTTGGTGATGCGGCCATCGCGCTGCAGCTCGATGAGAATGCGTCTGTCAATCGGATCGATATTCGTCATCTCTGCACAGATTATCAATGTAGCGCGTAGAACATACGGACAAGCTAGAAATTCTGCAATGGAGATACGGAGAGAGGCCGCTAAGCTCGGGAGTTGGAATGGGAGAGCGTATGGCGCTGGCAACGGACGTCGCAGCCGCGGAGCCGGAGGGGACGGTTGCGCCCTTCTCCGCATTCGCCGGCCCTCCGGCCAGCGGCTCGGCATTGCGCGCCGCCATCCGCGCCTCCCATCGCCGGCCCGAGCCGGACTGCGTTCCGCCCCTGATCGAAGCGGCCAGCCTTGACGCCGAGGCCGCTGCGCGGGTGAAGGCCACAGCCCGGCGGCTGGCCGAGCGGCTGCGGGCCGAGGGGCCGAGCCCCGGCATCGCCGGAATGATCCACGAATACTCGCTTTCGAGCGAGGAAGGCGTGGCGCTCATGTGCCTTGCCGAGGCGCTTCTGCGCATCCCCGATGCCGATACGCGCGACGCCCTCATCCGCGACAAGGTCTCGCGCGGCGACTGGCGGGCGCATCTGGGACCGGAGCGGACGCTGTTCGTCAACGCCGCGACATGGGGCCTGATGGTCACCGGCCGCCTGACCGCCGCCATTCCGGAGGAAGGGCTGGCGCGCGCGCTGGCCCGGCTGATCGCGCGCGGCGGCGAACCGATCATCCGCGCCGGCGTCGACATGGCCATGCGCATGATGGGCGAGACCTTCGTGGCCGGCGAGACCATCGCCGAGGCTCTGCGCAACGCCCGCCGCATGGAGCAGCGGGGCTTTCTCTATTCCTATGACATGCTGGGCGAGGCGGCCATGACCGCCGATGATGCGGACCGCTATCTGCATGCCTATGAGCAGGCGATCGACGCCATCGGCAGGCAGGCCGGCGGACGCGGCCCCGTCAACGGCCCGGGCATCTCGATCAAGCTGTCGGCGCTGCACCCGCGCTACCGGCGAAGCCAGCTCGAACGGGTGACCAGCGAGCTGCTGCCCCGCCTGAGGCGGCTAGCGCTGCGGGCCAAGAGCTTCGACATCGGCCTCAACATCGATGCCGAAGAGGCCGAACGGCTCGACATGTCGCTCGACCTCTTCGAGGCGCTCTGCCTCGACGCGGAGCTCAGAGGCTGGAACGGCCTGGGCTTGGTCGTGCAGGCTTACGGCAGGCGCTGCGTCTTCGTGGTGGACTGGCTCATCGAGCTGGCCCATCGCAGCGGACACCGGCTGATGGTCCGCCTGGTCAAGGGCGCCTACTGGGACAGCGAAATCAAGCAGGCCCAGGTCGAGGGGCTTGCCGACTATCCCGTCTTCACCCGCAAGGTGTATTCCGACGTCTCCTACCTTGCGGCGGCCAGAAAGCTGCTGGCGGCGCGCGACGCGGTGTTTCCGCAGTTCGCCACGCACAATGCGCAGACCGTTGCCGCCATTCACGAAATGGCGGGCCCGGCCTTCGAGCGCGGCAGCTACGAATTCCAGTGCCTGCACGGCATGGGCGAGCCGCTTTACCAGCATGTCGTGGGCCCATCTGGCCTGAACCGCCCATGCCGCATCTACGCGCCGGTGGGCACGCACGGCACGCTGCTGGCCTATCTTGTGCGCCGCCTGCTCGAGAATGGCGCCAACACCTCCTTCGTCAACCGCATCGCCGACCGCAGCATCTCCATCGAATCCCTGATCGAAGACCCGGTCGAGACAGCGCGGCGGATCGCGCCGCCGGGCGCGCCGCATCCGCGCATTCCCCCTCCACCGGACATTCTGGGCGCGCGCCGGAACTCGGCGGGGCTGGACCTTTCAAGCGAGGACGAACTCGTCTCGCTCGCCCGCGCCCTGCAACGGAGCGTGACGACCCCCTGGACGGCCGAGCCGACGCTCGCCGACGGGCCGGCGAGTGGAACGGCACTCGAAATACGCAACCCGGCCGACCGCGACGACCTTGTCGGCATCGCGCGGTTCGCCGATCCCGGCCTGGTCGACCGCGCCTTCGCCGGAGCCGCGGCCGACTGGGCCCCGCTGCCCGAGCGGACACGCATTCTCGCGCACGCCGCCGACCTGCTGCAGGAGCGCATGCGCGACCTGATGGGCCTGATGATGCGCGAGGCCGGCAAGACCGCCGGCAATGCCGTCGCCGAAGTGCGCGAGGCGGTGGACTTCCTGCGCTATTACGGCGAACAGGCGCTGAAACTGGAAGGCGCCGCGCCGCTCGGCACGGTGGTTTGCATCAGCCCCTGGAACTTTCCGCTTTCCATCTTCACCGGCCAGGTGGCCGCGGCGCTCGCGACCGGCAACGCGGTGATCGCCAAGCCCGCGGAGGAAACCCCGCTCACCGCCGCCGCCATGACCGCCATCCTTCACGAGGCGGGCGTGCCGCGCAGCGCCCTGCAGCTTCTGCCTGGCGCCGGGGACGTCGGGGCCGCGCTCTGCGGCCACCCTCAAGCGGCCGGCGTGGTGTTTACCGGATCGACCGAAGTGGCCCGTCTGATCCAGGCGCAGCTTGCGCGCCGGACCGCTCCGGACGGCGCGCCCATACCGCTGATCGCCGAGACGGGCGGCATCAATGCGATGATCGTCGACAGCTCGGCGCTGACCGAGCAGGTCGTCGCCGACGTGCTGAGTTCGGCCTTCGACAGCGCCGGCCAGCGCTGTTCGGCCCTGCGCCTGCTCTGCCTGCAGGAGGACATCGCGGAGCGCACGCTGACCATGCTGCGCGGCGCCATGCAGGAGCTCCGCACCGGCAATCCCGATCGGCTCGCGACCGATCTCGGCCCGGTGATCTCGGCCGACGCCAAGCACCGCATCGACGCGCATGTGGCGGCCATGGCGCGGGCGGGCCACCGCATCACCACCGCCCCGCTCGCGGGCGGGCCGCGCGGCACCTTCGTCGCCCCCACGCTGATTGAGCTCGACCGCATCGAGCAGCTGAGCCGGGAGGTCTTCGGCCCGGTGCTGCACGTCGTGCGCTTCGAGCGCGCCGGGCTCGCCCAGACGATCTCCGCCATCAACGCGCTCGGCTACGGCCTGACCTTCGGGCTTCACACCCGGCTCGACGAGACCATCGACAGGGTGACCGCGCAGATCGGCGCCGGCAACATCTACGTCAACCGCAACATCATCGGCGCGGTGGTAGGCGTGCAGCCCTTCGGCGGCGAGGCCATGTCGGGCACCGGCCCCAAGGCCGGCGGCCCCCTCTATTTGCGGCGACTGGTCCGCGGCGCCCCGCCGGCGGGCGAGCTCGTCGCCTCGCTCCCCGGCCCCGTCGGCGAAAGCAACCTCTATCGCATCAGGCCACGCGGCGAGGTGCTGCTGCTGCCCCGCACGCGCGAGGGACTGAGCCGGCTGCTCGAGGCTGCGGCGGCGACGGGCAACCGCGCGGTGATCGACGCGACCCTTGTGGGCCCGGCGGCGGCGGGCGAGCTTGCGCCCGATGCCCGCCTCTCGTCCGACTGGCGGCGCGAACGCCGCATCGACGCCGTGCTGGTGGAAGGCGATGCCGAGCGGGTGACCGAAGTGCTCTCGGGGGTCGCCGAGTGGCCAGGCAAGATCGTGCCCGTGATGGGACTTGCCGGCCTCGACCCCGATCTTCTCGTGCGCGAGGTCGCAATCAGCATCAATACGGCCGCGGCCGGCGGCAATGCCAGCCTCATGACGCTGGGGGAGGCCTGATGGCTCTAGCCGCGCGAACGGCGGAGCGGTTTTTCCGGCGGCGCGCCGAGCGCCATGGGCGCCGTCACGTCGCGGGCCATGTAGCTCTGGATCTGCCGCACGATCTGCGCGGCATGCTGGGCCCCCAGCTCGTCGCAGCGCTCCGCATCGCCCCTCTCGATGGCCCGGATCATCGCCTCGTGCTCGTCCACATATTTGCGCGGCAGGTGATCGTCGAACGAGGCGTAGTAGTAGAGCCGCAGCAGCCGCCGCCCCTCATCGAGCAGCCGCGAGAACCAGTGGGTGAAGTAGGAATTGCCGCCCGCTTCGGCGATCGCCAGGTGAAAGTCGCGGTTGGTGGAGATCATGCCGGGCGCGTCGTTGCGTTCGACGGCCTCGACATAGGCGGCCTGCGCCTGCCGCATCGCCTTGAGATGGGCGGGCGTGCGCCGCACCGCCGCGGCGCGCGTGGTGACGCGGTACATCAGCGTCAGCGCCTCGAAATAGACCGGCAGCCGGCTGAAATCGATCGGCGCCACGATGGTGTTGCGGTTGGGAAGCGTGACGACCAGCCCGTCGCCGGCCAGCCGGACGAGAGCCTCGCGCACGGGCGTGCGCGACAGCGCGAATTGCTGGCTGAGGCTCACCTCGTCGAGCGGACTGCCCGGCTTGAGGTCGAGATTGACGATCGCCGCGCGCAGCTCTTCGTACACGGTTCTGACGCCCGCGCCGCGCACCGGCCTCTTGCCGCTTCTGCCTCTCGATGCCCCACCGGCCATCGCACCCTCGCTCATGACCCCCTTCGATTGACACGAAATCCTTCTGCGTGCAATCTGTCGACAAGATGCATGCAGAGGCATCGGCTGCCGCCCCGCCCTATTCTGGATTTGGCGCCGTTCCGGGCGGCGAACGTGAACAGACTGCAACAGGGAGACCATCTATGAAATTGACCGTGACACCGGTGCTCGCCAGCCTGGCGCTCAGCCTGACGCTTGGCACCGCCGCCATCGCCGACGACATCAAGATCGGCGTTCTGGTTCCGACCACGGGAGGGCAGGCGACCTACGGCCAGGATATGGCCAATGCCGTGCAGCTCGCCATGGACGAGCTCAACAAGGCTGGCGGCAACACCTATTCCGCCGTCATCGGCGACGATGGCTGCGATCCGCAGCAGGCGGTGAACGCCGCAACCAAGCTCGCCTCTTCGGGCATTGCGGCCGTGATCGGCGGCTACTGCTCGGGCGCGACCATTCCCACCCTCAAGATCTTCGGCGACGCCAAGCTCCCCTTCGTCATTACGGCCGCGAACTCGACCAAGCTCATTCCCGCCAATCCCGGCAACGCCTTCATGATCAACTCGACCGGCAACGACCAGGTCGCCAAGGCGATCGAGGTCTGGAAGGCCAAGGGCTACAAGACGCTCGCCATCGTCAACGAGGGCGACGCCTACAGTCAGGACCTCGCCACGCTGGCGCAGAAGAGCTTCACTGATGCCGGCGGCACGGTCGCCGACTTCGAGACCGTGAACCATGGCGAGCAGGACTTCTCGGCGGTTGTCACCAAGATCAAGGCGGCCAATCCGGATGCCGTGTTCTGGACCGCCTATGACGACGACGGCGGCCCCTTCATCAAGCAGCTGCGCGAAGGCGGCTATCAGGGCGCGATCTTTGTGGGCGACGGGTCGACCTCGACGAACCTGTTCAAGCTGGCGGGCGACGCGGCCGAGGGCGTGCTCGCTTTCTCGAGCCCCACGGCCGAGTTCCTGCCCAACGCCAAGGCCTTCGCCGATGCCTACCAGGCCAAGTACAATATCGCGCCCAGCTCCTACGGCCCGCTGACCTATGACGGCATGAAGCTGCTTGCCGACGCCATCGCCAAGGCCGGCAGCGCCGACAGCGCCAAGGTCATCGCCGCGCTGCAGGCCGAGGACTATAAGGACGGCATCGCCGGCGAGATCAGTTTCAAGCCCGACCACACCCTCGCCCGCTCGAACTTCGTGGTGGTCGAAGGCAAGGGCGGCGCCTGGGCCCTGGCCCAGTACTGATCGCCGATTGATCGAGGCGGAGAGGCCGCGCGCCTCTCCGCGCATTACGGGGCCAGCCGCAGATGACGCTGACCACACTGATCGCCCAGCAGCTGGTGAATGGGCTCGTTTTGGGCTCGTTCTACGCGCTGGTGGCGCTTGGCTACACGATGGTCTTCGGCGTCGTGAAGCTGCTGAACTTCGCCCATGGCGATCTCTACATGACCGGCGCCTTCGCGGGCTTCGGGGCCTTTTCGCTGCTTGCCGGCGGAGTGGGCGCCGGATGGCTGGGAGTTGCCGTCTCGGTGGTCGCCGCCATGATCGCCGTGGGCATTCTGGGCGTCATCATCGAGCGCATCGCCTACGCGCCGATGCTGAAGGCGCCGCGCCTCTCGATCCTCATCACGGCGCTGGCCGTATCGCTGGTGCTGCAGAACAGCGCCCTGACGCTGACCAGCGGACAGTTCATTCCGTTCAGCCCCAGGCTCGGCTTTGCCGGCATCAACCTCGGCCCGATCTTCATCAACTTCAAGCAGATCGCACTGGCTGCCGCCGCGGCGGCGCTGATGGTCGGGCTCGAGCTGTTCGTATCCCGCACCCAGTACGGCCGGGCCATGCGGGCGGTCTCGGTCGACAAGGACATGTCGGAACTCATGGGCATCGACGTCAACCGCATCATCGCGGTGACGTTCTTTCTGGGCTCGGCCCTCGCCGGCGCCGCGGGCACCATGGCCGGCGCCTATTACGGCTCGATCAACTACTTCATGGGCTTTCTGATCGGCCTTAAGGCTTTCACCGCCGCGGTGATCGGCGGCATCGGCTCGATTCCCGGCGCCATGCTGGGCGGCCTCGTGCTCGGGCTGCTCGAGAGCTTCGGCACCACCATCCCCGGCGTGGGCAGCGAATGGAAGGATGTGTTCTCCTTCTCGGTGCTGATCCTTGTCCTGGTGTTCAAGCCGACCGGCCTGCTCGGCAAATCCGAACAGGAGCGCATGTGATGGCGCTCTCTTCCGGATCTTCCGGACCGCAATCGGTGGAGGCGCGGCCCAGCGCCTGGGGCGGCCTGGGCGAAATCCTCGACACGCCGACCAAGCGGCGCATCGCGATCGTGGTCATTCTTGCCGTCATGATCGTGGCGCCCATCGCCTTCGGGCCCTACGCCACGGTGATCCTCACCAATGCGCTGCTCTATGCGATCCTCGCGCTCGGGCTCAATATCGTGGTCGGCTATGCTGGCCTGCTCGACCTGGGCTACGCCGCCTTCTTCGCCGTGGGCGCCTACTCGGTGGGCATCCTCACCACCACCTTCGGCTGGACCTTCTGGGAAGCCATCACGGTGGCCGTGATCGCGGCCATCGTCGCCGGCGTGGTGATCGGCGGCCCCACGCTCCGGCTGCGCTCGGACTATCTTGCGATCGTCACCCTCGGCTTCGGCGAGATCGTCCGCATCGCGGCGCGGAACCTGCAGATCACGGGCGGCGCGAGCGGCATCATCGGCATCCAGCAGCCCTGGCTCTTTGGCTGGCACATCGCCACCCCCACCGACTTCTACTACGTCTTCCTCGCGCTAGCGATCATCGGCATCCTGGTGTCCGTGCGGCTCGCCAATTCGCGCCTCGGGCGCGCCTGGCTCTATGTGCGGCACGACGAAGACGCTGCCGAGGCCATGGGAATTGACCGCGTGCGCGTCAAGCTTGCCGCCTACATCATCGGGGCCATCTACGGCGCGATCGGCGGCGCGTTCTTTGCCGTCAACTTCACCGCGATCTCCCCGCAGAGCTTCTCGTTCCAGCAATCCACGCTATTCCTGATGGCCGTCGTTCTGGGCGGCATGGGCAAGATTCCCGGTGTCATCCTGGGGGCCTTCATCGTCGTGCTCGGCCCCGAACTGCTGCGCGACCTCGGCAGCTTCCGCTACCTCGTCTTCGCCGTCGGGCTGCTCCTGATCATGCTTTACCGTCCAAGCGGCATCTGGCCGATGGGGAGCCGCCGCTGATGACCGCGCTCCTCGACATCTCCGGGCTGTCGCTCAGCTTCGCCGGCAACTCCGTACTGCAGGGCGTCGAGTTCGCCATAGAACGCGGCGCGATTGTCAGCCTGATCGGTCCCAACGGCGCGGGCAAGACCTCGCTCTTCAACTGCATAACGGGGTTCTATAAGCCGCAGCGCGGCCGCATCGGCTTTGACGGCGCGGAAATGCTGCGCCTCAAGCCCTGGCAGGTGACGCAGGCCGGCATCGCCCGCACATTTCAGAATGTGCGGCTCTTCCGCCAGATGAGCGTGCTCGAGAACGTGATGTCCGGCCAGCACTGCCGCACTTCGGCCGGCGCGATCGGCGCCATCCTTCGCCTGCCGGCGCAGCGGCGCGAGGAGGAACGCATCCGCGACTGTGCCGGCAGGTGCCTGCGCTTCGTGGGCATTTCGAGCGACGAGTGGGATAGGGACGCCACCACGCTCGCCTACGGCCATCAGCGCCGCGTGGAGATTGCGCGGGCTCTGGCCACCGAACCCAGGCTGCTGCTGCTCGACGAACCGGCCGCCGGCCTCACCAAGGGCGAAAAGACCGAGCTCGTGGAGCTGATCCGCCGCATCCGCGACGAGCGTGGCGTCTCCGTCCTGCTGATTGAGCACGACACGAGCCTGGTGATGAGCATTTCCGAGCGGGTGAGCGTCCTCGACCACGGCGTAATGATCGCGCAGGGCTCGCCCAGGCAGATCCAGGCCGACCCGCGGGTGATAGAAGCCTATCTGGGCAGTGAAGACGCGGAGGCGGTCCTTGCGCTCTGAGGCTCCCGCCATTCTCGCGCTCAAGGGCGTGGAGGCCGGATACGGCCGCATCCGCGCGCTGCACGGCGTCGATCTCGAAGTGCGCGAGGGCGAGATCGTGACACTTCTGGGCGCCAACGGCGCCGGCAAGACGACCACGCTCAAGACGATTTCCGGGCTGGTTCGCGCCTGGGCCGGCTCGATCACCTTCGAGGGCCGCGAGCTTGTCGGCCGCAAGGCCAGCGACATCGCCCGCATGGGCGTGGTGCATGTGCCCGAGGGCCGCCATGTGCTGCGCGGCCTGAGCGTGCGGGAAAACCTCGAGCTGGGCGGTTTCACCGTCGCCGACAGCCGCACCCGGCGCGACCGGCTTGAACATGCCTTCAGCCTGTTTCCCATCCTCAAGGAGCGTCAGCACCAGGACGGTTCGCTGCTTTCGGGCGGCGAACAGCAGATGCTGGCGATCGGCCGCGCCCTGATGCACGGGCCGAAAGTGCTGCTGCTCGACGAGCCCTCGATGGGCCTTGCCCCCAAGCTTGTGCTCGAAACCTTCCGCATCATCCGCGACCTCAACAAGGCCGGCGTCACCATCCTGCTGGTCGAGCAGAATGCGCGCCTGGCGCTCAAGCTCGCCGACTACGGCTATGTGCTCGAGACCGGCAACATCCGCATGGACAGCGATGCCGACATTCTGCGGGCCAGCAACTCCATCGTGGAGGCCTATCTTGGGGCCTGACCTAGCCAAGCGCCCGATAGGCGAGCGAGGTGGTGGCGTTGAGCGCGGCGCGGGGCGCGTCGAACCAGCCCTGCGCGAGCAGTGCCGCGCGCACCCGCTCATTGAGGCCGCCTTTGGTCTGATGCTCCTCGACCAGCCGGCCGAAGGACTGGGCCGGCGTGCGCTCGGCAGTCTCGGCCAGCATGCCCAGAAGCGAGACCACGAAGCCGCGCGCATCCGCTTCCGAGAGGCCCGCGCCCGTGCCCACATCGATGAGCGCCCGCTGCAGCTCGAAATAGCTCGACATGAAGGCGTTGAGCCCGCCGAAGTGAATGCGGGCCTCGTCGGGCGCGATGAAGAGATCGCCCAGCGGCGAGACCAGACTGACAATCTCCGGGATCGCCGGATAGGTCGCCATCGGTCCTCTACCGCGCGCAATGCCCGGCAGAGGGATGAAGCGGCAGACCCTCGGCTTTGGCCAGCGCGCCCGGATATCATCGAGCGAAAAGCCGGCCACCATGCTGGCGACGATCTGCGTCTGGCCGAAGTCGATGCCGGCCATCGCCTCCTCAAGCTGCGCCGGCCGCATGCCGAGGAACACGATATCGGCCGCCGCGGCTTCCGCATTGGAAAGAGCGCGCGAGACCCGCTTGAACTTCGCCGCGAGCGCCAGCGAGTTAGCCTCGGACCGCGGCGACACGACGACCTCGGGCGGCTCCGGCAGAGACTGCAGCCCTTCGACCACGGCGGCCGAAATCGTGCCCGTGCCGACAAATCCGATCCGCATCACATTCTCCCTACGCACTGAAGGACCACCGATATGACACTCACCTGGCGCGGCGTCATCCCCGCATTGATGACCGAGATGAAACAGAATGGCGACCTCGATCTCGAGGCCACCGCGCGGCATATCGACTCCTGCCTGAGCGCCGGCTGCGAGGGCTTCGTGATGCTGGGCACGCTGGGCGAGAATTCCTCGCTCTCGCTCGATGAGAAGGAAGCGGTGGTGGCCGCCGCCGTAAAGGCCGTGAAGGGGCGCGTGCCGGTGATCGCCGGCGTGGCCGAATACACCACCAGGCTCGCCATCGAGGCCGCCGGCCGGATGGGCAAAGCCGGCGCCGCCGGCATCATGGCTCTGCCCACCATGGTGTACCAGACCGATGCGCGCGAAAGCATCCACCATTTCCGCACGCTGGCCCGCAGCACCGACCTGCCGATCATGATCTACAACAATCATGTGGCCTACAAGGTCGACCTCAAGCCCGAGGATTTCGACGATCTCAAGACGGAGAAGAACATCGTCGCAGTCAAGGAATCGAGCCATGACAGCCGGCGCATCACCGACATGATCAACCTGCTCGGCGACCGCTACGCCATCGTGTGCGGCGTCGATGACCTCGTGCTCGAGAACGCCCTTTTCGGCGCGACCGGCTGGGTCTCTGGCCTCGCCAACGCATTCCCCCGCGAAGCGGTGCAGCTGTTCCGGCTCGCCAAGGCCGGGCGCACCGCCGAGGCGGTGGAACTCTACCGCTGGTTCATGCCGCTGCTGCATCTCGATGTGGCGACCAAGCTGGTGCAGTACATCAAGCTCGCCAACCAGATGACGGGCGAAGGCTCCGAATGGGTCCGCGCCCCTCGCCTGACGCTCGAAGGCGAGGAACGCCGGCGCATCTCGGCCATTATCGGCCGCGCCATCGAGACCCGCCCGCAGCTCAAGCTGGTGGCCTGAGCCCGACGTGGACGCCGATGTCGTCATTGTCGGCGCGGGCATCGTCGGCCTTGCGAGCGCCTTCAAGCTCGTGGAGGCCGGCCGCTCGGTGCTGCTTGTCGACCGCAGGGGGATGGCGGAGGAGACCAGCCGCGGCAACGCCGGCGCCTTCGCCTTCTCCGACATCATGCCGCTCGCCACCAAGGACGTGCTTGCCAGGCTCCCGCGCTGGCTGAGCGATCCGCTCGGGCCATTCACGCTGCGGCCGGAATATCTGCCCCAGATCATGCCGTGGATGCTCCGCTTCTGGCGCGCCGGCTGGCCCGATCGCATCGCCGCGGGCATCAAGGCGCAGGCGGCGCTGATGCGTCTGGCGCGAGCGGAAATGGGGGAGCTCGTGGCCAGCGCCGGCCTCGCCGCCATGGTGCGCTCGGACGGAGTGCTCGAGCTCTACGAAAGCGACGCCGAACTGCGCGCGGCGCAACCGGAGATCGACGCCAAGACCGCCGAGGGCATCGAGGTTCGCCTCGTGCGGGGCGAGGAACTGCGCGCCTTGCAGCCGGGGCTCGACGCCCGCTTCGCCGCCGCGACGTTCATCCCGCACTGGCAGACGGTCAGCGACCCCTACGATTTCGCGCTCGCCGTCGGCAAGGCCGCGATGGATCGCGGCGCGGCCTTCCGCCGGGCGGAGGTCAGGGCGCTGCATCCGCTCGCCGGAGGCGTGACGCTGGAGCTCGCCGACGGCGCCTCGATCCGCGCCCGCAAGGCCGTGGTCGCGGCCGGCGCCTGGTCGCGCGCCCTCACCACCCCGCTCGGCGATCTCATTCCGCTCGACACCGAGCGCGGCTACAACACCACGCTGCCGCCCGGCGCCTTCGACCTGCGCCGCCAGTTGGTCTTTCCCGGCCACGGCTTCGTGGTGACGCCGCTTTCGAGCGGCATCCGCATCGGCGGCGCGGTGGAACTGGGCGGCCTGACGCTGCCGCCCAACTTCCGGCGCGCCGACGCCATGCTGACGAAGGCCGCCCGCTTCATGCCCGGCCTGCGCACCGAGGGGGGCCGGCAGTGGATGGGCTTTCGCCCTTCGCTACCCGATTCGCTGCCCGCCATCGGGCGCTCGCGCCCCTCGCCCCATATCCTTTATGCTTTCGGCCACGGCCATCTCGGCCTCACCCAGTCGGCCGCGACCGGCCGGCTGATCGCCGACCTCGCGGCCGGAACCACCCCGCCCATCGACCTGACCCCGTATTCGCCGCAACGCTTCTAGGACTTCGCCATGGCACGCCACACCTTCTCCTGCATCGACGGCCACACCTGCGGCAATCCGGTGCGCCTCGTAAGCGGCGGCGGTCCGCTGCTCAAGGGCAGCAACATGATGGAGCGGCGCGCCGATTTCCTCGCCAACTGGGACTGGATCCGCAAGGGGCTGATGTTCGAGCCGCGCGGCCACGACATGATGTCGGGCTCGATCCTCTATCCCCCAACGCGCGACGACTGCGACGTTGCCGTGCTCTTCATCGAGACCTCGGGCTGCTTGTATATGTGCGGCCACGGCACCATCGGCACCGTGACCATGGCGATCGAGAACGGATTGATCGCGCCGAAAACGCCGGGCGTGGTGAACCTCGACGTGCCGGCCGGCAAGGTCGTCGCCCAATACGCCATGAACGGCGAATATGTGGACGAGGTGCGCATCACCAACGTGCCGAGCTTCCTGCACTCGCGCGACCTCGAGATCGACTGCCCGGGGCTCGGCCGCCTCACGGTGGACGTCGCCTATGGCGGCAACTTCTACTGCATCGTCGATCCGCAGGAGAACTTCACCGACCTCGCCGATGTAAGCGTGGGCGACCTGCTGCGCTGGAGCCCGGCCCTGCGCCAGGCCATGAACGAACGCTACAGCTTCGTGCATCCCGAGAACGACAGGATCCGCGGCTGCACCCACATCATGTGGACGGGCCGGCCCAGAGCCGAAGGCGCGACGGCCCGCAACGCGGTGTTCTACGGCGACAAGGCCATCGACCGCTCGCCCTGCGGCACCGGCACCTCGGCGCGCATGGCGCAATGGTTTGCCCGCGGCAGGTTGAAGGTCGGCGACGCCTTCATTCACGAGTCGATCATCGGCTCGATCTTCAAGGGGCGGGTGGAGAAGGCCGTGCGCGTGGGCAATGTCGATGGCATCGTGCCCTCGATTGCCGGCTGGGCGCGGCAGACAGGCATCAACACCATCTTCATCGACGACCGCGACCCCTTTGCCCACGGCTTCTCGCTGGTGTGAGGCGAAAAATGAAAATCACCGCCATCCGCGTCTACCAGGTCGATCTGCCGCTGAGGGAGGGCCGCTACAGCTGGTCGGGCGGCAATTTCATGGAGGTGTTCGATTCGACCGTCGTTGCGGTCGAGACCGACGCCGGCATCACCGGCTACGCCGAGTGCTGCCCGCTGGGATCGGCCTACCTGCCCAGTTACGCCAAGGGCGTGCGCGCCGGCCTTGCCGAGATCGGTCCGAAGCTCATCGGCCAGGACCCCACCGACCTCTGGCCGCTCAACCATTTGATGGATTCGGTGCTGCGCGGTCACCCCTATGTGAAGGCGCCGATCGACATTGCCTGCTGGGACATTCTCGGCCAGGTCGCGGGGCTGCCCGTCTACAGGCTGCTGGGCGGCGGCGCCCAGGAGAAAATCGCGCTCTACCGCGCCATCAGCCAGGAGGACGCCGCGCGCATGGCCGAAAAGATCGCGCTCTATCGCGGCGAGGGCTACACCAAATTCCAGCTCAAGGTCGGCGGCGACCCCGCCGACGACATCGCCCGCATCAGGGCCTGCCGCGCCATTCTCGCCCCCTCCGACATCCTCGTGGCCGACGCCAACACCGGCTGGACCAAGGCGGACGCGGCGCGCGTGGTGAGCGCCGTGCGCGATCTCGACGTCTATATCGAACAGCCCTGCATGAGCTATGAGGAGAGCCTGTCGATCCGCCGCCGCACGGCCCTGCCCTTCGTGCTTGACGAGAACATCGGCACGGTCGGCGACCTCGTCAAAGGCATTGCCGAGGATGCCTTCGACGTCATCAACCTGAAGATCAGCAAGGTCGGCGGCCTGACCAAGGCGCGCCAGATGCGCGACCTGTGCGTGTCGCACGGCATCCCCATGACCATCGAGGACACCTGGGGCGGCGACATCGTGACCGCGACCATCGCGCATCTCGCGCGCTCGACTCCCGAGCGTTTCTGCTTCACCGCCACCGACTTCAACTCCTATGTCACCGTCTCGATCGCCGAGGGCGCCCCCCGGCGCGACAACGGCTTCATGACGGCCCCCGACACGCCCGGTCTCGGCATCACGCCGAAATGGGACGTGCTGGGCGAACCCGTGCAGGTGATCCGGTGAGAAGCACGCGCTCGATCGAGATCATCTCCTGCCACGCCGAGGGAGAGGTTGGGGACGTGATCGTGGGCGGCGTGGCTCCGCCCCCGGGTGACACGCTCTGGGCCCAGTCGCGCTTCATCGCCGCCGACCGGAGCCTCAGGAACTTCGTTCTCAACGAGCCGCGCGGGGGCGTGTTCCGGCACGTCAACCTGCTGGTGCCGCCCCGTGACCCGCGGGC
This sequence comes from Devosia sp., assembly GCA_035548755.1. Classification (GTDB taxonomy): domain Bacteria; phylum Pseudomonadota; class Alphaproteobacteria; order Rhizobiales; family Devosiaceae; genus Devosia_A. The sequence continues at coordinate 32,878 of DASZSH010000180.1, forward strand.
TCACATGGGCTTCATCATCATGGAGCCCGAGGATACCCCGCCGATGTCGGGCTCCAATTCGATCTGCGTGGCAACGGTGCTGCTGGATACGGGCATCGTGCCCATCACCGAGCCCGAAACCCGCCTCACGCTCGAAGCCCCCGGCGGCCTGGTCGAGGTCGTCGCGCAGTGCCGCGACGGCAAGGCCGAGCGTATCACCGTCACCAATGTGCCCAGTTTCGCCGCGCGGCTCGAGGCGAAGCTCGAGGTTGCCGGCCTGGGCACGCTGACGGTCGACACGGCCTATGGCGGCGACAGTTTCGTGATCGCCGATGCGCAGGCGCTGGGCTTTGCCATCACGCCCGACGAGGCGCGCGACCTCGCCGAGACCGGCATCCGCATTACCCGCGCCGCCAATGAGCAGCTCGGCTTCGCGCATCCCGCCAACCCAGACTGGACGCATATCTCCTTCTGCCAGATCGCACGTCCCGTGGAGCGCCGCGACGGCATGCTGACCGCCGCCAACGCCGTCGCCATCCAGCCCGGCAAGATCGACCGCTCGCCCACGGGCACCGGCGCCTCGGCCCGCATGGCCGTGCTGCGTGCCAAGGGTCAGATGCAGGTCGGCGACCGCTACCTCGCCCGTTCGATCATCGGCTCGGAATTCCTTGGCCGCATCGAGGCCGACACCATGCTGGGCGGCAAGCCTGCGATCGTGCCGTCGATCACGGGCCGCGCCTGGATCACCGGCCGCCGCACCGAGATGCTCGATCCGTCCGATCCCTGGCCGCAAGGCTACAAGCTCTCGGACACCTGGCCGCGGATCGGCAAGTGACCGCAACGCGTGTCCCGCACGCCCAGCTTGCCGCGCTCATTGAGGCGATCTTCCTGCGCCATGGCTGCAGCGAGCCCGTGGCCCGGCTCCTTGCCGGGAACATGGCCGATGCCGAGCGCGACGGCGCCCTGAGCCACGGCATTTTCCGCCTCGCAGGCAATCTCGGCTCCCTCGATTCGGGCTGGGTGGACGGCAGGGCCACCCCCGTGATCGAGGACGTCGCGCCCGGACTGCTGCGCGGCGACGGCCGCAACGGCTTTACGCTCCCGGTGCTGGCCATGGCGCGCGAGCGGCTGACGCAGAAGGCCCGCGCCAACGGCATCGCCCTCCTCGCCATCCGCAACGCGCACCATTTCAGCGCCGTCTGGCCCGATATCGAGCCCTTCGCACGCCAGGGCCTGATTGCGCTTGCCTTCATCAATTCCATGTCGAGCGTTGTTCCATATGGCGGCAGCAAGAAGCTCTACGGCACCAATCCGCTGGGTTTTGCCGTGCCGCGCCAGGGCCGCGACCCGCTCGTCTTCGACCAGGCCTCATCCGGCTGGTCCAATGGCGATGTCCAGATCGCCCGGCGCGAAGGGCGGCGTCTGCCCGAGGGCATTGGCGTGGATCGCGACGGCAACCCCACGACCGACCCGGCCGCGGTGCTCGAAGGCGGCGCGCTCCTGCCCTTCGGCGGCCACAAGGGCTCCTCGATCGCCATGATGATGGAGATCATGGGCGCCGCTCTGGCGGGCGGCGACTACTCCTTCGAGATCGACTGGAGCGCCTATCCCGGCGCGGCCACCCCCCATGGCGGCCAGACCTACATCGTGATCGACCCCGGACGCGGCAATCCGCGCGGCTTTGCCGCGCGCATCGAGACGCTGGTCGAGGCCATCCGCGATGCCGGCCAGGAGCGCCTGCCCTCCGACCGGCGCTACGCCAACCGGCGCGAGAGCGAGAGCTTGGGGATCGCCATCGCGGCCGACGAACTCGACCGGCTGAGAAGGCTGGCCGCGGACTAACCGCTGCGACCCGGAGCCTCCAGTCTTGCCAGAAGGCTCGATGTGTCCCAGCGGCTGCCGCCCATCGCCTGCACCTCGGCGTAGAACTGATCGACCAGCGCCGTCAGCGGCAGCCGCGCTCCCCGCCGGCGCGCCTCTTCGAGAACGATGCCGAGATCCTTGCGCATCCAGCCCACGGCAAAACCGAAATCGTATTTGCCCGCAAGCATCGACTTGTGCCGGTTGTCCATCTGCCAGGACTGCGCCGCACCCTGGGCGATGACGCCGATCGCCGCCTCCACGTCGAGGCCCGCGGTCTTGCCGAAATGGATCGCCTCGGCCAGCCCCTGCACGATCCCGGCGATGGCGATCTGGTTCATCATCTTGGCGAGCTGCCCCGCGCCCGGCCCGCCCAGCAGCCGCGCCGCCCGCGCGTAGCTCATGATCACCGGCTCGGCCCTTGCATAGGGCTCGGCATCGCCCCCCGCCATCACCGTCAGCCTGCCGTTCTCCGCTCCGGCCTGCCCGCCCGACACCGGCGCATCGATGAAGGCGAAGCCGCGCTCCTCAGCCGCCGCGTGCAGCTCGCGCGCGACCCTGGCCGATGCCGTGGTGTGATCGACAAAGATCGTGCCCTTGCCCATTGCCGCGAAGGCGCCATCCGGCCCCACGGTCACCTCGCGCAGATCGTCGTCGTTGCCGACGCAGGCAAAGACGATCTCCTGCCCCTCGGCCGCCGCCCGCGGCGTCGGCGCGGCGCGGCCGCCATGCTGGCCCACCCAGTTGTGCGACCTGGTTGCGGTGCGGTTGTAAACCGTCACCTCGTGCCCCTTGGCCTTGAGATGGCCGGCCATGGGATAGCCCATCGTGCCCAGCCCGAGAAAAGCAACGCGTGTCATGCGATTGGTCCTGCCGTATGGAGATCGCACCCTAGCGGCCCCGGCCGGCGCTGTCAGCGCCGCGGCGGACCGGACCGGATGATGGTGCGCACTTCCTCCTCGACGATATCGAGGATGTGGGTGATCGCGGCGACTGCCTTGTCGGGATCGCCCGCGATGATGGCGTCGGCGAGCACACGGTGCGGCGGAAACGAATCGATGCCGAAATCGTCGCTGCCGAACGGAGATTCCCCCGAACGCTCGAAGGCGAAGACCAGGTGTGCGATGATCTGCGCGAACATCGGGTTGCCCGAGGCCTCGTAGATCGCGCCATGGAACGCGGCATCGGCCGGCCGCCAGGGGCGGCGCGCATAAACCTCGGCCAGCAGTTCGTCGCAGAGCCGGGAAATCTCGCGTTTCTGCCTGGGCCGCGCGTTGAGCGCCGCCTTGCGCACGACCTCGACCTCGAGCGCCCGGCGAACTTCGATGAGTCGCAGCAGCGCTTCGCCTTCGAGCCGGATCATCGTTGGCACGGGGCTCTTGGACGACGGCACGCGCGCGGCGAGGAACGTGCCGGCGCCGCGCTTGCGCTTGATGATGCCCAGCCCCTCCCAGCGATTCAGCGCCTCGCGGATGGTCGACCGGCCAACGCCCAGATGCGCGGCGAGCGTCACCTCCGGCGGCAGGCGGTCGCCCACGCCCAGCCCCGCCCGCTCGACCATTTCGGCCAGCGCATCGAGGACGGCGACGCCGCGCGTGGTCGTATCGATCCGCTCGAGATATTCGAGCGCGTCGCGACCCTCGGCCTCGATGACAAGTTCGTCCACTATCCGGCGGCCTTTCGTCTTGGCGCCTTGAGCGCCAGCAGATCGCCCAGGGCGTCGATCAGAGCGTCCATATCGTCGCGCGTGTTGTAGCCCTGGCAGGAGAGCCGCACAATGTGCCGCCCCTGCCACTCGAACACGGGGATTTCGATCCCGTACTCGCCGATCAGCGCGTCATGCACGGCCTGCGGATCGCAGGGCGGGATCGGCATCGCAACCATCTGCGGCGCCGAGAATTCGGGCGTGGAGAGCGCCGCCAGTCCCGTGAGCTCCCGGAGCCGGCCCGCCGTCTCCTGCGCCAGGCGCCGGCATTCTGCGCCCACCTGCCACCAATCGTGTTCGCGGCGGAACTCCAGCGCCGCCGGCACGGCCAGCCATGCCGACGGGTCGCGCGTGCCCTGCATCTCGATTTCATCCACGAAGGCGGAGTTGCCGAACGGCCCGCCCACGCCGGGCTGCTTGTTGTCGGCGGTCCAGCCGTGGCTGATGACGAGCGGATCGATCATGGCCTGCCACTCGGGGCGGCAATAGACGAATGCCGAGCCCTTGGGCGACATCAGCCATTTATGGCAGTTACCGGAATAGAAATCGGCCCCGATTGCATCGAGGTCGAGCGGGATGTGCCCCGGCGTATGCGCGCCGTCGATGACGCTGAAGATGCCGCGCCGGCGCGCTTCGGCTATCAGCGTGTCGATGGGGAACAGCAGCGCCGTAGGCGAGGTGATGTGACTGAGGAACAGCACCCTGGTGCGTTCGCTGAACCCGGCCGCTATCGCGTCGTGGAACTGCCCGGCCGAGGTGAGCGGCAGCGGGACCGTGACCACCACGACCTTCGCCCCCGTCTTGCGCGACACATAGGCCCAGGTCTTCTCGAGCGCGTTGTATTCGTGGTTGGTCGTGAGGATCTCGTCGCCGGGCCCGAGCGGCAGCGACTGGATGACGATGTTGAGCCCGGTGGTGGCGTTGGCGACCTGCGCGATATTGTCGGGGCTCGTGCCGAGCTCCGCCGCGAGCGCATCGCGTGCTGTCTTGAGATTGGCCCTGAGGCCGCGGCGCGAATCGAGGAAGGCGACCGGCTGCCGCTCCAGCGTCAGCTGCCAGCGCTGGTAGTCTTCGAACACCGGCCGCGGACAGGCGCCAAACGAGCCGTGGTTGAGGAAGTGGACCTCGGGGTCGAGCAGAAAGTGCTGGGCCAGATTGGTGGTCAAATCAGCGTCCCTTCAGGGTCGGATCGAGTGCGTCGCGCAGGCCGTCGCCGAGCAGCGAGGCCGCAAGGATGGTGATGGCGAGCGCGGCGGTGGGAAAAACGGCCATGTGCCAGTAGAAGAACATGAAGTTCATGCCGACATTGATCATCTGACCCCAGCTCGGGGTCGGCGGCTGCACGCCGATGCCGAGGAAACTGAGCGAGGCCTCGAGCATCATGGCCAGCGGGATGGCGAGCACGAAGCCCACGATGATCGGCGACACCGAATTGGGGATGAGGTGGCGCCACACGATGTGCCATGGCGAGGCCCCGAGCGCCTGCGCGGCCATGATGAATTCCTTCTCGCGGAAGGATTTGACCTGCGCCCGCACCAGAAGGCACACATCCTTCCACCCGAACAGCGCCGCGATCAGGATGATGGCCCACACGCCGCCGCGCGTGAGCGTGGCCAGCAGCAGCGCCGCCAGCAGCGGCGGCACCACCGAGAACAGCTCGATGACGCGCATGACCACCCAATCGAACTTGCCGCCCAGATAACCCGCGAGCGCGCCGATGGGCAGGCCCACCACGAGACTGAACACCGCCGCGGAAAAGCCGATGCCCAGCGACACGCGCGCGCCATAGACGATGCGCGTAAAGAAATCGCGCCCGAGATCGTCCACCCCGAACCAGTGCGCGCCCGAGGGGAAGTTGAGCGCATTGGTGAGGAACGCCTGCTCGTTCGGGCCAGTGGTGGTGATGAGCGGCGCAAAGATCGCCATCAGCACGATGACGATCAGCACGATGCCGGCGCCCAGCGCCCCCTTGTTGCTGACGAAGCGACGCCAGGCGAAATAGAGCGGACTGCGCTGGCGCACCGAATCGGGCTTGGCGAGCGGCGGGGCGGCGGTGGCGATCTCGGTCATCGGCTGCCCCCATCCACCCGGATGCGCGGATTGAGCAGGGCATAGCAGATATCGGCGATCAGATACGACACGCTGTAGAGCGCGCTGATCAGCAGCATCAGCGCCATCTCCAGCGGATAATCGCGCTTGTCGATCGAGGAGACGAAATAGGCTCCCAGACCGGGCACGCGGAACATCGCTTCCACGAAGATCGAGCCGGTGGCGATGCCCACGAACATCACCGGAAAGATCGTCACCATCGGGATCGCGGCGTTGCGCAGCACATGCTGGAAGACGATCCGCCCCTCGCTCAGGCCTTTGGCCCTGAGCACCGTGACGAACGGCTTGTTGAGCGCGTCCAGCATGGTGGAGCGGGCATAGCGCGCATAGGTCGCAAGCGGCACCGCGCCATAGGCGAGGATGGGCAGGATCCAGCGTTTCGGTTCGCCCCAGCCGCTCGCCGGCGTCCAGTGCAGCCAGACCGCGAACACCAGGATCAGGCCGGTCGAGATGATGAAGACCGGGATGGTGAGGCCGAGCGTGGCGACCGCCGAGGCGAGGTAGTCGATCCACGAGTTGCGGCGCAGCGCCGCCGCCATGCCCAAAAGGATGCCGATCGGCGCGCCCACGAGGATGCCCAGCCCGCCCAGAGTGAGGCTGGGCAGCCACGCATGCGCGACCAGCCCCATCACCGTCTCGCCGGGGCTCTGATAGGGCACGCCGAAATCGAAATGCAGCACGCCCCACATATAGCGCAGGTACTGCTCCCACAGCGGCTTATCGAGCCCGAGAGTGGCCATGAGCCTCTGCTTGATGTTGTCGGGCAGCGGCATCTCATAGCCGTCGAACGGCCCGCCCGGGATGGCATGCATCATCAGGAAAATGACGATCGACACGACGATGAACGTCACCAGCATCGACAGCGCGCGGCGGACGATGAAGCCGGTCATGCTGCGCGCTCCGTCACGATCGCCTCGACGAAGTGGCTGCCGGCGAGCGCCACGAGCTGCGGTTCGGCCGTATCGACGGGCGGGGGCGCCTCGAGCTCGTGCGGGCGGACCCGCGGCGTGCGCGCCGCGATCTCCTCGGCGCTCAGGAAGGTGCGGCGGCGGCGCCTGCTGGGATCGACCACCGGCACGGCATCGAGCAGCGATTGCGTGTAGGGATGACGGGCGGCCGCGAAGATGCGGTCCGTGGGCGCCCGCTCGACCACGCGGCCGCGCAGCATCACCACGACTTCGTCGGCGAGCGAGCGCACCACCGACAGGTCGTGGCTGATGAACAGGATGGAGAGCCCCATCTGTTCCTGCAGGCTCTGCAGCAGGTTGACGATCTGCGCCTTCACCGAGACGTCGAGCGCCGATGTCGGCTCGTCCGCAACCAGCACCGATGCGCCCAGGATCAGCGCCCGCGCCACCGCCACGCGCTGGCGCTGCCCGCCCGACAGTTCGTGCGGATAGCGGTTGGCGTAGCTGCCATCGAGCCCGACTTTCTCGAGCCAGCCCTGCGCCTGCTCCCGCCGCTCGGCGGGCGTGCCGACCTGGTGGATGCCGAGCGGCTCGGCGATGATCTCGCCCAGCGTCATCATCGGATCGAGCGAGGCGTAGCTGTCCTGGAACACCACCTGCATGCGCCGCCGATGCGGCTTGAGCTGTTTCTGCCCCAGGGCCGTGATGTCCTCGCCTTCAAGCAGGATCTGTCCGGCGCTTGGCGTCACCAGGCGCAACGCCATGAGCCCGGTCGTCGTCTTGCCCGAGCCGGACTCGCCCACCAGCGCCACCACCCGGTTGCGCGGCACGGCGAGATCGACGCGGTCGACCGCCACCACGTCGCCGAAGCGCTTGGTCACCTGCCTGAGCTCGAGCGCGGCTTCACTCATGCGAGGGCCATCTCCGCCTCGACGCGGATGCATGCGGCCTGCCGCCCGGGCCGCTTCGTCTCCAGCGGCGGCGTCGCCTGATGGCAGGTGACGATCGCCATCGGACAGCGCGGATGGAAGGGGCAGCCGTTGGGCGGACGCGCCGGATTGGGCGAGGCGCCGGGAATTTCGACCAGCCGCTGCTTGCCCGGCTTCTGGCCCGGAATGCTGTTGAGCAGCGCCTTGGTATAGGGGTGGAGCGGATGGGCGAAGATGTCCCCGACCGGACCGGTCTCCATCACCTTGCCGCCATACATCACCAGCACCCGGTCCACCGTTTCGGCGATGACACCCAGATCGTGCGTGATCATGATGAGGCCCATGCCGGTCTCGGCCTGGATATCCTTGATGAGCTGCAGGATCTGCGCCTGGATGGTGACGTCGAGCGCCGTCGTCGGCTCGTCGGCGATCAGCACCGCCGGTTCGCAGCTCAGCGCGATCGCGATCATCACCCGCTGCAGCATGCCGCCCGAAAGCTGGTGCGGGTAATAGCGCACCACCGCCTCGGCATTCTTGATCTCGACCCGCCTGAGCAGCGCGATCGCCTGCTCCAGCGCCTCCGCCTTGCTCACCTTGCGGTGCGCCATGATGGTTTCGGAAATCTGGTGCCCCACCGTGAACACCGGATCGAGCGAGGTCATGGGATCCTGGAACACCATGGCCGCCACGCGCCCGCGCAGGGCCGACATTTCGCGGTTGCCTGCCGCCAGGATGTCGTGGCCATCCAGGCGCATGCGCCGGGCCGTGATGCGGGCCGGCGGCACGCGTAGCAGCCGCAGCAGCGCCGAGCAGGTGACGGACTTGCCCGAGCCCGACTCCCCCACGATGCCGAGGCTTTCGCCTGCCTGCAGCTCGAAGCTCACGCCCCGCACCGCCTGCACGAGCCCCTCATGCTGGCTGAAGCTCACATGCAGATCGTCGATCTCGACGAGCGCCATCCGCCTCTTACCCCCTCCCGGCAGGGTCGTTGGCGGGCGCCCGTGGGCGCCCGCCTGCAGGCCTACTGCTTGGTGATGTGCGTATAAAGATAGCCGGCCAGGCGATCGAGCGGCGTGAAGCCCTGCGCGTTCGGCGTAACGCCCGGGCCCTTGATCTTGTCGCTCACCGCCGCGATCGTCACCGGGTGCACGAGCGGCACAATCGGCGCCTGATCGATCAGGATCTGCTCGGCCTTGGCGTAGTCGTCGAGGCGCTTGTTCCAGTCGGCCTCGGCATCGCCGGCATTCACCGCCGCGTCGTAGTCGGCATAGGCGTAGTGGTGCCGCCCGCCGGTCTTGAACAGATCGTAGAAGTTGGAGGGATTGAGATAGTCGTACTCGTAGGGCGCCAGGAACAGATTGTTCGTCTGGTCCTTGAGCGCCTGCGTCCAGTCCTTGGAGGGCATCGACTTGATGCCCATGTCGATCCCCAGGATCGTCTTGAACTGAGCCTGCAGGTACTGCAGCATCGGCGCCGCGATGGCGGCGTTGTAGCCGCCCTGCTCGCGGTACCAGATCTCGATCGGCGGGAAGCCCTTGCCGCCCGGATAACCGGCCTTGGCGAGCTCATCCTGCGCCAGCTTGGGATCGAACTTGGCCTCGTCGGCGATCTTCTGCTGGAACCCCGGATAGGAGGGGGCGAGGATCGACTTGGCCGGTACGGCCGTGTCCTTGAGCACCGTCGAGGTCAGCTCGTCGCGGTTGATCGCCGCCTGGAACGCCTTGCGCACATCGACATTGTCGAAGGGCGGCTTGGTGACGTCGAAGGCGAGATAATAAACCGCGAAAACGGCGTTCTTGCGGATCGCGTCGGGGAACTGCTGCTGCACCACCGGCACCTGCCCGGTGTTGAGGTTGGTCCAGTCGGCCTCACCCGCCATGAAGGCCGGGAAGCCCACTTCCGGCGGCCCCAGCGTGTTGTCGAGCACCAGCGTATCGATCTGCGCCGGCCACGGTCCGTTGAACTTGGGGTTCTTCACATAGGTGATGTTGTTGTTCGACTTCTCCCAGCTCTTGACCATGAAGGGCCCGGAGGCAACGAGCGTATCCACGTTCAGCGCATAGTCGTCGCCCAGCTTGTCCACCACGTGCTTGGGCACCGGGTACCAGAGGCTGGCGACGCCGGGGAAGTACGATTTCGGCGCGTCTGTCGTGACTTCGAGCGTGGTTGCATCGACCGCCTTGATGCCCAGCGTCGAGGGATCGGCGTGCTTGTCGCCAGTCACGTCTCCCCAGCCCTTGATGCCGCCGGCGAATGCCCAGTACCAGTTGAAGTCGTAGCCCTCCTTGGCGGCGCGCTGCAGGGCGAACACATAGTCCTCCGCCGTCAGCGGCTCGCCGTCGCTCCACACCAGGTTGGGCTGCAGCTTGAACGTCCAGGTCAGCCCGTCGGCCGACTGCGTCCAGCTCGCGGCGCCCATCGGGTTGAGCTTGAAGTCGGCATCGAACTCGGTGAGGGGCAGCGAGGTGATCTCGGGGGCCCCGGCGCGGTCGTAGACCGTCTTCATGTAGTCCATGTAGGTGCCGCTGGTGTTGCCGCCCGGGGCGGTCACCGTGCTGTCGGCCAGGGCGGCCGCCGGCAGGGACAACCCTGTCAGCAGCAACGCCGCACTGGCCATCTTGAGCAGCGCGTTCATTACGTCTCTCCCTTGTTGGAGGGCCATGTCGCTTCCCCGTCGAGTGGCCCAATGACATATGTCTGACAAAGTTGGGGAACGTTGACAAGCCGATGCCGGCATCGTTGCGGCCTCATCGGGCGCCCCCGAAGAAGCTCTGCGCCGCCTCCGCGATCGCCTCCGCGTCGATGCCGTAATGGCGGTAGAGGTCGCGCACCGTCCCGGTCTGGCCGAAATGCTCGACCCCCAGCGTGATGGCGCGATGGCCGCGCACGCTGCCCAGCCAGCCCAGCGTTGCCGGATGGCCGTCGATGGCGGTCACCAGCCCCGCATGCCGCGGCAGATCGCCCAGCAGCGCCTCGATGTGGCAGCTCGCGGCGCCATCGCCCTGCAGCCGCGCCCGCTGCGCCGCGTGCCAGCCGGCATTGAGGCGGTCCGCCGACGTCACGGCCAGCACCGCCACATTGTCCCGCTCGCCCCCGATGCGGCCCGCCGCCTCGATGGCTTCGCTCGCCAGTACCCCCTGATAGGCGATGGCGACTTCGCAGGCGGGCGTGGGCGGCCTCAGCCAGTAACCGCCGCCGATGATGCCGTTGCTGAGCGCCGCATCCATCTCGCGCGGCGGCTGCTCGAGGCTGCGCGTCGAGAGCCTGAGATAGACCGATCCGCCCGCTATGTCGCGCGGCCAGCCCTTGAGGTCGGGCCGCGCCTCGCCGTCGCGTTGCATATAGTCGAAGGCCCAGTCGATGATCACCGCAAGCTCGTCGGCGAAGGCCGGCTCGAACGCGGCGAGCCCGTCCTGCGACATGCCGATGAGCGGCGCGCCGATCGACTGGTGCGCCCCGCCCTCGCCGGCCAGCGACACGCCCGATGGCGTGCCCACCAGCAGGAAGCGTGCATTCTGGTAGCAGGCGTAGTTGAGGGCATCCAGGCCGCGCGCAATGAACGGATCGTAGAGCGTGCCCACCGGCAGCAGCCGTTCGCCGAACAGCGAATGGCTGAGCCCTGCCGCGCCCAGGAGCAGCATCAGATTCATCTCGGCGATGCCCAGCTCGATGTGCTGGCCAGCGGGCGAGAACTGCCATTTCTGCACGCTCGGGATGCGCTCGGCCTGGAACCGGTCGGCCTGGCTTTGGCGCGCGAACAGGTGCCGCCGGTTCACCCACGGCCCCAGATTGGTGGAAACCGTGACGTCGGGCGAGGATGTGACGATGCGGTCGGCAAGCGCGCTCCCGGATTTGGCGATGCCGTCGAGGATGCGGCCGAACGCCGCCTGCGTTGATGTCGGGGCCCTGTCGAGGGCAACCGGTCCGATGCCGGGGACGCGCGGCGAGCTCAGCCGCCTTTCCTTGCGGGCGTTGAACGGCGCCCTGGCAAGAAACGCCTCGATCTCGGCCGCGGGCGCCTTGAGGCCCTCGAACCGGTCCCATTCGTGCCCGGGGCGTACGCCCATCTCGGTCCGCATTTGCTCGATCTGCGCCGACGTCATCTGTCCGGCATGGTTGTCCTTGTGCCCGGCAAGGGGCGTCCCCCAGCCTTTGACCGTGTAGGCGATGAAGGCGGTGGGCTGCTCGCCGCCAGCCGCCTCGAACTGCTCGAGCAGCGTCTCGGAACAATGCCCGCCCAGATTGGCCATCAGCGCCGCGAGCTCGGCGTCGCTGCGCCGCCTGAGCATCGCGCTCACCGGCCCCTGGTCGCCGATCTCGTCCTCGAGGCGCTCGCGCCAGGCCGCCCCGCCGCGGAACATCAGGGCCGAATAGAGATCGTTCGGGCAGGCGTCGATCCACGCTTTGAGCCTGTCTCCGCCCGGCTCGGCGAAGGCCCGGCGCTGCTGCGCCCCGTATTTGAGCGTAACGACGTTCCAGCCGAAGGCGTGAAAGATCGCCTCGATCCGCTCATAGAGTCCTTCGCGCACCACCCCGTCGAGGCTTTGCCGGTTGTAGTCGATCACCCACCAGACATTGCGCAGGCCGTGCTTCCAGCCCTCGAGCAGGCACTCATAGACATTGCCCTCGTCGAGCTCTGCATCGCCCACCAGCGCCACCATGCGGCCCATCGGCCAGTCCCTGCGCGCCCACGGCTTGGCTCGCACATAGTCCTGCACCAGCGAGGCGAACGCGGTGAACGCCACCCCCAGCCCCACCGAGCCGGTCGAGATGTCCACGTCGTCGCTGTCCTTGGTACGCGACGGATAGGACTGCGCTCCACCCAGCCCGCGGAAGGCCTCGAGCTTCTCGCGCGTCTGCCTGCCGAACAGATACTGGATGGCGTGGAACACCGGCGCCGCATGCGGCTTGACCGCCACCCGGTCCTCGGGCCTGAGCACCGCGAAGTAGAGCACGGACATGATCGCCGCCATCGAGGCGGACGAGGCCTGGTGGCCGCCGACCTTGAGGCCGTCCGGGTTCGGCCGGATGTGGTTGGCGTGGTGGATCATCCAGTTCGACAGCCACAGCGCCTTGCGCGTCAGCTCATCGAGCAGGCCGATGCGGTCGGTCGAACGGGCTCCTCCGTGCATGGGCACTCCGCTCCGGAACTGGCCTCCAGTCTGCGCTGGTCTTGCCGGTGCTTTCGGCCTATTTTGCCTCCATGCCCGCCAGTTCGCGCAAGACTTCGAAGGTTTCGACCAGAAGATCGGCAGAATCTGCCAGAATGGCGCTCACCGACATCGACCGGCGCATTCTCAAGGTGATGCAGGAGGATGGCCGCATGACCATCCAGTCCATCGCCGATGCCGTGGGGCTCTCGGCCTCCCCCGCTCTCCGCCGCATCCGCCGCATGGAAGACGCCGGGGTCATCACCGCCTACAGCGCCACCGTCGACCAGAACGCGGTGGGCCTGCCCGTCTCGGTGTTCGTGTCCATCAAGCTCGAACGCCAGCGCGCGTCCGAGCTCGACCGCTTCGCCGCCGCCATCGCCAGGTGGCCCGAGGTGATGGAATGCTACCTCATGACCGGCCAGTTCGACTTCCTGCTGCGCGTGGTCTGCGCCGACCTGTCGGCCTATGAGGCGTTCCTGCGCGAGAAGCTGACGCAGGTCGATGGCGTCGCCTCGATCGAATCGAGCTTCGCGCTCGGCCAGGTCAAGTATTCGCGCGTGCTGCCGATCTGAGGCGATAGCCTCAGAGCTGCGCGGCGAGGTGGGCGCCGTTGCGGAAGGCGAGCGCCATGATGGTGAGCACGGGATTGAAGCCGCCATTGGTGGGATGCAGCGACGCATCGGACACAAAGAGATTGTCGTGGCCCCACACCCGCCCCCAGCGGTCCGTCACCGATCCCGCCGCGTCGTCTCCCATGCGGCAGGTGCCGGCCTGGTGCTGGCCGCCGGAAAGGCGCGCCACCGGCTCCGTTCCCCAGACGCGAACGGCGCCTGCGGCGCGCAGCCACTCGGCGGCCCGGCCATTCATGTAGCGCGTCGCCCGGACGGTTTCCGCATGGGCCACGCCCGAAAGCCGCGCCACCGGCAGGCCCAGGCGGTCGCGCACATGCGGATCGAGCTGAACCCGGCACTCGGGGTTCGGGATTTCATGCACCGGCCCCTTGACGGCCGTGATGCGCCGGAAATTGTCGCGCATGAACGCCTTGGCGGCGAGGCCCCATTGCGCCGCGTCCTCGGGCCGCGCCGTCTTCCAGAAGATCACCGGCAGCATGATGAAATCGTCCGCCAGCATGCCGCCGCCGATGATCCCCTCATTGCCGTGATTGAAGTCGCAGGTGGCGATGGTGACGCCCGGCCCGCGCGGATCGTACACCTCGTCCTCGAACTGCCCCCACGCGCCAGCATAGTAATGGCCCTGCAGGTTGCGCCCGACCTGGTCGCGGGCGTTGCCCAGGCCGTTCGGGTGATGCCGCGATGTGGAAAGCAGCAGCAGCCGGGCGCTCTCGATTGCGCCGGCGCAAAGCACCACCGCCCTGGCGCGGGCGCTGCGGCGCACCGGCGCGCCATCGTCCTCCTCGACATAGCTGACGCCGGTGACCTTGCCATGTGCGTCCGTTTCGATGCGCTCGACCGTCGCGCCCGCGACGAGCTCGCAGTTGCCGGTCGCGAGCGCCCGGGGCAGAACCGTGTTCCAGGTGCCGTTCTTGGCGTTGCTCGGGCAGGGAAAGCCCACGCAGGAGCCGCACTCGATGCAGGCTCCCCGTTCCTCATGCGGCACGCTGTTGATGAGCAGCGGTGGCGTGAACGTCTTGATCCCGAGCCGCTCCGCACCCTGGCGCAGCAGGGCCCCGGTCCGGTGCTGCGGCATGGCCGGCATGGGATAGCCGCGCCGCCGCGCGCCCTGCCCGATATTGCTCCCGCCCTCGCCGGAAACGCCGATCTCCCACTCGGCCTGTTCGTAATAGGGCGCCAGATCGTCGTAGCCGATCGGCCAGTCCGTGAGCGAAGAGCCCGCGGGGACGCCGTAGCGGCTCGCCATGCG
>DASZSH010000181.1:0-4727 GCA_035548755.1 Devosia sp.
TTCGCCTGTTCTTCGGCACCGGCACTTACAGCTTCTTCGACTATGGCGAGCCCAAGACCATATTCCGCTTCGACATGAGCTGGGCTGGCGCGCGCCCCATCACCTTCACCGAGCCGCAGCTCATCATGGTGATCGTGACGGCGCTGCTGATCATGATCCTCAACTACTTCCTTACCGGCACGCGGCTGGGCAAGGCGATGCGCGCCATGTCCGACAATCCCGACCTTGCGCAGGTCTCGGGCATCAATACCCAGCTTGTGGTGCGCGTGACTTGGATCATCGCGGGCGCGCTCGCCTGCGCGGCAGGCACCATGCTTTCTCTCGATGTCTCGCTGAAGCCCGACCTGGCCTTCAATATCGTCCTGCCCATCTTCGCGGCCGCCATCGTGGGCGGCCTCGGACAGGCCTACGGCGCCATCGCGGGCGGCTTCCTGCTGGGTTTCGCCGAAACGCTGGGTGTCTTCAACTGGTCGACCATTCTGAGGCCGATTTCCGGCGCCCTGCCAAGCTGGATTGTCATTCCACCGGACCTCAGTCTCGTGCCCACCGAATACAAGCTCACCGTCTCCTTCGTGATCCTTGTCATGACCCTGCTCTGGCGGCCGACGGGCATCTTCAAGGGAGCCTCCACATGAGCTCCACCTATCGTGGTCTCTGGCTCTACTTCGCCCTGATCGTCTTCATCGTCGCGATCGCCCTTTGGCAGGGCTCCGCCAATGTGTCGCTCCTGTTGTTGCAGGGCGCTGCTTTCGCGCTCGTTGCGCTCGGGCTCAACATCCAGTTCGGCTATGGCGGGTTGTTCAACTTCGGTATCATGGGCATGATGATGATCGGCGGCTTCGCCGTAACCTTCATCTCCTACCCGATCAATATGAAGTTCTGGGGCGGCGACGGCCCGCTGCTGCTGCTGCGCGCCTTCATCGCCTTCGCTGTCGGCTTCGCCCTCGTCTGGGCCGCCCGGCGCGCTCCGCTCAAGGGCGGCTGGAAGGCGGCGCTCGTTGTCGCCTGCTGGTTCGTCGCCTATGTGCTCTACCGCAGCCAGATCGATCCGGCCGCCGAGTACATCGAAAAGAATGCCGGCTTTGTCGGTGGCCTTGGGCTTCATCCGGTGCTCGGCTGGATTTTCGGGGGGGTGCTTGCCGCCGGCGTTGCCTGGATCATCGGCAAAATCTCGCTGGGGCTCAGAACCGACTATCTCGCAATCGCCACCATCGGCATCGGCGAGATCATCCGCGCCTTGATCAAGAACGCCGACTGGTTGACCCGCGGCACCCTTACTGTCTCGCCCATTCCATGGCCGGTACCCACGCCCGACGAGTTCCAGGCCACCGGAACGGCGATCGACGTGTCCTTCGTTTATGCGCGCCTGGGCTATTTCGCGCTGGCCGCGCTCGTGCTCGCGCTTGTGATGTTTCTCATCCAGCGTGCCTATGGCGGGCCCTGGGGCCGCATGATGAGGGCGATCCGCGACAACTACATCGCCGCCAACTCGATGGGAAAGAATGTGACCTCGCGGCAGCTTGAGGTCTTCGTCATCGGCTCGATCCTGATGGGCATCGGCGGCGCCATGCTGGTTTCGATCTTGCAGATCTTCGATCCGGGCTCCTATCAGCCGATCAACCACACCTTTCTGTTCTGGGTGATGGTGATCGTGGGCGGCGCCGGCAACAATTTCGGCGCGCTCCTCGGCGCCATGTTCATCTATCTCGTCTGGGTGCTTTCGGCGCCCCTGAGCCAGGCCCTGTTCTACGCCGTGTCAGGCTGGACCACGCAACTGGGCTGGGGGGCCATCCCCGATATCGACTCGCGTTCGCTGCAGATGCGCGTCTTCGTGCTGGGCATCGTGATCGTGCTGGCTTTGCGCTACGCGCCGCGCGGGCTCATCCCGGAGGTTGTGCGGCGCGAGCGGTAGCGCCCGAGGCAACAAGGAACCGGAGAACACCCTGTCCCCCTCAGGGCAAGGTGTCTCCCGGAAAACTCCGCCAGGCGACGACATCGAAGGTGAAGAGCCCGGCCTTGACGGCGGGGTCCTCCGCCATGATCTCACGCACCTCGGCCTCGGGCACGGCAAAGATGCTGATGCCGGCATAGGGCGGGGTGAACACCGGCCCCACGATCGGCATGATTCCGGCGGCCCGCAGCTGATAGTTGCGCTTGCCGTGTGCCCACACGATCCGCCCCTGTTCGCTGTCCATGCCCAGCGCCGGGTCGTATTTGGCCGTCAGCTTCAGGATGACGGCCACATAGTCCCGCACATGCTGGCGCATCTGGGCGATGAAGGCGTCGGTGATCTCGATGCTTTCAAAGTTGCGGTCCATTCCGGATCTCCCTGCGGTTCCAGGCGTGGGGCGGAAGCCGTGGCCCGGCCGGTGCTCAGAGAAAAGCCCGGGGTCGCCCCCGGGCTTCGTCAACTCAGACGTCGTGCGCGACGATCACTTGACCGGGCCGACCTCGACGAACTTGCCGTCCTGCACGTCGACCTCGACGATGATGCCGTCCACGTCGCCGGCCTTGTCGAATTCGGCCGGACCCGAGGCGCCCTCATAATCGATGTCCTTGCCAGCCTTGATCGCGGCGACAGCTTCCTTCCACTGGCCCGGGAGGATCTTCTCGCCCGGAGCGGTGGCCACGTCGCGGAGCGCCTGGCTCAAGCCCGCGCGGTCGGCCTTGCCGTTCTTCTCGATCGCGAGCGCGAGCAGGAAGGCGGCGTCATAGGCCTGCGGCACGTAGGTATCGTACTGGCCCTTGTCGTTCTTGAGGCCCGCTTCGGCCGTATCGAACGCCGCGGCGCCCTCACCGGTGTAGGCGCCGGCGCGGGTGGCGAACAGGTGGCCGTTGACCGCCGAGGCGTCGATGCCCTTGAGCAGGTCGTCGCCAATCACGCCGTCGACGCCGATATAGGTATCAAAGTCGCCCGCCTCGACGGCCTGCTGCAGGATCGTATGGGCCGAACCGGAAGCATAGGCGATGATCACCAGGTTCTTGTCGCCGCCGGCCGCCAGTTGGCCGAGCTCGGCGCGGTAGTCGGCCTTGCCGTCCTCGTGGCTCACATCGGCGGAGATGGTGCCGCCTTCCTTGGTGAAGGTCGCCTTGAAGACGTCGGCGAGGCCCTTGCCGTAGTCGTTGTTCACATAGGTGAGGGCAACCGACTTGATGCCCTTCTGGATGAGCAGGTCGGCAAGCTTGACGCCCTGGAAGGCATCGGACGGTGCGGTACGGAAGACAAGGTCCTTGTCATCGAGCGTGGTCAGGGCCGGAGCCGTAGCCGATGGCGAGATCATCACGGTGCCGCCCGGAATGCCCGCGGCGGTCGCCGCGCCGATGGTGGCGCCCGTGCAGAAGGCGCCGACGATCCCCACAACCTGGTCGGTGTTCACGAGCTTGTCGGCGGCGGGGCCGGCCACGGACGGGTCGCAGGCGCTGTCCCCGGTCACCACGTTGATCTTGCCGCCGTCGAGAATGCCGCCCTGCGCGTTCACATCGTCAAACGCCGTCTGGGCCGCTTTGACAATCGGGCCCGCCAGGGCTTCGATCGGGCCGGTGATGTCCCCGAGGATGCCGACCTTCACGTCGGCGGCCATCGCGGGCGAAGCCGCCAGAATGGCGGCAGCGGCCACAAGACCGGCCAGTTTGTTCACATTGATCATGATGTCCCTCTGCAATGGTTGCCCCGTATCGTCGGCGTTCAGGCCTTGTTCGACCGGCACAACATCTTGTCGGGAGCCCCCAAAAGGCGCCCGCTGGCGGCGATATTGCACAAATCGTCCGGGTGAGTCACCCGGATTTGATCGACTGGTAAAATCGCGCTCCGCATTGCGCCTGGCCAGCCGAAGCGCTTAGGCTTCCCACCGGCCTCAGGCGTCCGGCAACCGGTTCATGCTTCGAAGTTTGCTCACCTTTCTGCTGGCGGCGGCATCCATCCTGCCTGCCATCGCCCAGGATTCGGTCACCTCGCTGCCGCTTCCCTCCGCCACCGAAACGCCCGATGCGTCCTCCGACGCGGCGGAGCCCGCCCCCAGCGAGGCGTCGTCGTCTGTCGAGCCGGCTGGTCCGCAGCCCTGCGGCGGCGAAACCATCACCATCGCCCGCATGCAGTGGCCTTCGGCTGAACTGCTGGCTGAAATCCACGCCCGCCTGATCCGCCAGAACTTCGGCTGCGCCGTCGAGGTCGTGCCGGGCGATCTGGCTTCGACGGCCTCCTCGATGGGCAACAACGGCCAGCCGGCGGTTGCCCCCGAACTGTGGATCACACGAATTGCCGATGTCTGGAACGCGGCTCTGAAGACCCAGGAGGTGCGCCAGGCCGGGGCCGCCTACGTCGAACCGGTGTTCGAGGGCTGGTTCGTGCCCGACTATGTCGCCGCCGCGCACCCTGACCTCAAGGGCGTCGCCGATCTCAAGACCTATTGGCGCGATTTCGTGCCGCCCGGGGGCAAGAAGGGCCGCTTCATCTCCTGCCCGCCCGACTGGGGTTGCTCGGTCGTCAATCGCAATCTCATCCGGGCTAACGGGCTGCAGGATCTCTTCGACATCGTTGAGCCGGCCAATCGCTTCGAGCTCGACACGCTCATCTCGGAGGCCGAGAGCCGCAAGCAACCGATCCTGTTCTACTACTGGCAGCCCAATGCCGTGCTCGCGCAGTTTGGATTCAAGTCGCTCGATCTGGGCCCCTTCAACCGCGACAACTTCCTGTGCCTCGGCCGCGTCGCCTGCGCCGACCCCAAGCC
>DASZSH010000182.1:0-2799 GCA_035548755.1 Devosia sp.
GGAGGCGGTGGGCGATCCGAAATCCGTGCCGCTCGAGACCACCTACGGTTCGCCCGCCAACATGATCCTGTCGTTGGCGGCGGCGCCCGCCATGGGCTCGGGCAATCAGCAGCGCTACAAGGACGGCATGCCCTTCGGCACCCGCGGCGGCATGAGTGCGCTGCACACCTTCCCGGCTGACGGCGAGTACGTGCTCAGCATCGGCGATATGGCCCTGGCCCGCACAGTGCCCAACATGGAGTTCAGGAACACCGTCATCGCGCTGCTCGATGGCAAGGAATTCTGGCGCACCGAGATCGGCGGCGAGGAGGATCACAAGGCCATCGACCAGAAGCTCGATGACGCGGTCGCCAGAATCAACGCCCGACTGAAGGACATCCACTTCAACGCCACGGCCGGCCAGCACACGGTGGCCGTCACCTTCCTCCGCCGCAGCTATGCCGAGGACGACGGGCGCACCCTTCAGTACCAGCCCAGTGACGATCGACGCACCGCCAACCTACTGGAGGGTGGCCAGCACCGCGTGCAGGCCGTGCACGCGTTTCACATCAAGGGCCCGGTGAAGATCACGGGCATGAGCGACTCGCCGAGCCGCAAGAAGATCTTCATCTGCAAGCCGGCGAGCCCCGCCGAGGAGCGGCCTTGCGCCGAGAAGATCGTCAGCAGCCTGGCGGAACACGCCTTCCGCCGCCCGGTGCAAGGCGAGGATCTCGCCCCGCTGATGCGCTTCTACGATCGCACCAGCAAGAAAGACGGCTTCGAAGCCGGTGTGCGGGAAGCCATCGCCGGAATCCTTGCGAGCCCGCACTTCCTGTTCCGCGCCGAGGCGGCGGTGGACGAAGGCGCGCGCGCACTCGACGACTTGGAGCTGGCGTCGCGTCTCTCCTTCTTCCTGTGGAGCAGCCTCCCGGACGACGAGCTGCTGACCGTGGCGAAGAAGCACGAGCTCTCGAAACCCGAGGTGCTCGAGGCCCAGGTGCGCCGCATGATCGCGGACCCGAAGGGGATTTCGCTGACGCGCGACTTCGCGTTCCAGTGGCTCAATGTCGCCAAGCTGGACAACATCGTTCCCTCGGCCGCGCTCTTCAGCTACGCGAGCGGCGTCTATGACCCGCGCCCCGCGTTCAAGAAGGAGCTGGAGCCGTTCATGGACAGCATCCTGCGCTCAGAGCGCGCCGTGACGGATCTGCTCACCGCCGACTACACGTATATGAACGAGCAGGTCGCACTCATCTACGGCATGGAAGACGTCCGCGGCAACGGCTTCCACAAGGTCACGCTGAAGGATCCCAACCGCTTCGGTCTGCTCGGCAAGGGTGCCGTTCTGATGCTCACCGCGAACCCGAACCGCACGGCGCCGGTGCTGCGCGGCGCGTGGATCATGGAGCGCATCCTCGGCACGCCGCCGGCCACCCCGCCGCAAGGCGTGCCGCCCCTGAGCGACGCCGCGAAGGGCAAGCCGAAAACCGTGCGCGAGCAGACCGAAATGCACCGGCAGAACCCCACGTGCGCAAGTTGCCACGCCGTGATGGATCCGCTGGGCTTCGCGCTCGAGAACTTCAACACCGTGGGCGCATACCGCACGATGGACCCGCAGTACCACCTGCCCATCGATCCGACGGCAACGATGCCCGATGGTACGGTGATCGCGGGACCGGTGGGCTTGCGCAATGCGCTGGCCGCGCGCAGCGACCAGTTCGTGCAGATCATCACCGAGAAGCTGATGACCTACGCGCTCGGCCGGGCCGTCGACTTCCACGACATGCCGAGCGTGCGCCGCATCGTGCGCAGCGCCAAGGACCACAACAACACGTTCGAATCCATCGTGATGGGCGTCGTGAACAGCGATGCGTTCCGCCGGCGCGCGCCGTCCGCACCGCCGCCCCGCACGACCACCGCGCAGGTTTCTGTCGCGAGTCGCGACTCGTCCGCGCGTTGAAGGCTGGAGGCTCAGACCATGTTCCTGACGAAGAAACATCTTTCCCGCCGCACGGTGCTGAAGGGCGCAGGTGTCGCCATCTCGCTGCCGTTGCTCGACGCGATGATCCCGGCCGGCACTGCGTTGGCCAACACCGCCGCCGCGATCCAGCCGCGACTCGGGTTCGTGTACATCCCGCACGGCGCGGTGGAGAAGTTTTGGGTGCCCAAGGGGACGGGCAAGGATTTCGAGTTCTCGCGCATCCTCAAGCCGCTGGAAAAGGTGCGTGACTACGTCACGGTGATCACCAACATCCGCAACAAGGCCGGCGAGCGCCAGAATCCTCCGCACGGCATCACCGAGCAGGCCTGGCTCACCTGTCAGGATCCGCAGATGAGCCCCTGGGGTCCCGGCGCGGGCACGTCCATCGACCAGGTCGCCGCGAAGCAGATCGGGCAGGACACCCCGATCACTTCGCTGGAATTGTGCGGCGAGCCCGGCGGGGCCATCTCTTACCGCGGCCCGAACCAGGCGCTGCCGCTCGAAGGCAATCCGCGCAAGGTGTTCTACGGCATGTTCGGCCCCGGCGATTCCAACGCCGATCGCATCGCGCGCCTCGAGGCCACGGACAGCCTGCTCGACTACGCGATGGAAGCCACCGAGAGCTTGAACCGTCGGCTGGGCGCGGCGGATCGGGCGCTCGTCAGCAATTACCTCGAGTCGGTGCGCGAGGTCGAGAAGCGCGTCTCCAAGCTCATGGCGAAGGCCAATTCCCTGGGCAATCTGCCGGATGCGCCGGTGGGCACGCCGGATGACTTCACCGAGCTGGTCGACGTGCAGTTCGAGATGATCGCGTTGGCCTTCCAGACCGGCCAGACGCG
>DASZSH010000183.1:0-9808 GCA_035548755.1 Devosia sp.
CTGCGGCTCGACAAGGACAGCCGCCGCCTGCGCTTCGCGCATGGCGTAGCTGACGCCTTCATCGAGGACTACGCCGCCAGGATGAACGACATGGGCAGCCTCGTCTTCGGCTTTATCGTCGATGGCGAGGTGCGCGCCGCCGCCGAGCTCAGGAAGCTCGGCGACACATGGGGGCGCGAAGCCGAGGCTGCATTCTCGGTGGAGAAGGCATACCAGGATCAGGGAATCGGCACCGAGCTGATGGGGCGCGTGATCCGGACGGCACGCAATCGCGGGGTGCAGCTTCTCTACATGAGCTGCCTTGCCGAGAACTCGAAAATGCAAGCCATCGCCCGCAAGCACGAGGCGGAGTTGCACTTCGAGTATGGCGAGGTCGTCGGCGAGATCGTGCCCGAGGGGGCCAACTACTTCTCGATCCTCGCAGAGGCTGTCGAGGACCGCGTCGGCTTCATGATGGCCGTCCTCGACCTGCAGACCCGCCTGGTGAAGGCTGCCTGATCCTCCTCGCGCCTGAACCGCGACGCGCCCGGCGGACGACGATTGCCTTTCCCCTGCCGGGCGCCCACGCCGCGCGTTGGTCTCGGCTACTCTGCAGCGACGCGATGCAGCGGACGGGCAATCGCCGCACGCTGGTCGGCGCTCTTCTCGATCGCCTCGGCAAAGGCAATCGAGCGCTCGACAACCACGTGCCGCTGCCGATCGAGCGTGACGATGTGGTAGCTGTCGTCGAGCACGACGGTGTCGACCAGTCCACCCAGCTTGCGCTGCAGATAGAGCGCATTGCCGAGGCTGGCGATGTCGTCCTCACGTGGGTGAATGATCAGCGCCGGCGTGGTGATCCTGCGCAGCTCCTTCTTCACCACGGCGAGGAGACTGTTGAAGTGGGCGAACGAGCGCACCGGCGTGGAGAAGACGCCGGCCTCCGAGCTGTCGCCGCTGAGCATGCTGCCGACGACGAAGGCGCGCAGACGCTCGTCCTTGATGCCATACGGATCGTGCTCGGGAAGATTGAGCTCGAATTTGATCGGCGTCGGCCGCACCCAGCGCAGCACGAACGAATACCAGGGCATGGCCCAGCCATCGAGCTTCAAGGTCGGCGCATAGAGGGCCAGCCCGTGCACTTCCTGCGGCCGCTCGTGAGCGAGGTGCAGTGCCAGGATGCCGCCCATCGACAATCCGCCGGCAATGATGATGTCGCAGTGCTCTTTCAGCCGGTCGTGGGCCTGCTTCACGCTCGCGTACCACTGCTGCCACGTGGACGTGCGCAAGTCCTCGATGGTGCCGCAATGGCCTGCGAGCTGACAGCAATAGACTGTGTGCCCCGCACGCGCCAACCCCTGCGCAACGAAGCGCAGCTCCACGGGCGTGCCACCCAGGCCGTGGATGAGGAGAAAGCCGACGCGACCTCCTGAGTGAAAGGTACTCCTGTCCTTTATGGTCATTTTTCTCTTGTTATCCGATCACTGTTCGAATTCGAGCATCTTGTCTTTGTCGGGCCGTGCCCGGCAGTCGGGCCGTTCGCGGCATTCCTCCTGCCATCAGGCCCGACGAAGTGCGGTCGGAGTTGTTGTCGGCTCGGCCCCCTCGGCTGCCCTCGCTACGTCAGCCCTTTCGTGACGCGGCCAATCAGTTGATCGAGCAGCTTCAGAGCCAGATCGATCTCGTCTCTAGTGATGTGCAGGCTAGGCGCCAGCGTAACGACGTTCTTGTAGTAGCCGCCGATATCGAGAACGAGACCGTACTTGCGCCCGTCGACCTCGAGGTCGCCCTTGAGAGCCTCGTCCACCATGCGATCTACGATCGCTTTCGAAGGTGTAAAGCTATCGTGCGGCTCGCAAATCTCCATGCGCAGGGCCAGCCCGAGGCCGTCGACATCGCCAACAACCTTGTGCCGGCGCTTTAGTTCCTTGAGCCCCTCGAGCAGATAGGCCCCCTTCTCCATCACCATGCTCTCATAGTCGGTCTCCGCCATCATGCGCATGGCTTCCAGAGCGACGGCGGTGCCCATCGGATTGGCGTTGAAGGTGGAGTGCGTCGAGCCCGCGGGGAACACCTCGGGGTTGATCAACTCCTCGCGTGCCCAGATGCCGGAGAGCGGATTGAGCCCATTCGTCAGGGCCTTACCGAACACCAGAACATCCGGCTGCACGCCGAAATGCTCGATCGACCAGAGCTTGCCCGTGCGGAAGAAGCCCATCTGTATGTCATCGACCACGAGCAGGATGCCATACTTGTCCAGCACCTTCTTCAGCTCGCGGAAGAAGTTCTTGGGCGGCACCACATACCCGCCGGTGCCCTGGATGGTCTCGACGTAGAACGCCGCATACTCGGCCTGCCCGGCCTTCGGGTCCCAAACGCCGTAATATTCGGTCTCGAACAGGCGCTCGAACTGCCTCACGCAGTGCTCGCCGTACTCCTCCTTGCTCATCCCCTTGGGGCCGCGGAAGTGATAGGGGAACGGCACGAATTGGGCCCGGTCCCCGAAGTGCCCATAGCGGCGGCGATAGCGGTAGGACGAGGTTATGGCGGATGCGCCGAGCGTGCGTCCGTGATAGCCGCCCTCGAACGCGAACATCAGGCTCTTGCCGTTCTTCGCATTGCGCACGAGCTTGAGGCTGTCCTCGACGGCCTGGCTGCCGCCCACATTGAAGTGCACCCGGCCCTTGGTGCCGAACTTCCGCTCGGCATCCTGGGCGATCATCGCCGCCAGCTCGATCTTCTCGCGGTGCAGGTACTGGCTGGCGACTTGAGGCAGCGTGTCGAGCTGCCTGCGAACGGCATTGTTCAGGCGCTCGTTGCGGTAGCCGAAGTTGACCGCCGAGTACCACATCTGCAGGTCGAGGAACTCGCGCCCGTCCGCATCGTACATGAACGAGCCTTCGCACCGGTCGAAGATCTTCGGTGGGTTCGTGTAGTGGACGGTGTCGCCGTGCGAGCAATACTTGGCCTCGAGCTCCAGGAGCTCGGCCTCGCTCAGCTCGGCTTTCGCTGAGGCGCCCTCGCGCCAATGAAGGGGTTTATCCATTTACTCGTCCCTCAAAGACTGGCGTCCATCGCCAACCGCGGCGCTCTCCTCGATCCAGCGCGCCAGCAGATCCCTGGCCTCGTCGAAGGTGTGGAACCCGAAGTAAGGCAGGTCGTTGCCGCGGCAGTGCTGAGCCAAGGCGCCTTTCGCCAGCACGAGGTCCGCCCGCTCGGAAACGCAGAAATCGGAGCGGCCGTCGCCGACGACCACGCGCACGGCCCCGACAGCGGCCTCGGCGAACTGGCACTTGCAGTTGCCCGACAGCGAGCGGCAGTCGCTGCGGGCGTGCGGGAAGCCGAGACGCCAGCGATCCCCGCCCAGCCACTCCAGGTGGTTGGCGAAGTAGGGCAGATCGATGCCCGCTTGGGCCAGCACGGCTCCCACCGCGCGATCAAGCCCATCGGATACGACCGTCACATGATAGTCTTGGGCCTGGCATAGGCTGACGAAGGCCGGAAAGCTCGGATCGATACCGATCCCAGAGACGAACGCGTCGAGCTCATCGGGGGTTGCCCGCACCAAGTCGATCTGACGAACGAGGCATTCACGCGACCCGATGCGGCCGGCCTTCCATTCGTCCTCGATGTCCTGCCAGCGCGGATCGGCGAACTGCTCGAGCAGCAGGTCGGTTGTGTCGGAAGGTGCAATGGTGCCGTCGAAGTCGACGAACACGTGGCACTTCATACGCGCACTCGACACGATCAGAGAACTCTTTGATTGCTGCCCACGATTCAGGCCTGGGAATTTGAGCCTGCCCAACCTAGCCCTCTTTACTGGCCGGCCAATCCCAAGCCAATGCATTTCGTTAAGATCGGAATGTTGCGTCGATAAGTCTCAACCCAAGCATATGGGTTGGCTCGCGGCCGCCGGTCAGGCTCAGCCAACTGACGGTCGAGCACGGGCTACATGGGGCTTGACCCCAGCCGCGTCTAGTCAGACTCGACGAATTTTTGCCCTAGGTTCTAGTTCTGCATCCCCCATTTCCGGACTGTCGCCGCTTCGACATTACGGAAGATGAGGTTTTCCACCAACAAGCCAATGATGATCACGGTAAACAAACCCGCGAAAACCGATGGAATATCAAGCTGGTTCTTGCTCTCGTAGATGAACCAGCCGAGGCCGCCCTTGCCCGAGCTGGCCCCGAACACGAGCTCAGCCGCGATCAAGGTGCGCCAGGCGAAGGCCCAGCCGATCTTCAGGCCGGTAAGAATCGAGGGGAAAGCGGCCGGAATCAATATCTTGCGCACGTACCCGATGCCTCGCAGGCCATAATTCCTGCCGACCATCCTGAGCGTGTTGGAGACGGATTTGAATCCTGAATGGGTATTGAGCGCGACCGCCCACAGGACCGAGTGGACCAGCACGAAAATGATGCTCTTGTCGCCGAGGCCGAACCAGATCAGCGCGATCGGCAGCAGGGCGATGGCCGGCAGGGGGTTGAACATGGCCGTCAGAGTCTCGAGCAGGTCGTTGCCGAGCTGGGTCATCATCGCCAGCGTGGTCAACCCGACCGCGAGCAGCAGCCCCACCGCATAGCCCTGCAGCAGTAGCCGCACCGAATTCAGCGCCTTGCCGAACAGCTCTCCAGAGGCCATCGCGCCCCAGAAAGCCTCGATGGTTGCCCCGAAGGTCGGGACCAGAAGCGGGTTGTTGAGCCGCCGGGCGTAGACCTCCCAGACGACCGCCATCAACACCAGCAGCAGCGACTTTCTCAGGAAGGGGTTGTTGTAGAGCTTCTCGAAGGTCGTCAGCGGCTTCTCGACGATGCCGAAATCGCGCGAGGCGGACGTCTGCAGCTCATACTCCGGGCGGACGGCGGGAGCCTGCGCCACTGGTCGCATCTCATTCATGGACCGGTACTCCTTGCTCCTCGACCTGATCGGAGAACAGCATGCGATGAATCCGTTCTGACAGCTTCATGTTGTGGCGCTGATCCACGTCGTCGTTGCCGTCGCTGTTGAGCTCCGCCTTGACCTGCCCCGGATGCGGCGACAGCAACAGAATGCGGTTGCCGATGCGGACGGCTTCCGGGATGGAATGCGTGACGAACAGAACCGTAAACCGTGTATCCTCCCAAAGCTGCAACAGCTCGTCCTGCATCTTGCGGCGGGTAAGGGCATCGAGCGCGGCGAACGGCTCGTCCATCATCAGGATGTCAGGCTCCATGGCCATCGCGCGCGCGATGGCCACCCGCTGCTTCATGCCGCCCGACAACGTATGCGGGTAGCTGTTGGCGAACTTGGTCAGGTTGACCTTCTCGATGTACTGCATGGCCTTGTCCTCGGCGGCCTTGCCTTTGAGCTTGCCGGAGGACTCCAGCGCAAACATCACGTTCTTCTTCACCGTCTTCCAGGGCAGGAGCTGATCGAACTCCTGGAACACCATGACCCGATCCGGGCCCGGCCGGCGAATGATCTGGCCCTTGAGCTTCATGGTGCCTTCGGTCGGAGGCATGTAGCCCCCGACAGCCTTGAGGATCGTCGACTTGCCGCAGCCTGACGGCCCCAGCAGGACGAAGCGGTCGGACGGAAGCACGTCGAAGCTCACCCGATAGGTGGCCGTGACGAGGTGATGCTTCGTCTTGTACTGCAGCGTAACCCCGTTCACCTGCAGCAGGGGCGCCATCGGCTGCGCATTCTGATTCACTGAGGGCGTCTCCAAAGCTCCAATCCCGACAACCTAGTCTCGCGCCGAGCAACCGCCATAGCCTGACGCGGTGTCGCATCCCGGCGCGATGGCTTCATTGAGGACAGATCGACGACCATGCCGACCACCGGCTGGTGTCGAAAGACGCGTCCTCCCTGGGCGCTGTGCGCGCCACGTTCTCGTCCGCCAGCCGAGGCTGCCGTGTCGACACTTTACATGCTGTGTATCCGTCTCGCACCCCGAAAGCGACAAGTCCCGAACAGGACGCCTGGGCGACGTGGCGCCATCATTTCTCCCTTGCGGTCCAGCCCTCCTGAAAGCGTTCGGCCCAGGCGACTGTGAGATATCCCAACGCGGCGGCCACAAGGCCGGCGACATAAGGGGCCCGCAGGTCCAGCACGTACTGCCCTGCAACCCAGATCAACGAGCCCAGGATGAGTGCCGCATAGGCGCTGAAAGCGCCGCCGAGCCCGGTGAACAGGCCGAACACCATGGCCACGAAGACACCCGCGGTAGCGAAGGCCGACGCGGTCTCGACAAGGTCGGCAATGCCCTCGGCCCGCAGCGCCAGCAGATAGGCCACGAGGCCCAGGCCCGCCACGCCGGCGCGTGCAGCACGCACCTTGGCCGCCTCCGACAGGCTGGGCACGAGGCGCAGGATGATGTTGTGCGACAGCAGCGTTGCGGCGGCCAGCAGGGCCGAGTCGACCGTCGAAAGGACCGCCGAGATCAGCGCGCCCGCGAACATGATGTACAGCATTAGGGGCAGGTAGGCCTGGGCGATGGCCAGCGACAGCTGCTCCGGCTCTGAGAGCCCCGGCACAATTTGCGGTCCGATGAACCCGAAGTAGACCGGGATCAGTGCGACCAGGAGATAGTAGATGCCGCCGAGCGGCGTGGCTTGGCGCGCGACCTCCGGCGAGCGGCACGCGAGAATCCGCGAGATCAGCTCGACCGCGACCAGGGATCCGCAAATCGGGATTGCCCACTGCTCGATGAACTCGAGCAGCGACTGATCGGGCGCCATCGGCTGGAGCCGGACGCTCTCGACGCTTGCCAGCATCGCGAAAGGGCTTCCGGTTTGCATGGCGACAGCAATCAGCATCGCCACCAGACCAGCAACAATCGCAATTCCCTGTACGAAGTCGGTGTAGACGTCCGCAAGCAGCCCGCCGAATGCCGTGTAGGCGACCACGACCGCGGCCGCCACGGTCATCGCCGTCCACAAATCGAGACCGGTGGTGTGGCTCATGACCTGCCCGAAGCCACGCACCTGGGCCCCGGCCCACAGGACCGATCCTGGGATGAGCAAAATCACCGTCAGCCGCTCGACGCCGGGAGAGAAACGCTCGCGAAAGAAATCTCCGAAGGTGATCAGGCCGCGCCGCCAGAGCGGCACGGCGAAGAGAAAGCCCATGACGAGAATGGCGACCGCATAGGCGAACGGCTCGCCCTGAGCTCCCGACAAGCCATCCTTGTAGACGCGCCCGGAGGACCCCATCACGGTCTCCGCCCCGAACCAGGTCGCGAACACGGAGAACGACGCCAGGCTCACGCCGAGCTGGCGGCCACCCAGGACATAGTCCTTCTCGTCACGGATGCGTCGCGATACCCAGATGCCGATCGCGAACTGCAAGGCGATGTAGGCGAACACGCCGATGCTGACCGCCATGCGCATCCCCCGAAACCTGGCGCTTCGCTTGCGTGACGGCTTTAGTTGGTCGGCCGCTTGCCTTTGACCACCGAATCGGGCGGCAGATGCTTGTCGCCGGCCTCATAGCGCCAGTCGACCATCACCCCCTTGCCGTCCTTCACCGCCGTGCGCCCGACATAGGCGCCCATCGTCGACTGGTGGTCGAGGCCGCGATAGGCAATTTTGCCGAACGGCGTCATCACCTCCAGCCCGTCCATCGCCGCGACGAGCTTCTCCGTGTCGCTGCTGCCGGCCTTCTTGAGCGCCGCGCCGATCGACTGGATCGTCGCATAGCCGACGACAGAGCCGAGCCGCGGGTAGTCGTTGAACTTGGCCTTGTAGGCGTCGATGAACGCCTTGTGCTCCGGCGTGTCGATCGTCTGCCAAGGATAGCCCGTGACGTACCAGCCGACGGGCGCCTCATCCTTGAGCGGATCGAGGTACTCGGGCTCGCCGCCCAGCAGGCTGAACACCGGCCGGTCCTTGAACAGGCCGCGCGTCTCGCCCTCGCGAACGAACTTCTGCAGGTCGGCGCCGAACGTGACGTTGAAAATCGCGTCCGGCTTGGCGTCGGCGACGGCCTGCGCCACCGCGCCGGCATCGATCTTGCCGAGCGGTGCTGCCTGCTCGACCACGAATTCCACGCCCGGCTGCTTCTCCGCCATCAGGGCCTTGAACGAGGCGATCGCCGACTGCCCGTACTCGTAGTTCGGATAGACGAGGGCCCACCGCTTCTTCGCCAGCTTGACGGCATCGTCCACCAGCATCGAGGTCTGCATGTAGGTCGAGGCCCGCAGGCGATAGGTGTACTTGTTCCCGTTCTCCCACACGATCTTGTCGGTCAGCGGCTCGGCCGCAACGAACAGGATCTGGCGCTGCTTGGCAAAGTCGGACACGGCGAGCCCGACGTGCGACAGGAACGTGCCCGTGAGCAGGGCCACGCCTTCGCGCGAGACCAACTCCTCGGCTGCACGCACCGCGTCACCCGGCGTGCCGTTGTCGTCGCGCGAGACGACCTCGAGCTTCTTGCCGCCGATACCCCCGGCCTTGTTGATCTCCTCGACGGCCAGCTCCCATCCGCGCTTGTAGGGCTCCAGAAAGGCCGGAACGGTCTTGTAGCTGTTGAGCTCGCCGATCTTGATCGTGCCCTGAGCCATGGCCGGCCCCGTCAGCAGCAGGGTGGCCGCGATCAGCCCGAGCATCCCTGAAAACCACATATCGAAACGTCTCCATCCTCGTTTGCCGGCCTTGGGGGCCACTCTAGCACGCCACCGCCGGATCGCGCCCGCATCCGTCCGGTGTCGGATTGCGCTCGTCCTGCTCTATCGGCACAATCCCGACGGCGTGAATACGGATCGCCACGTTCTATCAAAGGAGACGGCGATGGCCAGTGGCACGGTGCTGGTGAGCACGGCGGGAGGCATCACACGCCTGACGCTGAACCGCCCCGACAAGCTCAACGCGTTCAACGCGGTCATGAGGGAGGAGCTGACGCGGGCCCTCGAGGCGGCCGAGCGCGATGAGAGCTGTCGGGTTATCGTGCTGACGGGTGCCGGACGCGCCTTCTCGGCCGGCCAGGACCTCGCGGATGGCGTCTATGTGAGGGGTGGCCCACAGCCCGACCTCGGCCTCGTGATCGAGCGCTATATCCCGCTCATCAAGCTTCTCAAGACGCTAGCGAAGCCCATCATCGCCAGTGTCAACGGCATGGCCGCCGGCGCTGGCGTCAGCGTTGCGCTGGCCTGCGATCTCGTCTACGCGGCCCGATCGGCGAGCTTCATGCAGGCCTTTGCCAGGATCGGGCTGGTCCCGGATTGCGGCGGCACCTGGTTCCTGCCCCGGCTTGTCGGCGAAGCGCGAGCGAAGGGCCTCGCCATGCTCGCCGAGCCGTTGATGGCCGACAAGGCCGAGGCCTGGGGCCTGATCTGGAAGGCCGTCGACGACGACAAGCTCACCGCCGAGGTCGATGGCATTGCCGCACGGCTTGCCCAGGGCGCAACTTACGGACTGGGGCTTCAGAAGCAGGCGTTCGCTGCCTCCTCGACCAACACGCTGGAGGGGCAGCTCAACCTCGAGCGCGACTTGCAGCGGCTTGCTGGCCGATCGCCCGATTACGCGGAGGGCGTCGCAGCCTTCCTCGAGAAACGGACGCCCAACTTTACCGGCCGAAAGGACTGAGCGCCCCCATGGCGGACGATCCGGCGATGGTGGCGCGGCTGAGCGCGGAAGCCATGTGGGCCGAGGACAAAGCCAGCCGCGGTCTCGGCATGCAGCTCGAGCACGTGGAGGCGGGAGCAGCGCGCCTCTCCATGATGATCACCGAGACGATGGTGAACGGGCATGGCTCCTGCCATGGCGGCTACATCTTCATGCTGGCCGACTCGGCCTTCGCCTTCGCCTGCAACTCCTACAATCAGAAGAATGTGGCCCAGAGCTGCCAGATC
>DASZSH010000184.1:0-9652 GCA_035548755.1 Devosia sp.
ACCTCCAGAATGTGGGATGACCTCCGCGCCATTGATCCGCAGTTCGCCTATCTGGGCGAGCGCTCGCGCTATGTGCGCTTTCCGCTGGGCGGCATCGGGTCGGGCGGCCTGTCGCTGTCGGGCTCCGGCCGCCTTGTCGACTGGTCCATCCGCAACCGCCCCGCCCTGCAGGGCTACAACGGATACTCGCATTTCGCCGTCAAGGCCGAGCAGGAGGGCCGGCTCCTCGATGCCCGCGTCCTCAACGGCCCCTATGACGACAATCCCTCCGGCGGCCCCGGCCTCAGGCCCATGTTCGATGGCTTCGGCCACGGCGCCATGCGCCAGTCGCTGGTCGGCCTGCCGCACTTCCGCGATGTCGCCTTCTATGGCCGCTTCCCCGCCGCCGATCTGACCTTCCGCGATGGGCGCTTCCCCGGCGCCGTGCGCCTCACCGCCCTCTCGCCCTTCATCCCGCACAACGACCGCGACAGCTCCATGCCCGTCGCCATGTTCGTGTTCGAACTCGCCAACACCACCGGCCGGCCCATCGACTACACGCTCGCCGGCACGCTCGGCAATCTGGGCTCGAACTCCGGCGACCACGCCTTCGTCCGGCAGGACGGCGTGGCCGCGCTCCACCTGCGCACCGCCGATCCCGGCAAGTCCGAGGCCGAGATCGGCGATCTCGCCATCGCCACCGATGCCCCCGACGTGCAGCATCAGGATCACCACTATCGCGGCCAGTGGTTCGACGATCTCACCGTCTTCTGGAAGGATTTTGCCCGCCCCGGTCCGCTGCCCGCGCGCCACTACGATGCCCCGCGCGAGACGCGTCACATGCAGCAGGTCCCCGAGCACGGCACGCTCGCGGCAAGGGTCACCGTGCCCGCCGGCGGCCGCGCCGTCATCCGCTTCGTCATTTCCTGGAACTTCCCCCGCGGCGATATCTACTGGGCCTTCCGCAACAAGCCCGACGGCCAGATCCCGGCCGGCACGACCCCGCTATGGACCAACTACTACGCCACGCAGTGGTCCGATTCGCTGGCCTCGGCCCGCGACGCCCTGGCCCGCTGGGAACCTCTTGCGGGCCAGACCCTGGCGTTCCGCGACAGTCTCTTTTCCTCTTCGCTTCCCGCCCCCATCATCGATGCGGCCTCCGCCACCCTCGCGCTCCTGCGCACCGCCACCGTCATCCGCCTCGAGCATGGCGAGCTCTGGGGCTGGGAAGGCCAGCACCGGCTCGATGGCTCCTGCGAGGGCTCCTGCACCCATGTGTGGAACTACCAGCAGGCCCTGAGCCACCTCTTCCCGGCTCTGGAGCGCAGCCTGCGCGAAACGGAATGGCGTTACAACCAGCTCCCCTCGGGCGGCCTGACCTTCCGCCAGAAGCTGCCGCTCGGCTCCGGCTTCGACATCATCGGCCCCTGCGCCGACGGCCACTTCGGCGCCATCGTCAAGACCTACCGCGAGTGGCGGCTCTCGGGCGACACCGGCTGGCTCCGGGCGCAATGGCCCATGCTCCGCCGCGCCATGCACTACGCCTGGAGCAAGGACAACCCCGATCGCTGGGATCCCGGCGAGACCGGCATCCTCTCCGGCCGCCAGCACCAGACTCTCGACATGGAGCTGTTCGGCCCCAACTCGTGGCTGGCCAGCATGTACGTGGCCGCGCTCCTGGCCTGCGCGAAAATGGCCGAGGCCATGGACGAGCCCGAGCTCGCGGCCAAATGCGCCCGCCTCGGCCGGGCCGGCGCCGCCTATATCGACACAAAGCTCTATAACGGCCGCTACTTCTTCCACGAGATCGATCTCGACAGCCCCGCCGTGCTCGCCCCGTTCGATACCGGCCGCAACGCCGGCGTACTTGCCGAGAGCCTCATGTCGGCCTACTGGTCGGCCGAGCACCACGAGCTGAAATACCAGTTCGGCGAGGCCTGCATCGCCGATCAGATCCTCGGCCAGTGGCACGCCGAGGTAGCCGGCCTCGGCCTCTTCCTCGATCCCGCCAGGGTCGTCTCGGCGCTGCGCGCCGTGCACGCGGAGAATTTCCGCGCCAGCATGGCCGACCATGTGAACCCCTGCCGCAACTACGCCTACGAGGACGAGGGCGGCCTGCTGATCGCCACCTACCCCCGGGGCACGCGCCAGCCCATGGTCGCCGCGCCCTACGCCGAGGAGGTGTGGACCGGCGTCGAATACGCCTCCGCTTCGCACATGATCATGCACGGCCTCTATGAGGAGGGCCTCGAGATCGTGGCCGCCGTTCGCCGCCGCTACGATGGCGCCCGCCGCAATCCCTTCAGCGACATCGAATGCGGCTCCTATTACGCCCGCTCGATGTCCGCCTGGCAGCTCGTCAACGCCTGGTCCGGCTTCCACGCCGATATGGTGGACAGAACCCTGCGCTTTTCCCCCCGCGATCTGTCCGATCAGCGGCTCTTCTGGTCGGCCGGCGCCGCCTGGGGCGAGCTCGTGATCGCCTCCGGCCGGGCGGCGCTGCGCGTTCTGGGCGGCGCGCTCCCCGCCGTCGCCGTCACGCTTGGCCAAACCACCACGCCGGTGCCCGCGCTGGTCGCCGGCGACACTGCGGAGCTCGCCTGATGGCCGCGATCGAACTGAGGGGCGTGCGCAAGAGCTTCCAGGCCGTTGAGGTCATCCACGGCGTCGATCTCCTCATTGAGGACGGCGCCTTCACCGTCTTCGTGGGGCCCTCGGGCTGCGGCAAGTCCACGCTGCTGCGCATGATGGCCGGCCTTGAGGAGCTCAGCGCCGGCCAGATCGACATCGACGGCATCCGCTGCGATCACCTGATGCCGTCGGCCCGCGGCATGGCAATGGTGTTCCAGTCCTACGCCCTCTACCCGCACATGAGCGTCGAGCAGAACCTCCGTTTCGGCCTCGAGAACCAGCGCCTGCCGCGGCCCGAGATCGAGCGGCGCGTCCGCGAGGCCGCCGATATCCTGCAGATCAGCCACCTGCTCAGGCGCCGCCCCAACCAGCTTTCGGGCGGCCAGAGCCAGCGCGTCGCGATCGGCCGCGCCATCGTCAAGGAGCCCAAGGCCTTCCTCTTCGACGAGCCTCTTTCCAATCTCGATGCCGAGCTGCGCGTGAAAATGCGCGGCGAGCTCGTCGCCCTCCACCGGCGCCTGGGCTCCACCATGGTGTATGTCACGCACGATCAGGTCGAGGCCATGACCATGGCCGATCGCATCGTGGTTCTGCGCGATGGCCTCGTCGAGCAGGCCGGCCCGCCCATCGAGCTCTATGCCCGTCCGCGCAACCAGTTCGTCGCCGGCTTCCTCGGGGCCCCGCAGATGAATTTCCTGCCCGCCATCGTCGCCGACGGGCCGGATTTCGGCCTGATCGTCGATGGCGGTCGCGTTCGCGTGAATGTTGCCAGCCGCAGCGGCGGCCTGCCTCCCGGGGCGGCGGCGACCTTGGGCATCCGCCCCGAGCACCTGCGTGTTGATCCCGCCGGGCCGCTCGCTGCCGGCGTCGACGTCGTCGAAGTCCTGGGGGCCGAAACCATCGTCCACGCGCGCCTGGCCTCGGACCTTCCGGTCACGGTATCGCTGCGGGGAATCTCCGGCGCCCGCCCGGGCGACACGATCCGCCTCGCCTTCGATGACCGCTTCGCCCACATCTTCGACCAGGCCGGCATGGCGCTGCCGCCATCCCGGTCCTGGGCCGAAGACTACGTCCTCGCCTGAACTACTCCGCCGCCACCGGCGCTGCCGAACGCTTGGGCAGCACCCATCCCGGCCGCGGGAAGTGGCAGGTGTAGCCGTTGGGATAGCGTTCCAGATAGTCCTGGTGCTCGGGCTCGGCCTGCCAGAAGGGCCCCGCCGGGGCGACTTCCGTCACCACCTTGCCCGGCCACAGGCCCGAGGCGTCGACATCGGCGATGGTGTCGAGCGCCACCGCCTTCTGCGCCTCGCTCGTATAAAAGATCGCCGACCGGTACGAGGTGCCAATGTCGTTGCCCTGCCGGTTCCTGGTCGTGGGGTCGTGGATCTGGAAGAAATATTCGAGGATCCTGCGGAAGCTCGTCTTGTCCGGGTCGAACACGATCTCGATCGCCTCCGCATGCGTGCCGTGGTTGCGATAGGTGGCGTTGGGCACATCGCCCCCCGTATAGCCCACCCGCGTCGAGACCACGCCCGGCTGCCGCCGGATCAGCTGCTGCATGCCCCAGAAGCACCCGCCCGCGAGCACCGCCCGTTCGGTTCCTGCCATAGCGTCTCTCCTCTGTTGAATGCCCATTATATAGGAAGCCCGCCGTTCTGGCTCCACTCACGCCCCGATCACACTGTCGGCAGCCGCCGGCACGCCCGGGGGGCAGGGCCGCTCTCCCGTCCCCCGCCGCATCCTGAAAGGCAGAGATCGCCGCGCCGCGGGTGAGCGCCGCCCCCGATTCTACTCCGCCAGCAGTCCCTTGAGCCTGGCGGCCGGGTCGGCGAGCGCCGCGGGGTCCGGCCGCGCCCGCCGCGCGATCAGCATCTCGGCCACCCGGATGTCCCGCGCCACGGCGTTTCCCGGTCCGATCCCCGAGGCCGCCGCGAGCCGCCCGTCGGCCTTGAGGTGAAACAGCATCAGCGTCTCCCCGCTCTGCCGCCGCACCGTCCTTTCGCCCTCGTCGCACAGTCCCGCGATCTGCATGGTCAGCTCATACTGGTCCGTCCAGAACCACGGCACCGCCGCGATCGGCTCGGCCGCCCCCAGCATGTTGCGCGCCGCCAGCCCGCCCAGCTCCTGCGCGCTGCGCCAGCTTTCGAGCCGCACCCGGCGTCCGCCATAGAGCTCCAGCGGAAACGAGCAGCAGTCGCCCGCCGCGAAGATGTCCGGGTCCGAGGTGCAAAGCAGCGCGTCCGCCTTCACGCCGTTCTCGATCTCAAGTCCCGCGCCGGCCGCCAGCGCGGTCTCCGGCGTTGCCCCTATCCCCACCACCACAAGCCCCGCCGGCACCATGCTCTCGTCGCTCAGGCGCACCGCGTCCGGACCGATCGCCGCGACCGCGCGCCCGAACATGAAGGTCACGCCCGCCTGCGCGTGCCGCGCCGCAATGCGCGAGGCGATCTCCTCGGGCACGCCGCGGGTCAGCAGCCGCGGCAGCGCTTCGATCACCGTCACCGCCGCGCCCCGCTGCCGGGCCGCCGCCGCGAGCTCTAGGCCGATGAACCCGCCGCCCACGATGGCCACCGGCGTGCCTGGCTCGATGCGCGCATGGATGCGCAGCGCATCGTCATAGGTCCGCAGATAGGTCACGGTGTCGCCATCGGCCCCCGGTGCGCTCAGCCGCCTGGGGCTGGCGCCGGTCGCCAGCAGCAGTTTCTCATAGGGCAGGGCGGTGCCGTCGGCGAGCTGCAGGCGCTTGGCCGGCCTGTCGATCGCCACCGCCGGCCGAGAGGGATAGAACGTAATTTCAGCGTCCGCGAGCCTCTGCGCCGTGGCGATCGTCCTGGGCGGCAGG
The DNA here is from genome assembly GCA_035548755.1 of Devosia sp. GTDB lineage: Bacteria > Pseudomonadota > Alphaproteobacteria > Rhizobiales > Devosiaceae > Devosia_A. The sequence continues at coordinate 5,453 of DASZSH010000184.1, forward strand.
GGTGTCGCGGCCAGCATCAGCTCCTTGCTCATCGGCGGCCTTTCGTAGGGCGCATGCCGCTCGGCGCCGATCAGCATCACCTCGCCGCGGTAGCCTGCCTCGCGCAGGCCCAGCGCCGCGCGCACGCCGCATTCGCCGGCCCCGGCGATGACCATGGGGCCGGTCATGCCTCGATGAAGACCGTGCCGTTCTCGACCTTGACCGGATAGGTTCTGAGGTTCTCGATGATCGGCGCGCCCTTGCCCTGTCCGGTCTTGTAGTTGAACCGGCCATTGTGCTTTGGGCATTCGATGATATCGCCCATCACGAGCCCGTCGGCGAGACAGGTGTGCTCATGCGTGCACAGCCCGTCCGTAGCATGGAACGTGTCCTCCGGGCTCCGGTAGATCGCAAAGGTACGCGTTCCGTGGTCGAAGCGGATCACGTCCTCGGTCTCGATGTCGCCGGTTGCGCACGCCGCTATCCATTCCGCCATGGCTTACTCCGCCGCCTGCGGCGTGGGGCCGCCCACATCGAGGTTGTGCAGCTCGTCGCGGTAGGGCTTGGCCGTCGCTGGCAGCTCGCGCTTGATGAAATAGTCCTCGTAGCGCAACTGCCTCAGGAACGCCGGGATCATCTCGCGATAGCCGTCGATGAAGCCGGTATTGGGCCGGGGCAGGTCGTCCTTGATCAGCGCATGCAGTCGCGGCAGCGCATGGTAGGGCACCATCGGGAACATGTGGTGCTCCACATGATAGTTCATGTTCCAGTAGATGAAGCGGCTGATCGGGTTCATGTAGACCGTGCGGCTGTTGAGCCGGTGGTCGGTCACATTGTCGGCGAGCCCGCCATGCTGCAGCAGGCCGCACAGCACCATGTGCCAGGCCCCGTACATGCGCGGGGTCCCCACCATCACGATGGGAATCCACGAGCGCGTCGCCAGCGCAAGCGCGATCGTCGCCAGATAGATGACCAGCCAGACCCGTGCAACGAAATAGACCTTCGGCCATTCCATCTCGGGAATGAACGTCTTTTCCTCCGCGTTCAGCGTGCCCGCGCTGTAACGCAGCATGGCGGTCATCGCCTGCCACACATCCAGCACGCCGACAAAGGCAAGGATCACCCGCACCAGGTCAGGCGGCCGCATCACGGCGATCTCGGGGTCGCGCCCTACGATGATGGTGTCGGTGTGGTGCCGGGCATGGCTCCAGCGCCAGACCGTGGGGTTGCGCATCACCATGAAGCAGGCGATCTGGTAGATGACCTTGTTCATCCACTGCGTGCGGAACGCCGTGCCATGGCCGCACTCGTGCCATCGGCTGTCCGTCGAGGAGCCGTAGAGCACGCCATAGGCGGCCCAGAACGGCACGCACCACCATGTGCCCCAGAACCAGATTCCACCCCCCGCCGTCACCGCGAACGCCAGCACCCAGATGATGGTGTCGCGGATCGCCGGCGCGTCCGAGCGCTGCATCAGCTCCTTCATCGTCTTGCGTGGAATGTCGGTATGATACCACTCGGCGGCGGCCAGGCCCGTCTCCACCGCGCGCGCGGTATCCGGCCCCACCAGGCTGTAGTTGCGCTTACCCATTCGACTCGCGGCCTCCTCCCGCATTGGCCTCAAGCTTGCCGCGCAAATCCGGCGCTTGCAACGAACCGCCGGTCGCGCCCCCGGGCGCCCGGCAGGCATTTCCCCCCGCCTTGCCCCATCCCGTCACAATAGAACGCCCACGGACGATTTAGAACAGATATTCCGAGTTGACAATCAAACGGAACCTGTATTTCATCTTGATCAATGAGACCGCCGGGAAACCGGTTTCCGGCAGGCGGCGAGTGGGGAGAACGAGTTGGCGGAACTCCGCTTTGCGCTCAATCACATGGTCGCGCCGCAGCTTGGTCTGCGCCAATTCTTTGCGCTGGCCCGCCAGCTCGGTCTGGAGGCCGTCGAGATCAGAAACGATCTGGCCGGCCAGCCGTTGCCTCCGGCCGCCGAGGTGCGCCGTCTCGCCGCCGAGCAGTCGATCACCATTTTGTCCATCAATGCGCTGCAGAAGTTCAACCACTGGAGCCCCGAGCGAGCCCGCGAAGCCGAGGCGCTCGCCCACTACTGCCGCGATTGCGGAGCGCAGGCCCTGGTCCTGGTTGCCGCCAACGACGGCACGGGCATGGGCGATGGCGAGCGCGTCGCCAATGCCGTCGAGGCCCTGCGCGGCCTCGAGCCCATCCTTGCCGCCAACGGCATCGTCGGCCTGGTCGAGTGCCTGGGCTTTGAGGCCTGTTCTCTGCGGCGGAAGTCCGAAGCGGTCGAGGCGATCGAGGCCGTCGGCGGCGCCGGCCGTTTCCGGCTGACGCATGACACTTTCCATCACCATCTGGCGGGCGAGGCGGCGATGTTTCCGGAGCTGACCGGCCTCGTCCATATTTCGGGCGTTGACAATCCGGGGGTGCCCGTCTCCGCCATGCGCGACGGCCACCGCGTGCTGGTCGGCCCTCGCGATCGGCTGGGCAATGTCGCCCAGATCCGGGCGCTGGCGGCTGCCGGTTATGCCGGTCCTCTGTCCTTCGAGCCGTTCGCCGAGGAGCTGCGGGCATTGTCCGATCCGGCCCGCGCCGTCGCCGAGAGCATTGGGTTCATCAGGTCGGAGCTCGCCGCCAAGGCCGCCTGACGCTGATCGATCGGCCTTCCCGGGAGGAGGGCTCCGGCCAAAAAGGGAGGCGCGAGGGCCGGGCGCCGTGAGTGGAGGAGACGACAAATGAAGAAACTTGCCCTTGCGGCGCTCACTGGGGCGCTGCTGATGGGGGCGTCGATCAATTCGGCGTCGGCCGCCAATATCGGCGTGTCGATGGCCCTGTTCGACGACAACTTCCTGACCGTGCTGCGCAACGGCATTCAGAAATATGCCGACGACAATGGCCACAAGGTCCAGATCGAGGACGCCAAGAACGATGTGTCCAAGCAGCTCGATCAGATCAACAATTTCATCGCGTCCGGCGTCGACGCGATCATCGTGAACCCGGTCGATACCTCGGCCACCCAGGCCATGACCGATGCGGCCTCCAAGGCCAACATCCCGCTGGTCTATGTCAACCGGCAGCCGATCAACCTCGACACGCTTCCCGACAATCAGGCGTTCGTGGCGTCCAACGAGGTCGATTCCGGCACCCTCGAAACCAAGCAGCTCTGCGCCAACTGGAAGGCGGCCGGCAAGACCGAGGTCAACGTCTATGTGATGGAGGGCGAGCTCTCCAACCAGGCCGCCGTGCAGCGCACCAAGGACATCCACGATGTGATCGGCGGCCCCGACTGCGGCGTCAAGGTCAACATCATCGATGAGCAGACTGCCAACTGGCGTCGCGACGAAGCCCAGAACCTCATGACCAACTGGCTCTCGGCCGGCAAGCAGTTCGACGGCGTCATCTCCAACAACGACGAGATGGCGATCGGTGCGATCCAGGCCATGAAGGCCGCCGGCATCGACATGAAGGCTGTCCAGGTGGGCGGGGTCGACGCCACGCAGGATGCGCTGGCGGCCATGCAGGCGGGCGATCTCGACGTGACCGTGTTCCAGAACGCGGCGGCGCAGGGCTCGGGCGCCGTCGATGCTGCGGCCAAGCTCGCCGCGGGGCAGGCGGTCGACAAGGAGGTCTGGGTTCCCTTCGAGCTCGTGACGCCCGAAAATATCGCCAACTACCTCAAGAAGAACTGAGCGGCCTTCTGGCCGGTTGGGGGGCGGCCTGGCCGCCCCCTGTTTTTCGCTTGCTCCCCGCCTGCGCCGGGGACAAGCTGATGGGATGGGAGAGGGGCGGAGCGATGGCTGAATCCGCCGAGGTGAGCGGGGGAAGGATGGTCGATCGGTCGGCGCGGCGCGCCTGGCCGAACGAGCTCAACATTCTGCTCGCCCTCATCATCATCACCGCCGTCTTCGAAATCCTCAACCGCATGAACGGCACGAGCTTTCTGTTCAACACGCGGGCCAATGTCGCCACCCTTTTCAACGAGCAGCGCATCAACATCATGCTGCTGCAGGTCGCCATCACCGGCATCATCGCGCTGGGCGTCACGCAGGTCATCATCATCGGCGGCATCGATCTGAGCTCGGGCTCGGTGGTGGGCGCGACCGCCATGATCACCATGAGTTTCGCGCAGACCGCGATCGTCAACGGCAACCCCAATCCCAAGGCGATCTTCGGGCCCGAATGGATGGATTTGCCGGTCATCGT
>DASZSH010000185.1:0-3673 GCA_035548755.1 Devosia sp.
TGTCGGCGGCGCTGCGGAGCAGGCCGAAATCGGCGATCGGGGCGAAGTTGTAGGGGCCGAAGGCGTTGCGGACGATGCCGCTGTCGGTTGTGGCGGCCTGCGCCAGGATCAGGTCGCGTACCCTGACCTTTTCACTCAGGCCCCCTGCCGTGCCCACGCGGATCAGCGTCTTGAGCCCATATTCATTGATCAGCTCATGCACGTAGATGGAGAGCGAGGGCTGGCCCATGCCAGTCGCCTGCACGCTCACGGCCTTGCCGTTCCAGGTGCCGGTGTAGCCAAGGCAGTTGCGGACGGCGTTCACCTGGCGGGCGCCCTTGAGGAAGGTCTCGGCGATCCATTTGGCCCGAAGCGGGTCGCCCGGCAGCAATACGGCCTCGGCGTAGTCGCCCTTTTGCGCGGAATTATGCGGTGTCGGCATCGGTGCTCCCCAGTGTTTGCCGGCACCAAAGCCTTTGCAGCAGGCGCGCGCAACCCCTATATGTGCGCCCGCATTCACCCCCTTGCGGGAGGCGCGACATGGCCGCGAAGGTCTTCATCGATGGCGAGGCGGGCACCACGGGCCTGCAGATCCGCGAGCGGCTGGCCGGTCGGCGCGACCTCGAGGTGCTGTCCATCGCCCCGGACAGGCGCAAGGACGTTGCCGAGCGCAAACGGCTCCTCAATGCGGCCGATGTCGCCATTCTGTGTCTTCCCGACGAGGCGGCGCGGGAGAGCGTGGCGCTGATCGAGAACGAGAACACCAAGGTCATCGACGCGTCGACGGCACACCGTGTCGCCGACGGCTGGGTCTATGGTTTTGCCGAAATGGACAAGGGCCAGGGCGACAGGATCGCCCGCGCCCGTCGCGTGGCCAATCCCGGCTGCTGGCCGCAGGGCGCAATCGCCACGCTGAGGCCGTTGATCGGAGCGGGGCTGATCCCGGCCGACATGCCGCTCACCGTGCACGGCATCTCCGGCTATACCGGCGGCGGCCGTTCGATGATCGCCGATTACGAGGCGGCGGGCGAGGATGCCAACGAGTTCATGCCCTACGGGTTGACCTTCAAACACAAGCACCTGCCCGAACTCATGACCTATGCGCGGCTGTCGGCGCCGGTGCTGTTCACGCCCGCCGTGGGCGCGTTCGCGCAGGGCATGATCACGCTCGTGCCGCTGCAGCTGTGGACGCTCCCCAAAGTGCCCACGGGCGCCGATCTGCATGCGGCGATCGCCGAGCATTTCGCGGCGATAGAGGGCGGCTTCGTCGAGGTCGCGCCCTATGCGGACGCCGAGCGGACCAGCGAGCTCAACCCGGAGCTCTACAACAACACCAACCGCATGCGGCTGCACGTGTTTGCCAACGACGACAAGGGCCAGGCGGTGCTCGCGGCAGTCTACGACAATCTGGGCAAAGGCGCCTCGGGCGCGGCTGTGCAGAACCTCAACCTGATGCTGGGCGTCGAACAGCGGACGAGTCTGGCGGCGTAGTTTACTATGATGGCCGCTCGGATATGATCCTCAAATACTTTGGGGGGATTATCCATGGCCAAATCACCGGCAAGTTCAGAACCGTCGCCATCTATGATCGAAACTTCGGTTTCTCGCTGGGCGCACTTTATCACCGATTTCAGAACTCTTAGCGTTGTTGCCGTTGCTCTGATTGCAGCCGTGTTCTACGCCGGGGTAAACTTTCAGTCGCTCGCCACCCAGCTCACGCAGAAACTCGCTCTGCTCGACCAGCACAACAAGCTGCTGACGGATGGCACCTTTGTGAAACGCGATGAATTCCAGGCCGTTGCGGCCCAGGCCGGTGCCGCAAGCCAGGAAATCGCCAGTGGCAGCCTCCTCAAGAGCGCGAGTCTCAAGGACTGGATCGGTGAGGCGACCACTGCCCCACGCACCGGACTGGGGGGCGGGACGGACTATGCCGCATCCATGTGTCCCAACGGACAGTATGCCGTCGGGTTTGTCGCACACGGGTCCACGGGGGACGTGAAATATTGCATCGGGTGCCTGGTGTCGGTGCAGGCGATTTGCCGTCCCCTCGTAGCGGCGAGTGCCGGCAAGTAGGGCTACGCGCAAAGATCGGCCAGCCTGCCCTCGGCCGCGCGCAGGGCATCGGCAGGGGCGAGCGAGAGCAAGAGGCCGCGCTGGCCGGCATTGACGAAGATTTCGTCGTAAAGCTCGATGGTTTCGTCGAAGGCCGTCGGCGCCTTGCGCTTCTGCCCGAAGGGGCCGATGCCGCCCACCTTGTAGCCGGTCGTGCGCTCGGCGTCGGGCGCCTTCATCATCTGCGCCGCCTTGCCGCCGAAGACGGCCGCGACCTTTCTGAGGCTCGCCTCCTGGTCCGACGGGATCACGGCGCAGATCGGCCTGCCGTCGAGCTCGAGCATCAGCGTCTTGAACGTCCGTGCCGGATCGATCCCGAGCGCCTCTGCAGCCTGCAGGCCGACGCGCGGCGCGTGCGGATCATAGGCGTAAGGGTGGAGCGAGTAGGCGATGCCCATCCGGTCGAGGGCGAGCGTGCCTTGGGTGGCGTGGGACATTGGGCGATGGGCGTTCGGCAGTCGGCAGTCGGCGATCTATCGGACGACTAGCAAATCGACTGCCTACTGCCTACTGCCTACTGCCCTCCTTTGCGGCCCGCTCCTCAATCGCTTCCATGTCCTCGTCGGAAAAGCCGAAATGGTGGCCCATCTCGTGGATCAGCACGTGCGTCACGACGGCCCCGAGCGTCTCCTCGTGCTCGGCCCAGTAATCCAGGATCGGGCGGCGGTAGAGATAGACGGTGTTGGGCATGCGGCCGGTCGGGGTGAGGCCTTCTTCGGTCCTGCCAACGCCCGTGAACAGGCCCATCAGGTCGAACTCGGATTCGATGCCCAGCTCGTCAAGAACGTCGTTCTCCGGAAAGTCTGCCACATAGCACCGCACATCGCGTACGAGATCGCGAAAGGGCTGCGGCAGCGATTCGAGCGCGGCGACGGCGAGCGCCTCGAAATCGTCGAGCGAGGGGGCCGCGGTGGTGGACCAGTCGATCATGGGACGGCAGTTGCCAATCGGCAGTGGGCAGTCGTTGCCCGGTGCGACTGCCGATTGTCGATTGCCGACTGCCCGCTCTTCACTGCCACTCGCGGATGTCGACGAAATGCCCGGCGATGGCGGCGGCCGCGGCCATCTGCGGCGAGACCAGATGAGTGCGGCCCTTGAAGCCCTGGCGCCCTTCGAAATTGCGGTTGGAGGTCGAGGCGCAGCGCTCCTGAGGCTTCAGCTTGTCGGGGTTCATGGCCAGGCACATCGAACAGCCCGGCTCGCGCCACTCGAAGCCGGCCTCCTTGAAGATGCGATCGAGACCCTCCTGTTCCGCCTGGGCCTTCACCAGGCCGGAGCCGGGCACCACCATGGCGTTGACATGGGGAGCGACCTTCTTGCCGGCGACCATCTTGGCCGCGGCGCGCAGGTCTTCGATACGGCCGTTGGTGCACGAGCCCAGGAACACCCGGTCGATCGCAATGTCCGTCATCTTCGTGCCGGGCTTCAAGCCCATATAGTCGAGGGCCCGCCACTTGCTCGCGCGCTTGGTTTCGTCGGCGATGTCGTCCGGGTTTGGCACCACGCCGGTGATCGAGGTCACGTCCTCGGGCGAAGATCCCCAGCTCACGATCGGGGGGAGCTTGGCGGCGTCGAGCACGAC
>DASZSH010000186.1:0-17508 GCA_035548755.1 Devosia sp.
CGCAGCAGCTCGCGCTTCGACCGGATCATCTTCTCGGTCACCCCCGGCCCGTTGCTCATCGACACGCTGAGCTTGAGGTAGTCGTGCAGGGGCGTGCCCAGGTGGAAGCTTTCGGTCGCCGTGCGATAGAGCTGGAGCAGCAGCTCGAGGTCGGTCATGTTGGTGAGTTCGACGTCGTAGCGCGCATCCGTCCGCCGCCGGTCCCACACCAGCATCGAATCCATCGACAGGCACGTCCATTTGTAGTCGCCCGGCCTCAGCGGCCCGTCCGGCCCCGCCCCCACCAGGCGGAGCCGCCGCCCGCTTTCGTCGAACTCCTCGAGCGCCACCGACACGATGGCGTGATGGGAAAGGGCCTCGACGGCGCGGGCCAGCTTGTCCGGCTTGAACCTGTCGTCGGCGTCGAGAATCGCCACATAGGGCGCCCCGATCCGCTCGAGCGCCAGGTTACGCGCCCGCGAGGCGCCGCCGCCCACCGCGCCCGAGGCGAGAAACCTTAACCGGGCGTCGCGGATGCCCGCCTCCGCCAGCAGCCGCTCATAGTCGCCCCCGTCATCGGCGACGATCCAGTGTTCCCACTCCGCATGCGTCTGCGCGAGCACGCTGCGCACGCAGGCGGCAATCCAGCGCTCTGCCCGAAACGCCGGGGTAACCACCGCCACGGTCGCGCTCATGGCCGCCCCCGGTTTGGCCTGCCGCTTGAAGCGGTTGCCGCCTGCCCCCATATTCGGGGCACCTGCCGGTGCCGCAAAACTCTGGGCCGGCAGGGAACGTTGCTTGAATAAGGACGGTGGACATGTCCCGTGTCTCGTTGTTCTCGGCGCCGTTCCTGCTGGGCTTTGACAGCTACGAGGAACGCATCGACCGGCTCAGCCGGGCCGCAGACGGCTACCCGCCCTACAACATCGAGCGCACCGTCGACGCCGACGGGGCCGAGCGCTTCCTTATCTCGATCGCGGTCGCGGGGTTCGCCCTTGCCGATCTCGAGCTCACCCAGGAGGACAACCAGCTGGTCGTTCGCGGCCGGCAGAAGGACGAGCCCGACCGGCAGTTCCTGCACCGCGGCATAGCGGCGCGGCAGTTCCAGCGGAGCTTCCTGCTGGCCGATGGCGTTGAAGTCCAGGATGCCGTGCTCCGGCATGGCATGCTGGTCATCTCGGTGGTTCGGCCCAAGGCGGACAAGATCGCCCGCCGCATCGAAATACGTTCTGCCTAGGAAGGGGAACATCATGCAAGACAGACCAGATGAAACCAGTTTCGACAACCCGTTGCGGCACCTGACGCCGGCCCAGTTCATGGCGCTTGGCGGCAACGCGGTTGTCTATATCCGACCCATCAAAGGCAGGAAGCTCTCCGAATTCATGAGCGACGGCGATCTCGACGAAGCCGCCGGCGATCAGGAATTCCAGCTGGTGGTATCGGCCGACGGCCAGCCGCTGCTTGTTGCCGACAGCACCGAGGCGGTCGCCGAATGGCTGAGCGACAAGAACTTCGGGGTCGTCGCCCTGCACTGACGCAGGAGGGCCCGCACGGGTCCTCCCTCGCCGCCGGGGAGAATCCCCCCGGCCCGCCCTTTTCCTATGCCGCGCGCGTGACCGGCAGCGGCCGCGTAAGGATGGCATAGATCCGCGAGGGATCGTTGGTCTGCCGCAGCGCCTCGGCCACCGAATCGGTTCTCAGCACCCGCGCCACCCGCGCCAGGGCCTTGAGGTGATCGGCGCCCGCGCCCATCGGCGCGAGCAGCATCATCACGATGTCGACCGGCTGGTCGTCCACCGCCTCGAAGTCGACCGGGGTGGTCAGCTTCATGAACACCGCGATCACGCCCCTGAGCGGGGAGAACTTGCCATGCGGCACCGCGATGCCGTTTCCCAGCCCCGTCGACCCCAGGGCCTCGCGGTCGTTGAGCGCCTCGAACACCTCGCCCGCCGGCTGACCGGTGAGCGAAGCGACCTTTTCGGCAAGTCTGAGGAGAACGTCGTGCTTGTTCTTGACATCCGTGCAAACGAGCACGGAGTCCTCGGAGAGGATATCGGCCAGTTCCATTGGGTACCCTAATCGTCTTTCCGGCGGTCAGGCCTGGCTGGCCCTGAGAGCCGGATCGATCCAGCCGATATTGCCATCGGCGCGGCGGTAGACCACATTCAGTCCCCCATGTCCAGCGTGCCTGAACATGACGACATCGGCTTGTGTTAGATCAAGTTCCATTACCGCTTCTTCCACGCTCATCTGTCGTAGACTTTTCGTTGTTTCCGCAATGACGGGCGGCGAATAGTCCTCGGCCAGTTCTTCGTCCGAATCTTCGGGCGCGGCCAGCACATAGCTCTGCGCCTCTACCGCGTCGGCGCCGTTGCCGTGGTGACGCCGCTGCTTGAGGCGGCGATTATAGCGCCTGAGGCGCTTCTCGATTGTTTCAGTCAGAATCTCGTAAGCCGAGATGGCGTCGCCGCCATAGGCATTCGCCTGCAGCACGATGCCCGTGTCGAGGTGAACCGTGCAGATCGCGTTGAATCCCGAGCCCTCCGGCTCCAGGGTGAGGTGGCCGGTATAGCCGCCGTCAAAGTATTTCTTCACAACTGAGTCGAAATGTCCCTCCGCCTTGGTTCTGAGCGCATCGCCCACATCCATGTTCTTGCCTGAAACGCGTAGGGTCATGGAACTCCTCTTGAGGTTGGACTTCCGCGCGCCGCCGCGACGCGGAGCCGGACCGCGCGCCGTTCAAGACTAGACCCGCGGGCCGCACCGGAGCAATGCGGATCATCGCCTTGCGGTTTCAGGATTTTTGCCCATTCAGCGGGCTGCAGCCAGCACCCGCTTCTGCCGCCGCCGCACCACCGAGGAGGGAATGTTCATGGCCTCGCGGTATTTGGCCACGGTACGCCGCGCCACCTCGATTCCCTGCTCCTTGTGCAGAATTTCGGCGATCGTGTCGTCCGAGAGGATTCCGCTCGGCGGCTCTGCCTCGATCAGCTGGCGGATGCGATGCCGCACCGCCTCGGCGGAGTGTGCGCCCTCTCCCGTCGAAGAACCCAGCGCGGTGGTGAAGAAATACTTCATCTCGAACACGCCGCGGGGCGTCGCCACATATTTGTTCGAGGTCACCCGACTCACGGTCGACTCGTGCATGTCGATGGCGTCGGCCACGAGCTTGAGCGTCATGGGCCTGAGGAACGCGATGCCGCGCCTGAGAAAATCGTCCTGCTGGCGGACGATTTCGGTGGCCACCTTGAGCATCGTCTGCGCTCGCTGGTCGAGACTCTTGGTCAGCCAGTTGGCCGTCTGCAGACAGTCGACCAGAAAGCTCTTTTCGGCCGCGCCCCTGGCCTTGCCGCTAACGCTCGCATAGTAGGACCGGTTGACCAGCACGCGCGGCAGAATGTCGGTGTTGAGTTCGACGATCCAGCCCGCCGGCCCCTCCCGCACGAACACGTCGGGCACCACGGCCTCAACCGGCCCGCGCTCGAACGCCCGGCCCGGTTTGGGGTCGAGCGCCCGCAGCTCGGCCAGCATGTCGATGAGGTCCTCGCGCTCGGCGCCCACCGCCCGGCCCAGCGCGGTCAGGTCGTGCGCGGCGACGAGATCCAGATTGTCAAGGAGCCGCTGCATCATGGGGTCGAGCCGGTCGCGCTCGCCAAGCTGCAGCGCCAGGCACTCCTTGACCGAGCGCGCGAACACCCCGGCCGGTTCGAGTGTCTGCAGTTTCTGGAGCACCGTTTCAACCGCCTCGGTCGAGGTGCCCAGTTGCGCGGCGACCGCCTCGGGATCGAGCGTCAGATAGCCCGCCTCGTTGAGGCCGTCGGCGAGAAAACGGGCGATCATCCGTTCGCGCGGATCGTCGAGCAGCAGTCCGATCTGCGTTTCGAGATACTCGCCCAGGGTGGGCCGCGCCGCGACATACTGATCGATATCGGCGCCCGCTTCGCCATCGGCCGCCTCTCCGCGCCCGCCCCATCTGCCGTCCAGCCGGTCTTCCCCGCGCTGTTCGGGAAAGACGTTTTCGACCTCGGTATCGAAGCTCTGGGCGATATCCTCGGCGCCCTGGATACGTTCTCCCGCTTCGACCGCATCGTCATAGGCGGTGACCTCCGCCGCCGCTTCGGCCGCTTCAATCGGCTCGCTTGCGTCCTCCCGCTCGAGCAGGGGGTTGCGCAACAATTCGGCGTCCACGAACGCGTTGAGCTCGAGATGGCTGAGTTGCAGCAGCCGGATCGACTGCATCAGTTGCGGCGTCAGCGTGAGCGACTGCGCCTGCCGGACCTCGAGCCGAGGCGAGAGCGCCATCCGAGTATTGCCCTTCACATGCGCCGCGGGAGCCGGCGCCGGCCGGGACCATGCCGTATTCGCGATTGCGAGGCAACCCTAAGGGCAAGAAGCATGCCAATCTGCGTTAACGCCTTGACCAATCGGTAAAAATTCGGTCTCAGACGGAAAAGCTGTCGCCCAGATAGACTCGCCTGGCCTCGGCGTCATTGGCGATAACGTCGGGCTTGCCCTGAATCATCACCCGCCCGTCGTGGATGAGATAGGCCCGATCGACCAGCGACAGCGTTTCGCGCACCGAATGGTCGGTGACCAGCACGCCGATGCCCCGCCGGGTGAGCTGGCGCACCAGCGCCTTGACCTCGGCCACCGCGATCGGATCGACGCCGGCAAAGGGCTCGTCGAGCAGCATGAAGACCGGGTCGCCAGCCACCGCGCGGGCAATTTCCGTGCGCCGCCGTTCCCCGCCCGAAAGCGCCAGCGCGCTGACATTGGCCAGGTGCGCGATGCCGAACTCCTCGAGCAGCTCCTCCAGCCGCTCCTGCCGGGCCCGCCGGGAGCGCACATGGGCCTCGAGCACGGCAAGGATGTTGCCCTTGACGGTCAGTCCGCGAAAGATCGAGGGCTCCTGCGGCAAATAGCCGATGCCGAGCCGTCCGCGCTGGAACAGCGGCAGGCGGGTGATCGCATGCCCGTCGAGCCGCACCTCGCCCTTGTCGGGCTGTATGAGGCCCATGATGATGGTGAAGACCGTTGTCTTGCCGGCCCCGTTGGGCCCGAGCAGCCCCACCGCCTCGCCCCGGCGCACGGCGACCGACACGTCATGCACCACGGTCTTGCTGCCGAAGCTCTTGGCGAGGCCATGCGCCACGAGCCAGCCGCTCTGATCGATACGGTCCTCCCGCCCCTCGCTCATTTGGGCGTGAACACTCCGGTCACGCGCCCGCCTTTGCTGGAGGTGAAGGTAGAGGTGTTGGTGGCAAGGTTCACCAGCAGTTCCGGGCTTCCCACCGTGCCCGTGGCGTTGACGACGATGACGTGGCCCGTAAGGCGCAGCATTTCGGTATTGGGATCGTAGACGGCGCGGTCCCCGGTTGCGTCCTGCTCCGGCGTCTTGATGCGCACATCGCCCGTCGCAACGAAGCTCTTGATGTCGCTCGGCCCGCCATCGCCATAGTCGACAACGACCTTGGCGGCCCAGACATTGAGCTTCTTGCGCACTACCACGACCTTGCCGGTGAACGTCGCCACGTGGTGGACGTCGTCGACCACGAACTGGTCGCCGGTAATCTGCACGGGGTCGGAGGCGAGCGCCGGCGTGCCGGCGAGGCCGGCGGCCAGCGCCACGGCGGCGCCCCAGCCCTTCACGGGTCGCTCTCCGAAAACACGGCGAAAACGTTCATCCAGCTCACCTGTGCATGCGGCAGGTCCGGCACGACCAGCGTCGCATTGGAAAAGGTCCACAATTGGGTGCTGCCATCGACCTGCATGGCATCGGCGGTAAGGTGGCTGCCGTCGGGGAAGGTGAGGTCGATCGGCCCCTTGGCCGTGGTCAGCTGCCGGCGCATGTCGGCGTGAACGTCGTGCAGGGTGCCGAACAGTCCGTCGTCGCTCGTCACCGCCACGACGCCGGGAACGCTTGCGGCATGCTCATCGGTCGAGACGGTCGCGCTCGCCCCGGTGGCGTGAAGCGGAGATCGGCCCGGCCGCATCATGGAGAGCCGGGGTTCGGTCATCTCGATGACGCCCGGGCTGAGAAGCGGCGTGCGGGCGTCGCGCGCCACCACGAGGTAGCGCGTGCCGTCAGTGCCCATCTCGGAATATTGCGGGGTCTCCACCACGAGATTGCCCCGATCGATGCGGATCCCCGAGACCCCATATTGCTGCGCGATGTTGCCCAGCCACAGCTGCACCGCCAGCAGCAGGAATGCAGCGACGCCGGCGGCCGGAACTGCCAGGCGAAGCACGCTCACCACACGGTTGCGCGCCGACAGCCTGCCCAGGATGGCGATCCGCTGGTCGAACGTCTGGGTGCGCGCGACAGCCATCAGGAATGCGCGAAGATGTCGTCCTCGTCCCAGCCCATCAGGTCGAGCTCGACCCGTGTGGGCAGGAACCGGAAGCAGGTTTCGGCCAGCGCCAGCCGCCCCTCGCGCTTGAGCATGCGATCGAGGTGGCGCTTGATGTCGTGCAGGTAGAGCACGTCGGAGGCTGCGTATTCGAGCTGCGCGTCGGAAATCTTGTCGGCTCCCCAGTCCGAGCTTTGCTGCTGCTTGTTCATGTCGATATTGAGGAGCTCGCGCGCCAGGTCCTTGAGGCCGTGCCGGTCCGTATAGGTGCGCACGAGCTTGCTTGCGATCTTGGTGCACCAGACCGGGCCCGTGACCACACCGAAGCGGTGTTTGAGCACCGCCATGTCGAAGCGGGCATAGTGAAAGATCTTGAGGCGGTCCGGGTCGGTCAGCAGCGACACCAGGTTGGGCGCGCTGCCCAGATCCGAAGGCAGCTGCACGATATCGGCGCTGCCATCGCCCGGCGACAGCTGGACCACGCACAGCCTGTCCCGCCGCGGATCGAGGCCCATGGTTTCGGTGTCGATGGCCACTTCCTTGCCGTACCGGGAAAGATCGGGCAGGTCGCCCCGGTGCAAGCGCGTCGTCATCGAAATGCCCCCTGAAGCCAGCTCTCCGGCTGATGTGCCACAGCATGGTGGCGATGGAAAGGCCACCAGATGTGCCGTTTGCCGACCTGCCTGACCCTTGACCAGCTCCGGGCCAGGGGGCTGGGCGCGTGGGGCGACTAGGAGAAGTGGCGCGGGGCCTGCAGGCGCTCCGAACCCCGGATTGTATGGCCTTTCGCCAATATCGAGGTGGCTTGCCTTTGGTGCCCCGGAGAAGACTCGAACTTCCACGACTTGCGTCACACGGACCTGAACCGTGCGCGTCTACCAATTCCGCCACCGGGGCAAATCGATGGGCGCCGTTCCCTAGGGGACCGGCCGGAGCCTGTCAATCCACCGGCCGAAGGAACGGCGCGCCGGCAGAGCCTGGACCCCGCGTCGTCTCGACAGCCCCTTGCCCTTCGCGATAGAAGCGCCTCACATTTCGAGCCTCGGAGACAAGACCCATGGATCGCCCCGAACTGATCACCATTTTCGGCGGATCGGGATTTGTGGGCACACAGGTCGTCCAGGTGCTGGCGCGGGCCGGCTATCGCATCCGGGTCGCGGTCCGCCGGCCTGATCTGGCCGGCCACGTCAAACCGCTCGGCAATGTCGGACAGGTTGTCCCCATGCAGGCCAATGTGCGCAACCGCGACTCGGTGGCGGCCGCGGTCCGGGGCGCCAGCGCCGTCATCAACCTCGCCGCCGTGGGCATCGAGAAGGGCCGCCAGCGCTTCCGTGCCGTCAACGTGATGGGCGCCCGCAATGTCGCCGAGGCCGCTCGGGCGGCCGGCGTGAGGACGCTGATCCATATGTCCGTGCTGGGGGCGGATGAACGCTCGCCCAGCCTGTTTGCCCGCTCCCGTGCGCTGGGTGAGGCCGAAGTACTTCGCGCCTGCCCCGAGGCCGTCATCGTCCGTCCCTCGGTGGTGTTTGGCGTGGGAGACGACTTTTTCAACCTTCTCGGTTCGCTCGCCCGCGTCCTGCCAGTGATGCCGCTCTTTGGCGGCAAGACGCGGTTCCAGCCCGTCTATGTCGGCGACGTCGCCGACGTCGTGGCGCAAGCCGCGATGGGCCGGGCCAAGAGCGGGCGCGTTTACGAGCTGGGCGGTCCCGAAATCCTGACGCACCGCGAGTTGCTTGAGCGCGTGCTGCGCTACACCAACCGGCACAACCCGATCCTGCCCCTCCCGCTCGGGATCGGCAAACTTCTGGCGCTGCCTATGAGCCTGATGCCCAGGCCTCTGCTCACCCCCGACCGGGTGACCCTGCTTGGACTCGACAATATCGTATCGGACGCAGCGATCCGCGAGAGGCGCACGCTGCAGGGTCTTGCCATCACGCCGCGACCGCTCGATGCGGTGCTGCCCAGCTATTTGTGGCGCTTCTCGCCCAACGGCCAGTTCGACCGCCAGACGGTGTAGCCGACGCTACTTGAAGAGCAGCACACCCCACAGCCCGATGGCGCCCACGAAGATGCGCCAATAGGCAAAGAGGGAAAAGCCGTTGCGGGCGATGAAATTGAGCGCGTAGCGGACCACCAGGAACGCGGCGAGGAAAGCGCAGGCGAAGCCGATGGCGATGCTGACGCCCACCGACGAGGAGATGACGTCGCGGCTCTTCCAGGCATCATAGCCGAAGGCGCCGATCATCACCGGGATGGCGAGAAAGAAACTGAACTCGGCTGCGGAACGCTTGTCCGTGCCCAGCAGCAGCGAGCCTACAATCGTCGCGCCGGAGCGCGATACTCCGGGGATCAATGCGAGCATCTGAAACAGCCCGATATAAAAGCACAGGAGCGGAGGATAGCTGTAGATGTCAGTGTATTTGGGCTCGAGCTTCAGCTGATCGACATAGAGCAGGATGACGCCGCCCACGATCAGCATGACGCACACCAGCAGCGGGCTTTCGTAGATCACGCTCTTGATGAAGTCGTGCAGCAGCACGCCCGCAACGACGGCCGGAAGCGAGCCCACGACCACCCCGAGAATGAATGTCCACGCGCCGCGCTTTCCCGCGATGGCATCTCGCAGGATGGTCACGAGGCGCCAGAAATAGACAACCACGATCGCAAGGATCGCGCCCAGCTGGATGAGGATCGTAAAGGCCTTCCAGTCCTCCCCGCTGAGCCCGAGGAAGTGCTCGGCAAGAAGCAGGTGCGCGGTCGAGGAGACGGGAAGGAACTCCGTCAGTCCTTCGATGATCCCCAGCAGCACAGGCACAAAAAGCCCTTGATCGAGGTTCATCCGATCTCCTACTCATCGCTGGGTCGCCGGGCGGATACGCCCGCTGCACGGGAATAATCTGATTTGCGCGGGCGCGCTACGGCCGCCCGCGGGAAACTTCCATGCGAGTGAAATGCCGAGACTTTTGCAGCACAGGCTCGATCCCGCTTCCCGCCTCGCCCGCCTGATGTTTTCCGAATATGGGGTGGCGGTCGACCTCGACGACATCAAGCCCTGGCGGCGCGACCCAGGGCTGCTCGAGCTCAATCCGGCAGCGACCGTTCCTATCCTCATGGACGAGGGCGAGCCCCCCGCGGTCGGCGTCCTGGCTGTCGTTCATGCCATTGAGGAACGCTATTCGCCCAGCGCCGTGGCCGGCCTTTTTCCCTCGCATGGTCGCGACCGGGCGGAAATGTGGCGGCTCAGCGAATGGGTCCTGGTCAAGCTCAACGACGAAGTGACGCGCTATGTGATCGAGGAGAAGATCGTCAAGCGCGACACCCCCGGCGCGACGCCTGACCCTGGCGTGCTGCGCGTCGCCAAAGCCAACCTTGTCGAGCATCTGCGTTATTTCAACTGGCTGTTCGCCACCCGTCAGTGGCTGGCCGGCGAGGCCATGACGCTCGCCGACTTCGCGCTGGCCGCTCACCTCAGCGCGCTCGATTATTTGGGGGACGTCGATTGGGACACTTCGATCGAGACCCGCAACTGGTACGCCCGCATCAAGTCGCGCCCGGCCTTCCGCACCCTGCTCGGCGACCGCGTCGGCGGCATGCCCCCGCACGCCGGCTATGCCGACCTTGATTTCTGATCTTTACGTTTGTATATACAAGTCGCCCATGGCATTCGCCCTGAAGAATGCCGGGGAGCCCGGAAAATCTGCGCCCGAGCAGTGCGCTATGCGCGCAGGAAGGAGATCGACGGATATGAGCGCCTCTGGCGGAAGGAAGGTCCCGGGGCCCGGAGCCGATGAGGAAGCCCAAGCCGTCCGGATGCAGGATTTGTCCGATCTTGGTCTGTCTCAGTTCGAGCGCCACCACTTCGAGTTCGAGAAGAAGCAGGCGCAGGTGAACATGCGCGTGCCGCAGCCGCTGCTCGAGGCTGTAAAGGACCGTGCAAAGGCTCGCGGCATGCCCTACACCCGCTATATCCGCATGCTGATGGAACGGGATGTCGCCGCCAGATAGCGGAGCCATTCTTTCCGAGATCCGGGCCCGCGCGGAACGTCTCGGCTTTGGAGCTTTCGGCGTCACCTCGCCCGACGCCCGGCCCGATCTCAGGGAGAAGCTCGCCGCCGCGCTCGCGCGCGGCTGGCATGGCGATATGGCCTGGATGGAGAGCACCGCCGGTCGCCGCGCCGATCCTCATGCACTTTGGGACGGCGCGCGCTCGATCATCATGCTGGGGATGAACTATGCCCCCGACGCTGACCCGCTCGAGAGCCTTGCGCGAAAAGATCGGGGGAGCATCTCGGTCTATGCCCGCAATCGCGACTACCACGATCTGATCAAGGGACGCTTGAAGGAGATTGCCGGCCTGCTCCACCGCCGTACTGGAGCGGGGGTGAAGGTCTTTGTCGACACCGCTCCGGTGATGGAAAAGCCTCTCGCCGAGGCCGCGGGGCTCGGCTGGCAGGGCAAGCACACGGTCCTCGTCAGCCGAGAGCACGGCTCCTGGCTCTTTCTGGGCGCGATCTTCACCGATGCCGAACTTCCCCTCGACAAACCGCACGAAGAGCTCTGCGGCAGCTGCAGCCGCTGCCTCGACATCTGCCCGACCCAGGCCTTCCCCGCCCCATTCCAGCTCGATGCGCGGCGCTGCCTTGCCTATCTCAACAACGAGCACGAGGGACCGATCCCGCTCGAATTCCGCGCCTTGATGGGCAACCGCATCTATGGCTGCGACGATTGCCTTGCCGTCTGCCCCTGGAACAAGTTCGCCCAGGCAAGCCGCGAGTCGAAGCTGATCGCCCGTAGCGAGCTCGACGCTCCCTCGTTGCGCGAGCTCGCAGAGCTCGACGACGCCGGGTTCCGGGCGCTCTTTTCGGGTTCCCCGATCAAGCGCATCGGCCACGCGCGCTTTCTTCGCAACGTGCTGATCGCCATCGGCAACTCTTCCGACCCCGCGCTTGCGCCGCTCGCCCAAGCGCGCCTTACCGATCCCTCTCCGCTCATCCGCGGCGCCGCCGTGTGGGCCGTCCGAAGGCTCCTGCCTGCCCATGAGGCGGGGCGCTTGGCGCTGGACTTTTTGCCCCGTGAAGGCGACACCACCGTCCGGTCCGAATGGACACAGTCTCTCGAGGCATAATGGGCGTATTCTTCTTCGGTATGGGCTACTCGTCGTTGGCGACGGCCCGCTCCATCCACGACATGATCGACGGCGACATCCCCATTGCCGGCACCACCCGGACAGAGGAAGGCGTCGAGCGGCTGGCCGAAAGCCCCTACCGGCTGCACGTCTTCGACGGCCTGCACAAGGGCCGCACGCTCGGGTCCGACCTGCGCCGGGCAACCCATGTCGTCCTCTCCATTCCGCCCGATGACACTGGCGATCCCGCACTGAATCTGCACAGCGACGATCTCGACGCAGCATCGGGCCTTGAATGGCTCTGCTACTTCTCGACCGTGGGCGTTTACGGCGATTTCGACGGCGCCTGGGTCGACGAGACATCGCCGACCCGGCCGATCAACCGCCGCAGCCAGCAGCGCGTCGAGATCGAGCAGCGCTGGCGCGACTATGCCTCCTCTCGCGGCGTGCCCCTCCTGGTCCTCCGGCTCGCCGGCATCTACGGCCCGGGTCGATCGAGCTTCGACAAGCTGCGCGAGGGCACCGCGCGGCGCATCGTCAAGCCAGGTCAGGTGTTCAACCGCATCCATGTCGACGATATCGGCCGCATCACGACGCTGGCCGCGCAGCGCAGGCTCGCCGGCACCTTCAACCTCAGCGACGACGAACCGGCTCCGCCCCAGGATCTGGTCGAATATGCGGCCCGCTTGATGGGAGTGCCCGTTCCGCCAGACGTGCCGTTCGACGAGGCCCAGATGACCGAGATGGCACGCAGCTTCTATGCCGACAACAAGCGCGTCTCGAGCGCGGCCATCAAGAGAGCGCTCGGCACCGCCCTGACCTATCCCAACTATCGCGCCGGTCTCGACGCCATCTTCCGGATGCCCGCATGAGCGCGCCGCACCCGGCCAAGGGACCGCCGCAGCGTATCGCGATCGAGGGCGCCTATGTGCGGCTCGAGCCGATCGGGCCCGAACATGTGCCCAGCCTCTACGAGGCCATCCAGACCGGAGACGGGCGCGAGCGCTTCGCCTTCCTCTTCGAGACCGCCCCCGAAAGCGAAGCCGACCTTGCCGACTATGTGCGGCGCGCTTCCGCCACTGACGACCCGCTTGTGTTTGCGGTGGTCGACCGCGGGAGCGGACGCGCCGAAGGCCGACAAGCCCTGATGCGCATCGTTCCCGAGCATGGCGTCATCGAGATCGGGTCCATCTACTGGGGACCGCGCATGGCGCGCACCCGCCTCGCGACCGAAGCGCTCTATCTGCATGCACGCTACGTCTTCGACGAGTTGGGCTATCGTCGCTTCGAGTGGAAGTGCAACAGCCGCAACGAGCCCAGCCGGGCAGCCGCGCAGCGCTTCGGCTTCAGCTTCGAGGGCATCTTCCGCCAACACATGATCCAGAAGGGCCAGAATCGCGACACTGCGTGGTTTGCCATGCTCGACAGCGATTGGCCTCGCCTGCGCGCCGAATATGAGCGCTGGCTCGATCCGGCGAATTTTGATGAAGCCGGGCAGCAGAAGAGCAGGCTTCGCTTCGGCTGAGCAGGCTTCTTGAAGCGCTGCGCGCTTTGCGGCAGTCTCCGCCCGCTATTCTCGCCGGGCCCGGGGTCCGGCCATCCTTCACTCCTGAGGCGGCGACCATGACCTACCGTGCATCCGACACGCGCTACGACAGCATGCAATACCGGCGGACCGGCCGCTCGGGCCTCAAGCTTCCGGCGATCTCGCTGGGCCTCTGGCAGAACTTTGGCGGCACCCGCGACTATCCTTCGGCTTTCGAGATCCTGAGCTACGCCTTCGACCACGGCGTCACGCACTTCGACCTCGCCAACAATTACGGGCCTCCTCCCGGCGCCGCCGAAGAGTTGTTCGGCGACATCATGGCACGCGACTTTCGCCCCTATCGCGACGAGCTCATCATCTCGTCGAAAGCCGGCTGGGGTATGTGGCCCGGGCCCTATGGCGACCTGGGCAGCCGCAAATATCTCATTGCGTCATGCGACCAGAGCCTCAAGCGCATGGGGCTCGACTATGTCGACATCTTCTATTCGCACCGCTTCGACCCCAATACTCCGCTGGAGGAGACGATGGGGGCGCTCGCCCAGCTCCATCGCCAGGGCAAGGCGCTATATGTGGGAATCTCGTCCTATCCGCGCGAGCAGACCAAGCAGGCCTACCAGATCCTCAGGGAGATGGGTGTGCCCCTGCTCATTCACCAGCCGAGCTACTCGATCCTCAACCGCTGGATCGAGGACGACCAGACGCTGGACACCTGCGGCGAACTTGGAATCGGCGTGATCCCTTTCTCTCCGCTCGCGCAAGGGGTGCTCTCGGGCAAATACTCCAAAGGCAGGTCTGGCACCCGCGCCGAGGAGAAGAACTCTTCGTTGGGCGGCAAGTGGCTTGCCCCCAAGGTCCTGGCCGCTGTCGACGCGCTCGGCAAGATCGCCAGGGCGCGCAAGCAGACGATGTCGCAGCTTGCGCTCGCCTGGGTGCTGCGCCGCAAGGAGGTGACCTCGGCGTTGATCGGCGTACGCACCCTCGAGCAGCTCAAGGATTGCCTGGGTGCGCTGGACAACCTGACCTTTACCCCCAAGGAACTCGCGGCGATCGACAGCGCTGTGAAGGGCGCGCTTGTCGACAGCCGCCCGGCAACGAGCATGCCCGACTAGAGCTCGAGCCGCCTCTCGCGGAATGCGCCGAGCACAACGGCCGTCGCGAACGCAAAAAGCGTCGTCGGCAGGTCGTAGCCCAGCGTCATGTCGGTGAGGCCGAAGATGAACGTGCCGGCCGAAAGCACGAGAGCGCAGTAGAGGCGGGCGAGATGGAGCCGGTCGCGCGGCATCGCAAGCACGCCGGCGACCGGCGCGATCAGGATCGCCACCCAGCAGCCGATCCCAACGATCCCCGCGGCAACTGCCATGTCGAAGAAATCGTTGTGGAACATGTAAATGCCATAGGGTTTCGACGCTTCGCCGAAATTGGCCCAGCCGAACCCGATAAGGGGCGACTTGAGAAATGTCACCCATCCGGCGGTCCACATGGTAAGGCGCTTGCCGACCGAGTGATCGGTGAGCGTCGAGGGGTCGGTGGCCACCTCCTCGAGGATGCGTCCGATACCAAGAAATCGCGGCGAGATCGCGAGTGCGGCGACGATGACAACGACGAGCGCCGCAAGGCCGGCCGCATACCACCAGCGCGGGGCCCTCAGCTCGCGCATGATCGCCCACAGCAGGATGAGGCCGAGGACGGGGATCGCCACAAAGACCCCGCGCGTGCCGGTTAGGTAAAGGGCATAGAGCGAAAGCGCTGGCCCAAGCAGGTACCACCAGCGCCATTGCGACCGGTTCGCGAACAGCCCGGCGGCCGCAAGGAACCCGATGAGCACCACCGTGCGGGCCATGAGGTTGCCGCCCTGCGCCCATCCCACGGCGCGCGCCTTGTGCTCAACGAACACGTCGTAACTCGCCGTCAGCGCCCCAACCAGCGCTCCGAGCACCATCAGGCCGCAGACGATGGCCGCGGTCTGCGTGCCGGGCCGCCGGTCCGCAAGGAGAAAGACGACCGGGGCAAGCGCCAGACCGAAGAACGCCGCCATGAGTAAAACGTCGCTCGGCTGGCGCGAGGTCGCAATGTAGCACACGGTCAGCGAGACGAAGCTCGCCAGGAAGATCAGCATCGCTGGCTGCGCCCTGATCGTACTCCATGCACCACGAAAGACCGCGGTCGGCGAAAGCAGCAGTGCCGCAGCAACCGCCACGATGCTGCTGATGCTGCCGATGGCCGGTGAGAGCACGAACAGGGCCGTGGCGCCGAACCAGGCGAGCCCGAGCGCAATCGCCCGCAGGACGAGGAGAAGGCGGCGCATCATCGGACAGCCTCACCTTCCCGGCAATAGGCAAGCAATATGGCTGTAAGCATCACGAACAGGAACGTATGAAACTCGAAGCCGAACATGAGGTCGGTGAGCCCGCCTCCCAGATAGGTCAGCGTCAGCATCGTCGCGCCATAGAGCCGGAATGTGCGCAGGCTGTCGCGCGGGCTTAGCCAGGCTCCGATCAGCGGCGCGCTGATGATCGCGAGCCAGCAGCCGATACCGACAATGCCTCCGGCTACCGCGAAATTCAGAACATCGTTATGAAGTTGCGGCAGCGTGCCGACGTCGGCATCGGCTGGCGCCAGGAGGGGGCGCACCGACTGCATGATGTTTCCCCATCCATGGCCGATCCAGGGCGACTCCAGGAACGACGACCATCCGGCCCGGTAAAGCGCGAAACGTCTGAGTGTGCTGCTGTCGGCGACGTCGCCGCCCGTCGCAATCGTGTCGACCACCCGGAACAGCGACGCCGCCCGACCGTTGAGAATCAGCAGAAGGGCCGCGCCAGCCACGAGCACGAGGCCAACGAGGCCTGTCATCACTGTCCGGGGCGTGTGAGGCAGCCGCACGCGCCAGAACACGACCACCGAAACGACCGCCGAGACGGGCAGCGCGAGCAGAGGGCCGCGCGAGCCAGTCAGTGCCGTCGCCACAATGGCGAGCACCGGCGGCACGGCATAAAGCCAGGCCCATCGATCCTTCCGCACAAGCGCGCCTCCAAGCGAGAGGAGCCCCAGGGCAATGAGTCCGTTCGAGAGCACGATCGGCCCCAGATTGATCGCGCTCGGCCGCGGTGAGCCCATCGCGGCCTCCGCCAGAACCTCGAGGAATCCGATCAGAACGCCGAGCCCGGCAAGCTGTGCGACGCGCTCGGCATTGCGCTCGGCGGCCCCCTGGCCCAGAAGATACGCAATCGCGCCGTAGCAGAGCAGCATCGTGAAATTGAACGCCATCAGCGCGTCGGAGACGCCGTCCGCTGTCGCCACGAACAACGCCGCGAGCACGGCGAAGACGACCACGAACGCCCTCGCCGCATAGGACGAGTAGGCATCGGCCGCCCGTCCGCGGACCATGGTCGCTGCGAACAGCGGCACGATCACCAGCAGCGCGACATAAGGCGTCAGCAACCCCGTGAGTGGGGACAGAACCAGCGGCAGCAGGAGCACCGCCCAGAGAGCGAGGGGTCGCAGCGACGCCATCCGCTCAGGCGGCAAGATCGGCCGCATCCCGGCAATAGCCGATGAAGATCGCGGCAAAACAGACATACATCGTGGTCATGAATTCGAAGCCGAACAGCAGATTGACCGCGCCGCAGCACAGATATCCCGCACTCAGGCTGAAGGCGAGAAACAGTCGACCACGATATTGACTATCGCGTGGAGATCGGACCGCGCTGACGATCGGCGCGAGAAGAACCGTCAGATAGGCGATAAGCCCGACAATTCCCGCCGAGACGCCCAGATTGAGAATGTCGCTATGCAGATGCGCGACGCGGGGATCGCCGAAGCCCACGGGCTCCTTGAGCCGCTCCTTCACCGCCGGTACCTTCATGTACCAGCCGTAGCCAAGCCAGGGCGAGTCGCGGAAAGCCGCAAGGCTTCCCTCGAGGATGCGGTAGCGGATATTGGCGCTGCGGTCGATGTTGCGATCGACTTCCTGCCCGCTTAGCAATTGCCCCATAATGTTGGGGAGTTGCTCGATCCGGCCAAGCGCCGCGGGCTTCAAGGCGAAAGCCGTGCCTGCAATTGTGGCAAGCACGACGACCACACCGATGCTCACGGCGCGTCGGAAGGGCAGCGCAAATAGAGCAACAACGACCAGCGCCGGCACTGCAAGCAGCGGCCCTCTCGAGCCGCCCAGAAACACCGTTGCAACGCCGGCGATAGGCCCTAACAGGAAGACATAGCGCCACACGCTTCTGACGACGATCACCCCAAGAAGGGCAAAGAAGCCCAGAAAGAGCGCGACAGTGGCCGACGGAATGGGATTCGACCCATACCCCTCGGCCCGCGCTAGGTGCTGTACGACCACCTGAAACACGGCGATGCCAAATGCAATGAACGCGCCCGCCAGCGAGAACAGCGCCACCCGTTCCGAATTTCCAGCTTTTGCGACCCGGTGCAGGACGCTGCTCAGCATTGGATAGAGCGCGAACATCGCGAAGTTGACCGCCAGCAGCACATCGGTTGTCCCA
>DASZSH010000187.1:0-2421 GCA_035548755.1 Devosia sp.
CTGATCCAGGGCTACACCATCGCCCGCACGCTCGAGACCACCGAGGCCGAGCTGATGGCGACCGTCTTCCCGCACCCGACGCTCTCCGAGATGATGCATGAGAGCGTGCTCGACGCCTATGGACGGGCGCTCCACATCTGAGGGCTCGGGGATCGGCGACAGCGGCGGGGCCTCGGCAGCGCTGCTCGATCGGGCGTTGTTCCAGCCTTATCTGGAACCTGGAGAGAAGATTCTGTGGATCGGGCGACCTCGCCTCCACTGGAGCGAGATCGGCTATCGGCTTTTCGTGCTTCTCGCAATATTGGCGTTCGTTGGTTTGATCGCGTGGATCAAGGCAACATCAGGACCGACTTCCGGGGCCACCCCGGAGGATGCAGACCAAGCCAAAGTCTATATCGGTTATGCCCTGATCGGGCCCCTTGTGTTGCTAGCCGCGATGATGTGGCGCATCGGGCGGGAAATAATCGCGCCAACGAAACTCACCTATCTCCTGTCAGACTGCCGAGCCATGGCGCTCGACCGCCGCAATGGCAAGCTGCTGAAGTCAGTTTCGCTCCGCAACGTGGACCAGCTCGATCAGATTCTGCGATCGGACGGAAGCGGCAGAATTATTTTCGACTACGATCTGATCTATTCGAAGAACAGCAATACGCCGGAGGCGGTTCCAAAACTGGAGTTCGTCGACATCGAAGCGGCCGCGACGGTTAAGGCGCTCGCCGAGAAGGCGGCCCTGAAGCTATTGGCCGAGGCGGAAGAGGCCGACGCATGAAGGAGGGCGCTAAGTCATCGATCGCGGAGCAGTCATTTTTCCAGCCATTCCTCCTGCCGGGCGAAAAGGTGATCTGGGTCGGTCGGCCGGTTCGGCCGCGCTGGGTTGGCGCGGATATCTGGCACTGGTTAATCTCGACTTTCGCACTCCTATGGCTTCTCCCTTGCGGGTTTGCCTCCATTCTGATTTGGCAAAGGGTGACGCGACGGGGATGGGAGGCGGCGCTCAGCCACCAAGGTCCCTTTGTCGCATTGGGCGTCTTCACAGTACTTTTCGTCGGAATCACCGTCTGGTTGATCCGCAGGAGGGTTGGGCGCCTGCGGCGGACCGCCTATGTCCTTACAGATCGGCGGGCGCTCAAACTCGACAATAGAGAAAAACTGCCGGCCAGCACTTCTCTCGACATCGTTGATCGCTTCGACACGCATATCCTTGCCGATGGCAGCGGCGACCTTGTTTTCGGTTATGCCAACGAATATGTGTTCAACGATGTAGGCGGGCTCGAATGGATCAAAAAGCCCGGTCTCACCTTTGAAGATATCAACGACGTCCCCAGGGTCTTAAGCCTTGCGCAAGAGGCGCTGGCGAAACTGGGCTTCAAACCGGTATCCTGATCCCCATGACCGAATCTGCCGCCGTCGCCAAGCTCCGCCATCCCGAGAAGGCCCACAAGCCGGACAATCCGGTCGCGCGCAAGCCCGACTGGATCCGGGTCAAGGCGCCGATGTCGCGCGAATATCAGGAGACGCGCGCGCTGATGCGCGAGCTCAAACTCGCCACCGTCTGCGAGGAGGCAGCCTGCCCGAACATCGGCGAGTGCTGGAAGCAGAAGCATGCGACCGTGATGATCCTGGGCTCGGTCTGCACCCGCGCCTGCTCTTTCTGCAATGTCGCCACGGGCCGGCCCGACCTGCTCGATCCGCATGAGCCCGCCCATGTCGCCGAGGCCGTGGGAAAGCTCGGCCTCCATCATATCGTCGTCACCTCCGTCGATCGCGACGATCTCGAGGACGGCGGGGCCGCGCATTTCGCCGAGACCATCCGGCGCATCCGCGAGGCCGCGCCTGCGACCACGATCGAGGTGCTGACGCCCGACTTCCTGCGCAAGGAGGGTGCGCTCGAGACCGTCGTCGCGGCGGCCCCGGACGTCTACAACCACAATCTCGAGACCGTGCCGCGGCTCTATCGCGAGGTGCGGCCCGGCGCCCGCTATTTCCATTCGCTGCGGCTGCTGCAGCGGGTGAAGGAGCTCGATCCCACGCGCTTCACCAAGTCCGGCATCATGGTGGGGCTGGGCGAGACCAAGGAGGAGGTGGCGCAGGTGATGGACGATCTGCGCTCGGCCGACGTCGACTTCATCACCATCGGCCAGTATCTCCAGCCCACGCCCAAGCATCACGCGGTCGAGCGCTTCGTGACCCCGGCCGAGTTCACCGAGATGCGCGACATGGCGCTGAGCAAGGGCTTCCTGCTGGCGGCGAGCTCGCCCTTGACCCGCTCCTCCTATCACGCGGGCGAGGATTTCGAGCGGCTCAAGGCGGCGCGGCTGGCGAAGCTCGCCGCTTCCGGTGCCGGCGCCTGATCCCGCGGCGCCGGTTCCCCTCTCCCCCATGCCCACGCACGCCGAACAGCGGGTCCTGCCCTATACCCAG
>DASZSH010000188.1:0-29093 GCA_035548755.1 Devosia sp.
ATCCAACCACGCGCAACCCGCTGATCGATGGATAATCGACTACGGCCGGTCTTGCATGGCCTTTGCGCGTGACTACATCGACGCCCACATGGGCGAACTCATAGCGCTGGCGCGGCCCGATGCCGCCGAAGCCGCGGAATAAGAGGGCTTTTTCCGAATGCGTGCGATTTACTCTTACGGCGTCGCGCTGGTCATCGTTCTTGTGCTTGCCGTCTGGCTGGCCACCGGGACACTCGTGACAGGCGGCAAGGGACCCGGCAATGGCGAAAAGCCGGTGGTCTCGCTGATCGAAAAGAATGGCGGGCCGCTGACCAGCGCGGTCGAGAATTCGGGCATCAATGCCAAGACCTCGTCGTCGGAGGCGATCGACCCGAGCAAGACGATCGCGGAGCGCAACGAGTCGACCGGCAATGGCGACGGCGCCCCGCCGCGTTCGGTGCGCATCACGGTCGACGAGGCCAAGCTCATGCCCATCGAGGTGCCGCTGCGCGGCCGCACCAAGGCCAAGGCCGCGGTGAGCGTGGTGGCGCAGACATCGGGCACGATCGTGGCCGTCAATGTCACCAAGGGGCAGACCGTCAACAAGGGCGACACGCTGTGCACGCTGGACCAGGGTTCGCGCAAGCTCGCCGTGCAGCAGGCGCAGGCGAGCGTCGATCAGGCGCAGACGGCCTATGACGCCAACCAGGCGCTGGTAAAGAAGGGGCTCGCCGCCGAGAACACGGCGCTTGCCGCTTCGGCCTCTCTGGCCGCCGCCAAGACGGCGCTCGAGAATGCGCAGCTCGAACTGAGCCGCACCGAGGTAAAGACCGACGTTGCCGGAACGGTGGAAGATCCGCTCGCCAGCGTGGGCACCATGCTCGCCGCCGGCCAGCCCTGCGCGACGGTGGTGCAGCTCGATCCGATGCTGTTCATCGCCTCCGTGCCGGAGGGCAAGATCGGCTATGCGCGGCTCGGGCTGGATGCAGACATCACCACCGTGACGGGCGACAAGGCCAAGGGCAAGGTCACCTACATCGCCGCAACAGCGGACGATGCGACGCGGTCGTTCCCGATCGAGATCGAAATTCCCAATGCGGATGGAAAGCTGCGCGACGGCATCACGGCCGACGCAGTGGTCAACGTCGGCACGGCTCCGGTGCATATCCTGCCGCAGTCGGACCTGACGCTCGACGACAACGGGGTGCTGGGTATCCGCACCGTGGAAGACGGCAACAAGGTCGCCTTCCATGCGGTCACCATCATCAAGGACACGCGTGACGGCGTGTGGGTGGTGGGTCTGCCGCAGAAGATCAACGTGATTACCGTCGGACAGGAATTCGTCCAGCCCGGCCAGATCGTCGATGCCAAGACTGTGGACGGGGAGCCCGCATCGTCATGATGAACTTTCTCGAGCGCGTCCTGCGCATGCCCAGGGTGGTCATGACCATCATGGTGCTGCTGCTGGGCGCAGGATTTGTGAGCTACCTGGCCCTGCCGCGCGAAAGCTTTCCGGCGGTGGACTTTCCATATTTCTACATTTCGGTCAGCGAGACCGGGGTGTCGCCGGCGGATGCGGAGCGCCTTCTGGGCAAGCCGATCGAAGACCGCATCAAGGACATCGACGGGCTGACCCACTACACCACCACCGCCTCGCAGGGGCATGTGTCGGTGTTTCTCGAATTCGACGTCAGCGCCGACAAGGACAAGGCGGAAGCCGACGTTCGGGCCAAGCTCGACGGGGTGACCGGCGAGCTGCCGGCCGACGCGACGACGCCAACGGTGACGGCGATTTCGCTTGCGAGCTTCCCCTCGATCTCGGTGGCCGTTTATGGCGATGTCCCCGAGCGGGCGCTGGTGCAGAAGGCCAAGGACCTGCAGGAGGCGATCAAGAAGCTGCCCGACGTGCAGTCGGCGGACCTCGCCGGCTCGCGCGACGAGATGCTCGAGATCACCATCGACAGCAACAAGCTCGATGCCTACAACCTCACGGCCTCGCAGCTGCTCGACGCTCTCGCCAAGAACAATCTCGTGGTGCCCGGCGGCACGATCGACACGGGCAAGGGCTCGTTCAACGTCGAGGTGCCCGGCCTGATCACGAGCGCTCAGGACGTCTATTCGCTGCCGCTCAAGACCGCCGGGGACACTGTCGTGACCTTCGGCGACGTGGCGCAGATCACGCGCACCTTCATGGACGCGACCAGCTATGCGCATGTCAACGGCAAGCCGGCGATCACCATCGGCGTGGTCAAGAAGCTGGGCACCAACATCATCCAGGTCGCCGACGAGGTGAAGGCGACCACCGCCGAGGTGACCAAGGCGTGGCCGCAGGGCATCCAGCACTCGTTCCTGCTCGACATGTCGGAATCGGCCAGAAGCCTGTTCAATTCGCTGCAGGCGGCGGTGCTCACGGCCGTTGCGCTGGTGATGATCATCTGCGTGGCGGCGCTGGGTCTGCGTCCGGCGCTGATGATCGGCATGTCGATCCCCATCTCGTTCATGATCGCGTTCCTGGTCACGAACCTGCTGGGCATGACGCTCAACATGATGATCATGTTCGGCCTCGTGCTCGCGGTGGGCGTGCTCGTCGACGACCCCATCGTGGTGGTCGAATATGCCGAACGGAAGCTGCAGGAGGGCATCCCGCGGCGGGAAGCCTTCATCATGGCGGCCAAGAAAATGTTCGTGCCGGTGGTCTCGGCCACGGCGACGACGCTCTCGGCCTTTGTGGTGCTGCTGTTCTGGCCAGGCATCATCGGCAAGTTCATGAGCTATCTGCCGGTGATCGTGGTGGTGGTGATGTGCGCCTCGCTGCTCTCGGCGCTGGTGTTCATGCCCATCATCGGCTCGCTGATCGCCAAGGTGCATGTCGATCCCGCCGAAAAGGCGCGCGCCGACATCGTGATGTATCCGGACAAGTTCGACCCCAAGAAGGTGGGTGGCCTGACGGGCATCTATGTGCGCATGATGAGCCGGCTGCTGCACTATCCGCTGGCGACGCTGCCCGTGGGTCTGGCGGTCGTGGTGGCGTGCTTTGCGATCTACATCTCGCATCCGACCAAGTTCGTGCTGTTCCCGGACTCCGAGCCCGAACAGGGCACGGTGAACGTGATCGCGCGCGGCAACTACTCGCCGGTTCAGGTGCGCGACCTGCTGGTCGAGATCGAGAACAAGATTCTCAACGTTCCAGGCATCCAGGATGTGGTGATGTCGTTCGGAGGCCAGCAGAGCTTCGGCAGCTCGCCGCCCGACACCATCGGCTCGTTCCAGCTGCAGCTGATGAACTGGAACGACCGCGTACCGGCCGCGCAGATCTTCGACAATATCCGGGCGGCGACCAAGGACATTCCCGGCCTCGAAATCCAGATCGCGGCGGCCGAGAACGGACCACCCTCGGGCAAGGCGATCAATCTCAAGGTGGAGAGCCAGAACTACGAGGAGCTGACGCCGGCGGTCGCCAAGTTGCGCGACTACATCGAAAATCAGCTGGGCGGGGCCATCGACGTCGAAGACGGCCGACCCTCCCCGGGCATCGACTGGCAGGTGACGATCGACCGCGTGGCCGCGGCCAAGTACGGCATCGGCGTGCGCGAGCTCAGCCCCTATGTGCAGCTCGTCACCTCGGGCGTGAAGATCGGCTCCTACCGTCCCGAGGATTCGACGGACGAACTCGACATCCGGGTCCGTCTGCCGGAGGATGAGCGGACGTTCGACACGCTCGACTCGCTCAAGATCACCACGGCCCAGGGCCAGGTACCGGTCAGCAACTTCATCAAGCGGGTGCCGGTGCCCAAGGTGGCGACCATCACCCGCTACGACGGTTCGTACGGGATGACAGTTGCGGCCAACCTGAAGCAGGGCATCAACACCGCCGAGAAGGTGGCCGACGTCAAGAAGTGGGAGCAGGACCAGATCAAATCAGGAGCCTGGCCCGCCGACGTCCATATCGTCTATGGCGGCGCGGATGAGCAGATGGCCGACACCTTCTCGTTCCTGGGCAAGGCGTTCGTCATTGCGATCGCGCTCATCGCGCTGGTGCTGCTGCTCGAGTACAACAGCTTCTGGCAGGTGTTCATCACCATCTCTACGGTGATCATGTCGCTGGCCGGCGTGCTGGTCGGCCTCGAGGTGACCGGAATGCCGTTCTCGGCCATCATGACCGGGCTGGGGATCGTGGCTCTGGCGGGGATCGTGGTGAAGAACGGCATCGTGCTCACCGATACCTACAACCACTACAACCGCGACGACGGGGTCGAGCCGATCAAGGCCATGCTGCTGACCGTCAGCCAGCGTGTCCGCCCTGTGCTGCTCACCGCAACGGTGACGGCTCTGGGCGTGATTCCGATGGCGCTCAATGTCGAGTTCGACTTCATCGGACGCGAAATCACGGTGGGTGGCCTTGCCGGCACATGGTTCACGGCACTGAGCGCGGCGCTGGTCTCGGGCCTGTTCGTGTCGACAGCGCTGACCCTCGTGCTCGTGCCGGTGATGATCGTGGCGCCCAAGGTTGCCGGACATCAGGTCGCCCGCTTCTTCGTTTCGCTCTGGCACCTGCCCGGACGGCTGTTCCGGATGGTGTTCCGGCCGCGGAGCCAGGCCGTCACGCCGGAGGGCGAGGTCGTCGATGTGCCGGAGACGGAGGCTGCGCCCCTGCCCGCGCCCGCCAACACCGACGAGCCGGAAGAGACGCGGCACGCCGCCGAGTAAGGGTTCCTCCAGAGGACGAATGGGCCCGCGAGCGATCGCGGGCCTTTTGTTCTTTGAGGTTGTGCGCGCCGACACAAATGTCTATCTTGGGCGAAATAGCTGGAATAGTTGAAATGTCTGAAATGACCGCTACCGATGCCAAGAACCGTTTCGGCGAGCTGCTGGAGATGGTCCACAGGGAGCCGGTTCGGATTCAGAAGAACGGCCGCGACGTCGCGGTGGTTGTGTCAGCGGAGGACTACCGCCGGCTGACCGAGGGCGCCTCCGGCGTCAACCCGCTGATCGTCAAGCTGCATTCAGAGAGCGTGAAGCGCTGGGGCAAGGTCTATGCGGCGTTGGCCAAATAGATGGCCGCTCGCATCTACCTGACGCTCGATGATGTCTTGTGGATCCATCACCAGCAACTGAATCTCTATGGCGGTGCGGCCGGCGTCCGTGACGAGGGTCTGATCCTGTCGGCACTGCTCCGCCCTCAAACCGGCTATTACGCCGACGTGGTCGAAGAGGCGGCGGCACTCTGGGAAAGCCTCGCAATAAACCACGGCTTCGTGGATGGCAACAAACGCGTGGCTTTCGCCTGCACGATACTGTTCCTGGAGGCCAACGGGTTCAGGCCGGAAGGCGCAGAGGAAGAGTGGATCGAGTTCATCTATTCAAACCTCGAAGGCGGAACCTTCCGCAAGCCTATCCTCGAGGACTGGCTGAAACGGCATTGCTCGCCTTCGCGCTGATCACTCCGCGGCCGGCAGGCCGCGCTTGACGAAGCCTTCGGGGTCGTTGGCAGCCGAGCGCGCACGCTCCTCGGCTTCACTGGCTTCGAGCTGGCGGTTCCACATCTGGGCGTAGAGGCCGTCGCGCAGGAGCAGCATCTGATGCGTGCCCCGTTCGGCGATGGTGCCGTTGCGCAGCACGATGATCTCGTCGGCGTTCACGACGGTCGACAGGCGATGCGCGATCACCAGCGTGGTGCGGTTGCGGCTGATGATATCGAGCGCCTGCTTGATGTCCTGCTCGGTCTTGGTGTCGAGCGCGGAGGTCGCTTCGTCGAGGATGAGGATCGGGGGGCCCTTGAGGATCGTGCGGGCGATGGCCACACGCTGCTTCTCGCCACCCGAGAGCTTAAGGCCCCGCTCGCCCACAGGGGTCTGGTAGCCCTTGGGCAGGCTTTCGATGAAGCGCCCGATCTGGGCGGCATCGGCGGCAGCCTTCACCTCGTCGTCGGACGCGCCCGGGCGGCCGTATTCGATGTTGTAGGCGATGGTGTCGTTGAACAGCACGGTGTCCTGCGGAACCATGCCGATCTGCGCGCGGAGCGAGGCCTGGGTCACATCGCGGATGTCCTGGCCATCGATGGTGATGCGGCCGCCAGTCACATCGTAGAAGCGGTAGAGCAGCCGCGAGATGGTGGACTTGCCCGCGCCTGTCGGGCCGACAATGGCCGTCGTCTTGCCGGCGGGAACCTCGAAGCTGACGCCTTTCAGGATTTCGCGGTCGGGGTCGTAGTGGAAGGAGACGTTCTCGAAGCGGATCACCGGGCCGGTGATGGTGAGATCGCGCGCACCGGGCCTGTCGGTGATTTCCGGGGGCTGGTCGAGCAGCTTGAACATTTCCTCGATGTCGGTGAGGCCCTGCCGGATTTCGCGATAGACGAAGCCGATCATGTTGAGCGGGCGGTAGATCTGCATCAGGAACGTGTTGAGCAGCACAAAATCGCCAATGGTCAGCGTGCGGTTGAGCACGCCGATCACGGCGAGCACGCCGATCGTGACGGTGCCGGCATAAAAGATCACCGCCTGGCCGAAGTTGAGAAAGCCCAGCGACGTCCAGATACGAATTGCGGAACGCTCGTAACGCTCCATGGAGCGATCGAAACGCTCGGCCTCCATCTTCTCGTTGGCGAAGTATTTCACCGTCTCGAAGTTGAGCAGGCTATCGACCGCCTTGGAGTTGGCGTCGGTGTCGCTCTCGTTCATGTCGCGACGGATCGAGATGCGCCAGTTGCTCGCCTTGATGGTGAACCACAGATAGAGCCAGATGGTCACCACCAGCACGCCAAGGTAACTCAGCCCGAACATGGTGATGAAGACCACCGACACGACGATGAACTCCACCAGCGTCGGGGCGGTGTTGAGCACGATGAAGCGCACGATCGTCTCAATGCCCTTGGTGCCGCGCTCGATGATGCGGCTCAGCCCGCCGGTCCGCCGCGCCAGATGGAAGCGCAGAGACAGCCTGTGGAGGTGTTCGAAGGTCTGGTAGGCGAGTTTGCGCACGGCATGCTGGCCGACGCTGGCAAACAGGATATCGCGTATCTGCTGGAAGCCGGCGTCCACAACGTTGCCGACACCATAGGCGACGACCAGAACGATCGGCACAGCGATGCCCATCACCAGGGCCTCGTTGCCCTGCGCGGCCTTGGCGAGGCCGTCGATAATGCCCTTATAGGCAAACGGGATCAGGGTCGTTGCGATCTTGCTGACCAGCAGCGCCCCGATGGCCAGCACCACGCGCAGCTTCAGATCGGGCCGCCCTGGAGGCCACATGTAGCCCCAGAGATTGATCGCAGTTGTAAGAAGCGACCCCTCCGCGGTGATCCTCGCGGGCTTTTTGCCGGCGTCCTGAACTGCCATCAGGCTGGCTCGACTTCCGGACGGGCGGGCGCGGCCGGCAGGTCGGCGGTCAGGCCGGAGAAGAGACCCGAGAAGGAGGCGTTAAGGGCCTCAAGACGCGCAGCGTTCAGCGAGTAGCAGTTACGGGTTCCCTTTGGGTTGCGTTCCACAAGGCCGGCATCGAGAAGAACCTTGATGTGCTGGCTGACGGTGGACTGCGCAAGCGGCAGGCACTCGGTCACGTCGGTGCAGCAGCATTCGTTCTGAGCCTTTTCAGCGAGAATGCGCAGAATGGAGAGGCGCACGGGATGGCCCAGCGCCCGCATCACATCGGCAAATTCCTCATCCCGCATATGGTTCATCGCAAAACACCGATAAAAGAACGGCCAGGTCCGCGCAAGCGTGATCAACGCACCTCAAGTGTGGCGAACGACGAATTTTCTCCCGTGTCTGGCGGCGGCAGCACAATCACGTTGGGAAAACGCGGGTCGTATCGGGGGACGGCGCGAAGGGCCGCGGATCGCGGCGCGGCGGCATTGGATCGCCCAGGGGCCGCGTGAACCGGCGGCGAAACGACCAGCTCCGGCGATGGGGCCGCGGGCATGACGGCGATCTGTTCCAGAGGCTGATCTGTGGGAAGCGCCGCCTCGAGCGTGCTCCAGTCGCGCGGCAGCGGCGCGGGCATGGGCGGCGGCGGGATCATCGGCTCGGGGACGGCCGGGACCAGCGGCTGGTTTCCTGCGGGGGCCGCGCCGCCGGCAGAGAGCGTGCCGCCTCCCGGAGCGATGTCGGCGGCCCGCGGCGAGGGAGGAACGGGCGTGTCGCCAGACGCTCCAACGCGCCCGGGCCCTGGGGCAAGCCAGGCGGGCAGCGTCGCCACCGAAGGGCCGAGGGGAATGCCGACGGCCATGCTGCCGGTCCCCTCGTTCAAGGCGATCGCCGCGGGCAAGCTCGGGGATTCGGCCGAGGCCCCTGCCCCGAGCTCGCCCGATGGCCCCTGCAACACCACTCGGGCATCGACGGCTACCGACGGGCCGATCCGTCCAGCCCAAATCCGCCCCGCCTGGTCGCCGAGTGCGACGCGCGCCGGCCGCGGCGACTGTGGTAGGGAAAGGCTGGCACGGAGTTCTCCGGCCGGTCCCATGAGCGAGAGCCGCGCCTCGGGCGCGGGCGCGAACGAGGCGCCGCCGGCCAGAAGGCCGCCCCGGTCCGGACTGATCGATACATCAGCGGTCAGCTCGCCGGACGATGGGGCCAGCCCACCCGCGCCGATACGGCCGGCTTTGGGCGACAGGATCGCGCCGCTCACGCCAGGCGCGTCATATTCGGTGGCGTTGGCTTCGATCCAGCCGGCAGGACGACCTGGCGCTGGCATTGCAGAGGGCAGCGTCTCGTGCAGCAGCCCGTTGTCGACGGCCTTTGCATGAAGGCAGGCGCCAAGACCCGCAGGCGTCCCCGTACAATCGACAAGCGCTGGCCCGGCAACGATGCCGCCGGCGACCAGCAGGGTCGCAAGGGCGATGCCGAGGGTCAACGACAACGATGCGGCAGCCCGTCCTCCGGCCAATACGCTTCCCCCTGAGCGGGAGAAGACTACGTGGCCATCCCCCTGGTTTTCAGCAGTTTATACGCAATCGACTCATAAAGCGCCTCAAATGAGGCGTCGATGATGTTGGCGCTGACACCGATGGTGGTCCACCGCTCGCCCGATCCGTCGCGGCTTTCGACCAGTACACGGGTGACCGCGCCCGTGCCGCCGTCGAGGATACGGACCTTGAAATCGACCAGTTCGAGATCGGCGATCTCGGCCTGATACTTTCCAAGATCCTTGCGCAGGGCGAGATCAAGGGCATTGACCGGACCGTTGCCTTCGGCGACCGACATCAGCCGCTCGCCATCCACCACGATCTTCACGACCGCTTCCGTAACGTTGACGGTCTGGCCACGGGCGTTGTGTCGGCGCTCGACCGAGGCGCGATAGCTCTCGACCTCGAAGAATTCGGGCAAAGTGCCCAGCGTCTGGCGCGCCAGCATGACAAAAGACGCCTCGGCGCCATCATAGGAGTAGCCCCTCGCCTCGCGCTCCTTGACGATGCGCAACAGTCTTTCGAGATGGGGATCGTCCCGATCGAGGATGACACCGTTGCGCCTGAGGGCCGTCAGCAGGTTTGATTTGCCGGCCTGCTGACTGACCATCACGGCCCGCTCGTTGCCGACCGCCTCAGGCGGAACGTGCTCGTAGGTCGAGGGGTCCTTGGCGAGCGCCGAGGCATGAATGCCGGCCTTGGTGGCGAAGGCCGACGCTCCGACATAGGGCGCCTGCCGGTTCGAGGCGCGATTGAGCAGATCATCGAAGGCCCGGCTGATGCGGGTGAGGTTCTGCAGCTCGGCGGCTCCGATACCGGTCTCGAAGCGCTCGGCGAAAACCGGTTTCAGCAAGAGCGTCGGAATGAGGGTCACGAGATTGGCGTTGCCGCAGCGTTCGCCCAGCCCGTTGAGAGTCCCCTGGATCTGGCGAACGCCGGCCTCGACGGCTGCCAGGGAATTGGCGACGGCCTGCCCGGTGTCATCGTGCGCGTGGATGCCCAGGCGCTCTCCCGGAGCGAGGGCAAGCACCTCGGTGACGATCGCCCCGATCTCGGAGGGCATGGTGCCGCCGTTGGTGTCGCACAAGACGACCCAGCGAGCGCCCGCGGCGATGGCGGTTTCGACGAATTTAAGCGCATAGGCGCGGTTGGCCTTGAACCCATCGAAGAAATGCTCGCAGTCGATCAGCACCTGCTTGCCGGCGGCGACGCCGGCCTCGATGGTTTCGCGAAGGCCCCTCAGATGCTCGCCCGGCGTGCTGCCCAGAGCCAGCTCCACCTGATGATCCCAGGCCTTGCCGACGAAGCAGGCGGCCGGGGCGCTCGAATTGAGGATCGCCTGAATGCCCGGATCGTTCCCGATCGAGCGACCCGCGCGCTTGGTCATGCCGAAAGCGGTGAAGGTCGCGCGCCTGGTGCGCCTCTCAGCAAAGAAGGCATCGTCGACGACGTTGGCGCCGGGGTAGCCTCCTTCCACATAGTCGACGCCCAGCTCGTCGAGAAGGGCGGCGACCCGCAGCTTGTCCTCGAGGGAAAACTCGACGCCCGCAGTCTGCGCGCCGTCGCGCAGAGTCGTATCGAAGAGATAGAGCCGGTCCCTGCTCATCGCGCGCTACTCGGATGGGGCGTCCAGGACGAGGTGTCGTGGTCGGGATGCTGGCGGCTGGAGGCGCGGATGTCCTCGAGCTGACGCTCGTAGCCAGCGCCCCACTCGGCCGTGGTGCGGCCCGGCAGGTCCGGCAAGACCGCGAACCAGGGCAGGCGCGCCTCGGTGCTGTTCTGCTGGCGCGGCACGACCCGCTCGGGATGGTCGAGCGAACCAAGCGAGACGCTGATTGTGCCGTCTCCGTCGATATAGCCGAAGGTCAGCGGCGTGCCGCAGTTGCGGCAGAATCCGCGTTCGGCGCGCAGGGAACTCTGGAAGATGGCGAGTGTGCCGCGCGTCAGCTCGAACTTTTCGCGCGGCACGGAGCCCCAGGGCGCGAAGTACGAGCCGAACTGCTTCTGGCACATGCGACAATGGCACAGATGCGCGCCTTCGATCTCGGTGTGAAGGGCGTAGCGCACGGCGCCGCACTGGCAGCCGCCGGTGATGCGAACAGGGTTCATGGCAGCACCGCGCGGTGCGGCATCCAGGTCTCGGTGTCGTGGTCCGGATGCTGGTGGTTGGAGTTGCGGATGCGGTCGATGTCCTCGGGCTTTTCGTTGGCTTCGGTGGTGCCAACTTCTTCAACCGATTCCAGCCGCATGAGTGAGGGATGCTTTCCTTCAAGGCCCATCTGGTACCAAAGCGCGATGCGATGCGGCTCGTCGAACGCGCCGATCGAGAGCGAAACATGAGGTCCGCTGGCCGCGCGATAATAGAGCGATGTTCC
Organism: Devosia sp.; assembly: GCA_035548755.1. Lineage (GTDB taxonomy): Bacteria > Pseudomonadota > Alphaproteobacteria > Rhizobiales > Devosiaceae > Devosia_A. The sequence goes on from DASZSH010000188.1 coordinate 11,257, forward strand.
GCAATTCGGGCAGAAGCCGCGCGCAGCGACATCGGAGCTCATAAACTCGGCCGGTCTGCCGCGCGTCCAGGTGAGGTGCTCGTGCCGCACGCCAACGAGGGCGGCAAAAAGATTCCCCGTGGCTTTCTGGCACATGCGGCAGTAGCACACGTGCGGGTTGCCGCGCAGCCTGGTGGCATGAAAGCGGATTGCGCCGCACTGGCAGCCACCGGAAAACGGGCCCTCGGGCATCCTGCGGTCAGTCATCGCGTCTCTCCAGCAAAGCGGTCGGTGGCCTCGATCAGGTGATGCAGCAGGCCCGGCTGGCTCTGGGCGTGTCCTGCCCCCTCGACGAGATGGAAATCAGCCTCGGGCCAGGCACGATGGAGATCCCAGGCGGTCTGCGGCGGGCAGGCGATATCGTACCGGCCCTGCACGATGACGCCGGGAATGCGCCTGAGCTTGTGGGCGTCACGGATGAGCTGGCCCTCCTCCATCCAGCCGCCATGCGTGAAATAGTGGTTTTCGATGCGGGCGAAGGCGAGCGCGTAGCTATCGTCATAAAAGGCATTGGAAACGGATGGATCAGGCAGAAGCGTCAAGGTCTCGCCTTCCCACTCGGCCCAGGCCTTGGCGGCACGAAGCTGCTCGACGGGGTCGCTGCCGGTCAGACGGCGGCGATAGGCGGCGATCATGTCGGACCGCTCCGCCTCGGGAATCGGGGCGACGAACCGCTCCCATTTGTCGGGAAAAAGCAGAGATGCGCCATGCTGGTAGTACCACTGCAGTTCCCAGCGACGCAGCGTGAAGATGCCGCGCAACACCAGCGCCGTGACCCGCTCCGGGTGCGTTTCGGCATAGGCCAGCGCCAGCGCGGAGCCCCATGAGCCGCCATAGACGAGCCAGCGGTCGACCCCCATGAGGGCGCGGAGCTTTTCGATGTCTCCCACGAGATCCCAGGTGGTGTTGTGCTCCAGGCTCGCATAGGGGCGCGACTTGCCGCAGCCACGCTGATCGAACAGCAGGACGTCATAGCGGGCCGGATCGAAGGTGGTCCGCTGGCTGGGCGAGAGGCCGCCCCCCGGGCCGCCATGCAACATGACCGCCGGTGTGCCGCCGCGGGTACCGACGCGTTCCCAATAGAGCGTGTGGCCGTCCCCGACATCGAGGTGGCCGGAGGCAAAGGGCTCGATCGGGGGATAGTAGGTGCGCAGTTCGCTCACGCGGCAAATCCTTCGGGTGGCGGCCAGACGGAGGTGTCGTGGTCGGGATGCTGATACGAGACAATGCCGACCTTGAACGCGTCGGCTTCGGGCGAGTCCCCAGTCCGCCGCATCGGCAGTTCCGCCAAGCCATCAACGAAGCCAAGCTTGTCGGCCGGATTGACCTGGATCGTGGGCGCCGCCAGTTCGGGGTTGTCGAACGCCCCGATGGCAAGCTCGAGCGAGGCGGCGCCGTAGTCGTAGGCGAGCGGGGTTCCGCAGCGGGAGCAGAAGCCGCGGCGCACCTTGTTCGAGCTCTGGAACCAGGCTGGCGCGCCGCGCGTCCAGCGCACGCCATAGGCGGTGACCAACGGGCCGAAGAAGCTACCGAACGCCTTCTGGCACATGCGGCAGTGACAAATCGAGGCGCGCCCCAGGCGGCCGGCGCGAAAGCGCACCGCACCGCACTGGCAGCCCCCAGCCAGCCCAGCATCAGGCTGGGGCATAGCTGACGGCCTCGATGTTGTGGCCATCGGCATCGAGCACAAAAGCGGCGTAGTAGTTTTCGCTGTACTCGGTGCGAACGCCCGGCTTGCCGTTGTCCTTCGCGCCCGCCTTGATGGCGGCGGCATAAAAGTCGTCCACCTGCTTGCGGGTGTCGGCGCGGAAGGCCAGATGCACATGGCCAGGATCGCCGCCCGAGATCCACAGGTACGGGAAGTCGGCGCCCATGCCGATGACGGTGCCGTAATCCTGCTTGACCGTGAGGCCGAGCGGCTTGAGGGCGGCGATGTAGAATGCCTTGGCCTTGTCGTAGTCGGACACGTTGAGGCCGATGTGGTCGACAGTGGTCGTCATCGTTTCATCTCCCATTTTGTGACGCGCTCACCCGCGTCGTTCCTTGTATCCATCAACTGGATGCCTTCGGCCAGCAATGCGGCGCGGATTTCGTCGGCACGCTTGAAGTCTCTGGCATTGAGCGCCGCAAGGCGGGCCTGGACGGCATCATCAATGCGCGAAGTGTCGAACACATCGGCGCTCCTGAGCAGCCCGTCGGTGGTGAAGCCGAAGAATTTCAGCGAGGCCGCCAGGCATTCAATGGCGGTCGCCGTGCCCCGGTTGGCCTTGCGGGCGATCACGTCCATGGCGACCGAGGCCCGGTGAAAGCCCAGATCGTCGCTCAGCGCTTCGACAACCGAGGGGTCGACGGAGCCAACGCCCCTCGCCTCGGCCGCCGCACGCTGCCAGCCGCGGAGTTTCTCCTCAGCCTCCTCGAGGCGCTTGACGGTGAAGTCGATGGGCTCGCGGTAGTGGGTCATGAGCATAGCCAGACGCAGCACTTCGCCCGGCCAGCGTCGACCGCCGAATTTTCCGGTTTCGAGCAATTCGTGGATGGTGACGAAGTTGCCCTCGCTCTTGCTCATCTTCTTCCCCTCGACCTGGAGGAAGCCGTTGTGCATCCAGTAGCGGGCCATCACGTCGGTGCCATGAGCGCAGCGCGACTGGGCGATCTCGTTCTCATGGTGCGGGAAGATGAGATCGAGGCCGCCGGCGTGGATATCGAAGACCTCTCCGAGATAGCGCTCCGACATCGCGGAGCACTCGATGTGCCAGCCCGGACGGCCGCGGCCCCAGGGGGACTCCCATCCCGGCTCCTCGGGCGAGGAGCGCTTCCAAAGCACGAAGTCGGCGGGGTTACGCTTGTGGCGCTCGACCTCGACGCGGGCGCCCGCCAGATTGCTCTCAAGGTCGCGGCCGGAGAGCGCGCCGTAATCGGGCATCGAGGCGACGTCGAACAGCACCTCGCCCGCCTCCACTGCCTCGTAGGCGTGGCCGTTGGCGAGAAGCCGGGCAATGATCGCCTGCATCTGGGGGATGTTCTCGGTGGCGCGGGGCTGCACGGTTGGGGCCAGGCAGCCCAAAGCCGTCACATCCTTCTGGTATTGCGCGGCCGTGGTTTCCGTGACGCGGCGGATCGCCTCGTTGAGCGGCAGGCCGGGGAAATCACGCGCGGCTCGGGCGTTGATCTTGTCGTCGACGTCGGTGATGTTGCGAACATAGGTGACGTGGTCGGCGCCATAGACGTGGCGCAACAGCCGGAAGAGCACGTCGAAGACGATCGCCGGGCGGGCATTTCCGATATGGGCGAAGTCGTAGACCGTGGGCCCGCACACATACATGCGCACATTGCCCGGATCGAGGGGGACAAAATCCTCCCTGGTCCGCGTCAGCGTATTGTAGAGCCTGATCTTCAGGTCGGTCGTCATGAACGAGCCCATGCCTCAACGAGTGGGACACGCTGGCAGCGGCTCTTCGGAAATCTGGACTTAAGAGGGTGAAGAAAACCGCGCCGCCAACTGTGTCAGCAGCAAATAATCGACCAGATAATCGAGATCGCCGGAGCGGTTTTCATGGGCGGCAATCTGACGGGGAGCGCGGCGGAAAGCAAGAGGCGGCAGGCAAGGAAGATGAACGGGGCGGAAACGCTCGGGCGAGGCCCGTTCGGGATGTCGCCAAGGGTCCGATTTTGGGCTAATTGCTCGCCTAGACGGTTGGGCAACCGGGCTCGACGATATTCAGGGACCCCATGGCTTTCGCCCCTCGCGTTCTGCTCCAACTCCTGCTCCTGCCTGCCGCGCTGGCCATCGTCGCGCTCGACGCCGGCGAGGCCTATGCGCAATCGCGCAACTGCCAGGCGCTGGCCAACACGCTTGCCCAGATCGAGCGCAGCGGGGACTTCCAGAACCTCGGCGATATCAACGACCGGACGCGCGCGGCGCAGGACGCAGTCACGGCCGCCGAGAGCCGCTACGTCCGCGACGGCTGCAACGCCGCCGCCAAGCGAGGGGAGCAGCTCACGCCGCAGTGCAAGGCGGAGGCGCGCGCAGTGCTATCGGCCCGCGCCGATCTCAAGGCGATTTCGAGCCAGGCGGACACCGGCAATGCCGTCGCTCAGCAACGCGAGGCCGTGCTGCAGGAGATGGCGCGGTTCAACTGCGGACCTGGTGCGAGCGTCGCCTCAACCCAGCAGCGGGGCAGCCTCTTCGATCAGCTGTTCGGAGCCTTCGAGGACACCTTCGGGGACGGCGTTTCGACCCGCGGCGATCAGTTCTCGGGCTATCAGGGCTACGAAACCATCCGCACGGTCTGCGTACGCAAGGCGGACGGCTATTACTGGCCGATCAGCTTTTCGACCCTGATCGACTACGCGCAGAACGACCTTTTCGAATGTCAGGCGCAATGTCCCGGCATGGATGTCGATCTCTACTATTACGACAATCCAGGGCAGGACCCCGAGCAGATGGTGAACCTGCAGGGCGAACCCTACAAGGCGCTGCCCACGGCGTTCGCCTATCGCACGAACTACAATCCGGCCTATACATGCAAGACGAAGGTTGACTATGGGTCGATCGATCTTGCCACGCTGGATGACGGGACGAGCCGGGCGATGGTCAGCTTTGAGGGCCAGACTTTCCCTCTGCCGATACGCGATCCGCGGCGCCCAACAGAAGCCACCGTGGTGACCGCCGAGGCCAAGACCTATGTCGATATCCCCCTGCCCCGCCCGCGGCCAACGGCGCCGGGCGAGGCGCCCAAGCCGGTGGCGGTCAAGCAGGCAGCAAACGATCCCGAGCGCATCGTCATGTTCGGCGACAAGCGCGTCAGGATAGTCGGTCCCGACACACCTTACGCCCCAACAGGGGCAGCAGGGACTTAAGCTCGGGGCCGTCCTCGCGGCCGGTGAGCGCAAGGCGCAGGGGATGGAACAAGGCCCTCCCCTTGCGCCCGGACTTCTGCTTCAGGGCATTGGTCCATTCGGCCCAGGTCGTCTCGTCCCAGGGCTCGGCCGGGAGCAATTCCAGAGCATCTTTAAGAAAGGGCTTGTCGGCAGCATCGGGCTCGTTTGAGATCTGGCCGACCAGGACGTTGGCCCAGACCTCTATGTCGGAAAACTTCCTCAAATTTCCGCGCAGAATGTCCCATGCGGCGCCGCCTATGGCTGCCGGGAGCCGGGGGCGGGCGGCTTCGTAGGGCATGGCATGCAGGATGCGGGCATTGAGGCTTTCGAGCTCAGCCGGATCGAAGCGCGCGGGGCCATGCGAAATCATCGAAAAGTCGAGCTTTTCGGCGAGCGCCGCAAGATCACGATAGGGTTCGATAGGCAGGCTCGTGCCCGTAAGCGTGGCGACAATGGCCACGGCTATCGCCTCAAATCCATCGGCGCGCAGCTCCGCCAACGAGAGCGAGCCGAGCCGCTTGCTAAGCCCCTCGCCTTCGGCTCCTGTCAGGAGGTTGTGGTGAGCGAAGCTCGGAACGACGCCGCCCAGCGCCTCGAACAGTTCGATCTGCGCGCCGGTATTGCTGACATGGTCTTCGCCGCGGATGACATGGGTGATCCCCAGCTCGATATCATCCACCACGGACGGGAGGGTGTAGAGATAGGAACCGTCGGCGCGGACCAGCACAGGGTCGGACATCGAAGCGGTGTTGACGGTCTGCGGTCCGCGGACGAGATCGACAAACTGCACGGGGCGGCCGTCAAGACGAAAGCGCCAATGCGGCTTGCGGCCCTCGGCCTCGTATCTTCGCTTCTGCTCGTCGGTGAGCGCGAGAGCAGCGCGGTCATAAACGGGAGGACGGCCGAGCAGCCGGGCGCGGTTCCGTTTGATCTCGAGCTCTTCCTCCGTCTCGTAGGCCGGATAGAGGCGGCCGGATGCGATGAGCCGATCGCGTGCAGCATCATAAAGCGAGGTTCTATCCGACTGCCGGACTTTCGCCGCCGGCACAATCCCGAGCCAGGCGAGATCTTCCTCTATGCCCCGAGCGAACGCTTCGGTCGATCGCTCGCGGTCGGTATCGTCGAGGCGCAGGACATAGGTGCCGCCCGTTCTGAGCGCATAAAGCCAATTCAGCAGCGCCGGCCGCGCATTGCCCAGATGGAGGCGGCCGGTCGGCGACGGCGCGTAGCGGACGGTGACGGTCACTGTACGCCCTGCTTTTCGACGGCCTGCTCACGCACGACCACGTCGCTTTCATCGCGATAGCCGTTCGTGATCGGGTATTTGCGCCCGATCCCGAAGGCTTTCGTCGTCAGCTTGACGCCGGGCGCGGCCTGCCGGCGCTTGTACTCAGCCAGGAGCACCAGACGCTCGACGCGCTTGACCAGGTTGCGGTCGAAGCGGCCCTGCCCCTTCTCGACGATCTCCGCGACGGACAGCTCGTCCTCGATCATGCCGGTCAACACTTCGTCGAGAACCGGATAGGGCGGCAGCGAATCCTGATCCTTCTGATTGGGTCGCAGCTCGGCGCTGGGCGCCTTGTCGATGACCGCCTGCGGGATCACGTCGCCATGCGGGCACAAACTTCCCTCGGGAACATGCGCGTTGCGCCAGGCAGCAAGCTTGTAGACCTCCATCTTGAAGAGGTCCTTGATCGGATTGTAGCCGCCATTCATATCGCCGTAGATGGTGGCATATCCAACCGCCATTTCGGATTTGTTGCCTGTGGTTAGCAGCATTGCGCCGGTCTTGTTGGAGACGGCCATCAGCGTGAGGCCCCGCATACGCGACTGGATGTTTTCTTCAGTCAGGTCTTCCGGCACATTGCCGAAAACCGGCTGCAGCTCGTGCAGAGCCGCGTCCACGGCGGGACCGATCGAGACAATGTCGTAGCGGATTCCGAGGCGGTTCGCACAATCGCGCGCGTCCCTGAGGCTCTCCTCGGAGGTGTAGCGATAAGGCAGCATCACGGCGTGGACATTTTCCGGACCCAGCGCGTCGGCAGCAATGGTCGCCACGACAGCGCTGTCGATACCTCCCGAAAGCCCAAGAACGACCCTACTGAAACCGTTCTTGCGCACATAGTCGCGCAGACCGCGGAGCATGGCCTGCCAGGGCGCCTCCTCGACCGAGGCGAGCGGAACGACCTCGCCCTTAACGCAGTGCCAGGCCCCCTTGGTCTTTTCCCAGTCGCTGACGATGAAGTCCGCCTCGAAGCTTCGACCCTGAAAGACAAGCTTGTCGCCCACCTCCATGCCGAAGGACGCCCCGTCAAAGACGAGCTCGTCCTGGCCGCCGACCTGGTTGAGGTAGAGTACGGGCAGGCGCGTTTCGCGGGTGCGAGCGCGGACCAGATCCATGCGGATGTGCTGCTTGTTGGCCCAGTAGGGCGACCCGTTGGGACAAAGCAGGATTTCGGCCCCCTGGGCCATCAGATAGTCGCTGACGGGCTGGTGCCAGATATCTTCGCAGATGGGCACGCCGATCGACACGCCCTTGACCGTCATCGGCTCGGGAAGCGGCCCGGGTGTGAAGTAGCGCTTCTCGTAGAAGACGTCGTCGTTTGGCAGTTCACGTTTATACCGACGAGCAATGACGTTACCGTCTTCGGCAAGAAGCACCGCGTTGTAGAGGCGGTGGTTCTCGCGCCAAACCGTGGGCAGCAGCAGAGACACCCCCGTCCCGCGGGTCGCCCGGACGAGTTCGCCTGCCGTTGCCAACGCGTCCTCGATGAATCGAGGCTTGAAGAAAAGATCCTCGGGGAAGTAGCCCGTCAGGAACAGCTCGGACAGCATCAGAATGTCGGCTCTGGCCTCGACAGCATCGGCCAGTGCGTCGCGGGCGAGTGCGAGGTTGCCCCGGAGGTCGCCGACCTTGGGGTTGAGCTGGGCGAGCGCGATACGCAGGCGGTCTGCCACGGAAAATCCTGGGGTTCGAGGCGCGGCGAACGATTAGCCGCTCACCCCATATAGGGCAAGCGGCCAGACTTTGCCGCCTCGTCAGCGGTCAGACCGGCCAATCGGGGCAGGAGCCGCGACGTGACGCTCGGTCAGCCAGCCAAAAAGCAGCCCAAGAGCCGTCCACTCAGCCAACTGCAAGCCAAGGGCGACCGTGCGGAACTGCCAGAGCAGAGTCGCGGGAAAGCCATCCGGGACCTCGTCAATCGCCGGCATCAGCCAAGACGCCGCAGCAGCGAGAGCAAGAAAGCACAGCCCCCCCGCGATGGAGGCGTTCCAGCCGCCCCAGCGTCTATACAGGGCACGCCCAAGATTGACCGAGGCGACCATCGCCACGACGGCAATCGCGATCATGCCGAAGTAGAGGGCGGTGCGGTAGCCTATCGTCTCGGGATTGCCGACCGGCGGCGGGTTTGCGGGGTATTTGAGAAAGGGCACGAGGTAGACGGCTACGAAACCGGCACTGGCGAGCAGCGCCGCGCTCGCGCGCGGACCGAGGCGACCCATGCGGCCCCAAGCATAGGCGCATAGCAGGGAGAAAAGGCCGCCCAGCGCAGTGGAATAGACCATCACGCCGACAAACAGACCCCAACCGGCTTGCACGTCGCGGCTGACGATCTCGGGCCCGTGCTCGGAAGCGCCGGAAAGGTGCGAGAGCTGTTCCTCGATGCCGATGGCGCCCGCAATGGCGGGCTCGCCGTACGCTCTGGCCAGGCCGAAGACGACCAGCCCCGCGACGAGGCCGCAAAGCATGCCCCGGACGAGAAAGGACCGGACCAAGCTGCAATCGCCTCAGTGGCAGGGGAAGCCGAGCATGTGCCGGGCGTCGTGGGTAAACTCGTGAACCCAGGTGCCCGAGAACAGCGAGGTCGCCCCCTGCTCCGCGCCGACGAAGTAGAGGGCGAGGAGGCCAACCAGTCCGGCAAAGATCAGCCAGGGCAAGAGCTCGCGAAGCGGGATCGGTTGCGGCAGCGCCTCAGGCGCCATGACGGTATCGGACATTGGTGTCTCCCTGGGATTTCGCGTCCCGTTGACGTTTGCGGTGCCGTGGCCGGGTCTGACTTCCAATACGCCTTGCGGGCGTTCATCGGTTACAGTGGCGCGACCGCGCGGGAATCTCACCCGCTTCCGAGTCCACGACGTGCGAAGGGGAGTATGCGCGCAGGGCGAGCGGCGTCAATCACATTCCGGCGGTGGCCGCCTGGCGGACCGGCCGCTGCACACGCATTTCCTCAGCCACGAGGAAGGCGAGCTCGAGCGACTGCGATGCGTTGAGGCGGGGATCGCAGTAGGTGTGGTAGCGGTCCTGCAGCGAGGCCTCGGTCACCGCGCCGACGCTGCCGCCGGTGCACTCGGTGACGTCGTCGCCAGTCATCTCGATGTGGATGCCGCCGGCATAGGTGCCCATCTGCCGGTGAATCTGGAAGAAGGAATGCACCTCGCTCAGCACCTTGTCGAAGGGGCGGGTCTTGTAGCCGTTGGCCGCCTTGACCGTATTGCCGTGCATGGGATCGGTGCACCACACGACGGTCCGGCCGGCCTTGCGCACGGTTTCGATGATGCGCGGCAGATGTTCCTTCACCTTGTCGGAGCCGAAGCGGCAGATAAGCGTGACCCGGCCCGGCTCGTCGTCGGGGTTGAGCCGATCGAGCAGCCGCATGAGATCGTCGCTCGTAAGCGAAGGTCCGCACTTGATACCGATCGGATTCCTGATGCCGGCGAAGTACTCGGCATGCGCGCCGTCGGGTTGACGGGTGCGGTCACCAATCCACAGCATGTGACCGGATGTTGCGTACCAGTCGTTGGTGATGGAGTCGCGGCGGGTGAGCGCCTCCTCGTAGCCGAGGAGCAAGGCCTCGTGGCTGGTATAGAATTTGGTCTCGCGCAGGGAGGGCGTGTTGTCGGGGGTAAGACCGAGCGCGCGCATGAAGTCGATCGCATCGTCGATTTTGCGCGCCACCTCCTCGAAGCGGGTGCTGGCCGCCGAGTCCTTCATGAAGCCCATCGTCCATTCGTGGATGCGGGCGAGGTTGGCGTAGCCGCCATTAGCGAAGGCGCGCAGCAGGTTGAGCGTGGCGGCCGACTGCCGATACGCCAGCAGTAGCCGCTCCGGGTCGGGAGTCCGCGCCGCTTCGGTGAAGTCGATGTCGTTGATGATGTCGCCGCGATAGGAGGGAAGAGTCACCCCATCGATAGTCTCAGTGTCGGACGAGCGCGGCTTGGCGAATTGTCCGGCAATGCGCCCCACCTTCACCACCGGCCTTGCGCCGCCATGGGTGAGCACGATCGCCATCTGCAAGAAGACCCGGAAGAAGTCGCGGATGTGGTCGGCGCCGTGTTCGGCGAAACTTTCGGCGCAATCGCCGCCCTGCAGAAGGAACGCCTCGCCACGGGCAACGTCGGCAAGCTGCGCCTTGAGCTCCCGCGCCTCGCCGGCAAACACCAGCGGCGGGAAGCTCTTGAGCTGCCGTTCGGCCGCTTCCAGCCTCGCTGCATCGGGATAGACCGGCACCTGCATGATCGGCTTCTGTCGCCAGCTCTGCGGGGTCCAGTTGGTCATGGCAAAATACTCGCGTCGGGTATCGCGGTTTACCGCGCTCGGGGCACCCGGGGCAAGCTTCAGACCTTCACCCCGCCGCGATAAGCGTAGGTGGGGGACCTGAAGGTCACGACCTCCTCGCCCGCGGTGGGATGCATGGCCATGGTGCGGTCGAAGTCGGCCTTGGTGGCGCCCATGCCGATGGCGATGGCGCCCATCTGGACGAGTTCAGACGCGCCAGGGCCCACGACGTGAAAGCCCAGTACCCGCCCGCCATCCGGCTCGGTCACGAGTTTCATCAGCATGCGCTCGATGCGCGTCGAAAGCGTGTTGATCATCGGCCGGAAACGCGTGAGGTAGACATCGATATCGCCGCGCGCCGCGGCTTCCGCCTCGGTGGCCCCGATGGTCGCAACCTCCGGCTCGCCGAAAACCGCGGTGCCGATCAGGGAATGGTCGACTGCCTGCGGATTGTTGTTGAACAGGGTTTCGGCCACGTAGGCCCCCTCGCGGATGGCGACGGGCGTGAGCTGGGCGCGGCCCGTCACGTCGCCGATGGCGTAGATCGAGGGAACCGCCGTCCTGGAATATCGGTCCACCACGATGCAGCCATCCTGCTTGAGGCCGATCCCGAGTGCGGAAAGGCCGAGGCCGGCGGTGTTCGCGTACCGGCCGGTTGCAAACATGACGGCGCCAAAGGGCGCATCCACCTCGTCGGAGAGATGGACAAGGATGTTGTCGCCCTGCCGTTCAAGGCTACGCACGGTGGTCTCGTAGATGAACTTCACCCCGCGCTCCTCGAGCCCCGCCTCGAGAGCCGTGCGCACATCGTCGTCGAAGCCCCTCAAGACCTGCCGGCCGCGATAGAGGATGGTCGTATCGACCCCCAGGCCGGAGAAGATGGTCGCGAACTCAACCGCCACATAGCCGCCGCCGACGATGAGGACCGAATGCGGCAGCCGCTCAAGATGGAACGCTTCGTTGGAAGTGATGGCCAGTTGCTTGCCGGGCACGTCCGGGCGATGGGGGTGGCCACCCGTTGCAACAAGGATGTAGCGGCAGGTGAGCTCTCGGCCCGCCTTGAGCAAGCGGACGCCGTTCGGGCCGGTGATGGTTGCGCGGTCGTGGATGATTTCGACGCCAGCTCGCTCGAGCGTTGCGACATAGGCCGCCTCGAGGCGGGCAATCTCCTTGTCTTTGTTGGCGAGCAGGGTCGCCCAGTCGAAGCTTGCGCTCGCGGTCCAGCCAAAACTCCCGGACAGTTCGAACATGTCGGAGAAGCGGCTCGCATAGACCAGCAGCTTCTTGGGGATGCAGCCGCGGATGACGCAGGTGCCGCCCACGCGGTCCTCTTCGACGATGGCGACGCGGGCGCCGTAGCCGGCAGCAACCCGCGCGGCGCGCACGCCGCCCGAGCCGGCGCCGATGACAATCAGATCAAAATCGGTGGCCATGGATGAGCGCGTGCCAGAAAAAGGAACCCCGCACAAGGCGGGGTCTGTTCCGGGGGTACGGCCAAGGCGGGCGGTCGGCTACAGCTTGTAGCCCTCGGCCTTGAGTTCGGCACGGACCTTGGTGACGAATTCGGTCCCGAAATTGTAGGTATAGACCTGCATGATCTTGGCGGTCGCGCGGTTTACGTCGAAGGCCGTGCTGGCGAGCTTCTGGCCGGTCGGAGTCTGGTAGAACGCAACCATCTGCTGCAGCTCTTCCTGCGTGAACATGGTCGCATATACGCGGGCGATCTGGTTGAAGAGGTCGTCGTTCTTGCCCTTATACGTTTCGAGCGTCTTGCCGATGACGTCGTCGATCTTGTCGGTGATGTCGGGATTCTGCTGCGACAGGAGCTTGCTGGTCTGCGCGGCAGTCTGGGCGAGGATGGCCTCGTAGATCTGCGCCTTGTTGGTCAGATCGACGTATTTGCGAGCCAGCGCAAGTTGATCGGGGGAAATCTCCTGGGCCAGCACGGGCGAAACGGAGAGGCTCATGGCGATCGCCAGCAGCGCGAAAGCGGCCCATCCGGTGAAACGCGACAGATACATGCTCATGGTCTTTCGAACCCCCGTTAGGTGACGTCGCCCGTCACGCGTCGATTGCTGCCACGCCGTCCGTTCCGGCGACGTATGCCCTGTGACACAGCTTGAGAAAAAGCCCGTCCTCGACCACGCCAGGTATGCTGCGCAGGTCGTTTGACAGCGCTTCTGGATTGAAAATGCGGCCAAAAAATGCATCGAGGATCAGGTGGCCGCCGTCGGTGACGAGCGGTTCGCCAGAGGCCGACAGGCGCAGCTTCAGCCCGCCTTCGGCCCGGTGCGCGGACATCACCCGCCCGATCGCCAGGCGCGTCGCGCCGAGGCCAAACCGGTTGACTTCGATGGGCAGCGGAAACCGGCCGAGGACGTCGACGCGCTTGGAGGCATCGGCGATCACAACCATGCGCCGACTCGCCACCGCAACGATTTTCTCGCGTAGGAGCGCGCCCCCTCCCCCTTTGATGAGGCCGAGAGCCGGGTCGATTTCGTCCGCGCCGTCTATGGTCAGGTCAAGTTCGGGCGTTTCGTCCAGCGTTGTGAGCGTATTGCCGAGCCCGCGGGCCTGGGCCGCGGTCGCCTCGGAGGTGGGCACGCACATGACATCGAGGCCGGCCTGGACCCGGGCGCCAAGCAGATCGACCAGGTGCCGGGCGGTCGATCCGGTGCCCAGACCGACACGCATGCCCGGGCGAATCTCGGCGAGCGCCGCCGCCGCCGCCTGCCGCTTGAGATCGTCGCTCACGCGCTGCCCTCCCCGCCCGCAGGGCGGGTGCTAAGAGCCAGGGGCGAGCCTGTCAACGGCCTTCGATCACGCCGGGTTGAACGCGAATGTCGCTTTGTCGCAACAGGTCGCCGCTTCGCACCAAAGCCGGGCATGGATTTCAACTGCGCGCCACTTCCGGGCCAGCGGCATTTTAGTTAAGCAATTCTTCCGACCTGCAGACGGGTGCTCGCCGTCTGCGCTCGCTCAGAGGCAATTATGGACCGACGTCACTTCACCCTTGCGGCCCTTGCGGCCGCTGTCGCAGCGGCAGCGACGCCAGCTTGGGCCAAGCTCTACTACAATCCCGATACGAACCAGTGGGAAGAGCGGACCGTAAATACCCACGGCCACGGCCGGTATTCGGCCATCCCGCGCGAAGTCGTCCCCTACGAAACCAAGTACAAGCCCGGCACGATCATCGTCGAAACCTCGGAACGGCGGCTTTATTTCGTGCTGCCCAATGGCGAGGCCCTGCGCTACGGGATCGGCGTGGGCCGCGACGGTTTCCGCTGGTCGGGACAGCACGCGATCACGCGCAAGGCGGAATGGCCCGGCTGGACGCCGCCGGCCGAGATGCGCCGCCGCGTGCCCGACCTGCCCGCTTACATGCCTGGCGGCCCCGACAATCCGCTGGGCGCGCGCGCGCTCTACATCGGCGCCACGCTCTACCGAATCCATGGCACATCCGAGCCGTGGACGATCGGCCAAGCGGTGTCGTCGGGCTGCATCCGGCTCACCAACGAAGACATCATCGACCTTTACGACCGCGTGAAGGTCGGCTCGCTGGTGGTCGTTCGCCAATAGGCCGAAGTTCGCTTTCGGCATGGAGGCCGGCCCTGGGGCCGGCCTTTCTGTTTGGCGCAAGGACAGCTATCCTTGCCGGCATGACGGTTCTTTTTTCGCAGCGCGACCTTGCGCCGGCCGCGGCGCCGCAGCCGCTGATCGACCGCTACGGCCGGCAGATCACCTATCTGAGGATCAGCGTCACCGACCGCTGCGACTTTCGCTGCGTATACTGCATGTCGGAACACATGCAGTTCCTTCCGAAGTCGGACGTCCTGAGCTTTGAAGAGATCGACGAGGTAGCGCGCGCCTTCATTGCCCGCGGCACCCGCAAGATCCGGCTCACCGGCGGCGAGCCCCTCGTCCGCCGTGACATTCTGGCCCTGGTGGAACGGCTGGGCGGTTACCTCGGGACCGGGCTCGACGAACTGACGCTTACGACCAACGGCAGCCAGCTCAGCCGCTATGCCTCACGGCTTCATGCCGCCGGCGTACGGCGCATCAACGTGTCGCTCGACACGCTCGATGCGGCCAAGTTCCGCGCGATCACGCGGCGGGGCCAAATCGCCGATGTGCTCGCCGGGATCGACGCGGCCGATCAGGTGGGGCTGAAGATCAAGCTCAACATGGTGGCGATGCGCGGCGTGAACGACGACGAAATCGAGCCGATGATGGCTTTCGCGCACGGACGCGGGTTCGGGCTGACGCTGATCGAAGGCATGCCGCTGGGCGAAGTCGGCATCGACCGCGTGGAGTCGTACCTGCCGCTGCGGGAACTGCGGGAGCGCCTCAAGGCCAAGTATACGCTGGAGCCGACCCAGCACCGGACCGGCGGACCAGCACGCTACGATTGGGTGAGGGAAACCAATGGCTTGCTCGGCTTTATTACGCCGATGAGTCACAATTTCTGCGAGAGCTGCAACCGGGTGCGGCTGACCGCGACGGGCCAGCTCTACATGTGTCTGGGACAAGACGACATGGTCGATCTCCGTGCGGTGCTGCGCGGGGACGGCCCCAAGGCGCTCGATGCCGCGCTCGACCGGGCGATGGCGCTCAAGCCGAAGGGCCACGACTTCGTGCTCGACCGCGACCACACCGGCCCGGCGCTTGCAAGGCACATGAGCGTGACCGGGGGCTAGCCCTTCGGCTTCCCGGCGGTCGTACCCCGGGTCTGCAAGCGCACGCGCAGGCCGCTTCCTTCCGTCGCGAGCTCAAGCGAGGGAACGCTGCGGACGAGGTCGCTGAGCTTCTTGAAGCCGTAGGTGCGGGGATCGAAATCAGGGGCGAAATCGGCAAGTCGCGTGCCTAGCTGGCCGAGCGCGATCCAGCCACCCTCGCTATCGATCTCTGAGATGACGCGCTTCAGCGTGCGGTCGGCGTTGGCGATCGGCTCCAGCGGCCTGGAGGTCCTGCCGCCCTCGCTCGCCGGACGCGGCAGCAGGTTCTCGGTGTAGATGAAGCGCCGGCACGCCTGGCGGAAGCTCTCCGGCGTCTTCTGCTCGCCGAAGCCGAAGACATCGACGCCCTCCTCGCGAATGCGGAAAGCGAGCCGGGTGAAATCGCTGTCGGAGGAGACAAGACAGAAGCCGTCGAAGCGCTTGGAATGGAGAAGGTCCATGGCGTCGATGACGAGCGTTATGTCCGACGCATTCTTGCCGGTGGTGTTGGCGAACTGCTGTTGCGGGATGATGGCGTACTTTGCAAGCACCGCGGCCCATGACTTCGACCGGGTGCTGGTGAAATCGCCGTAGATGCGGCGGACGCTGGCCTCGCCCAGGCTGGCGATCTTCTCGAAAAGGCCATCGACGATCTGGGCCGAAGTGTTGTCGGCGTCGATCAGGACGGCAAGACGCGGCGAGCGATCGGCCATTGCGCCCTACTTGTCATCGTCGGCGACGTTGACGAATTCGAGCGGCAGGGCCGTGGTGTACTTGATCTGCCCCATGGCGAAGGAGGAGCTCACATCGGTGAGATTAATCTTGCTGATGAGCTTCTTGTAGAAGGCATCGTAGGCGGCAATATCGGGCACGACGACGCGCAGCAGATAGTCGACGTCGCCGCTCATGCGATAGAATTCGACCACCTCGGTCAGATCCTCCACCACTGTGGAGAATTTGCGCATCCAGGCCTCGTTGTGCTCGTTGGTCTTGATCGAGACAAAAACAGTGACGCCGGCATTGATCTTGGTGGGATCGAGGATGGCGACGCGACCCCTGATGACCCCGTCCTCCTCCATCTTCTGGATTCGGCGCCAGCACGGGGTGGTCGACAGCCCGACTTTGCGGCCGATTTCGGCGACCGGCGTGGTCGCGTCCTTCTGCAAAAGCGCAAGAATCTTGCGGTCGATCTTGTCGAGCGCCATCAGGACCCCCAGTGAAATCAGTTTGCGGAAAATGCCGCGCGAATGGGACAGCGCGCAATAGCGCCGCCCCTGGGAAGCAGTCAACGCAATTTTGTTGCGTCCGTCAACTCACTGGAACCAGCTTCTGATCCAGTCCCAAAGGCTGGGCGCGGCGCCGTGGGTGCGCCGCCACTCGGCCGGAGGCACAAAGGTTCCCGACCAGATGCCGCGGCGTGCCAGGCGGGCAGCCCCCTCCTGCGGCGCGTAGGGGAGGTCGGCAACCGCCCAGCCTTCGGAGACGATTTCGGCGCCCAGATCGCGCCCATCAATGGTGCAGCTCGCCAGGAGGCGGCCATAGGCGTCGCGGCCGCGGGCGGCGCAGGCAATCTCGCCGCCGTGCAGGGCGCCCGCCACGAAGGCCTTTGCCGAGAGGCCGCAGGGCCAGTCACGACCGGATGCATCGCTGCAGGTCTGTTCAGCCTCGGGAGCGTCGAGCCCGACGAGTCGGATGCGAGCCCTTCCCAATTTCAGGGTATCCCCGTCAACGGCTTCGGCATGACCGGCGAGGGTCGATCCGCCATCGCGGGTGAGCTCGAGCGCGGCGAAACCCAGAAGGGCCACGGCAAGCACGACAAAAAGCGGCAAGACCGGCGGAAAACCGGCCCGTCGCCCCCATGCCGGAGGGGCCATTTCACTCCCCCTTAACCATGTTAAGGATAGTTTTGCGGCAAGCGTAGCGAATGCGTAGCTCTTTTCGCAGCAGTCGTCAGTCCGAGTACCCGCGTCATGCCGTTCGAGCCGGCCCCTCAGGCCGATGTACGTTCCCAGATGGGACGTGAGCTGCGCCGCAATGCGCAGAAGACGGTGCTCGACGCGCGCCAGCGCCTGACGTCGTCGACCGGCACGCGGGCCTCCTTCGATTTCGAGCTGCTCGACGAGTATGCGGATTCTCGCATCTCGAGCGCGCTTGTGCTGCCCGGTATGTTCGTCATTCTGGCTCTGTTCGCGAGCTTCTGGGTGCCGATCCCGGCGGCGTTGGGCTGGGCCGGCCTGGTAGCGGCCGCCAACAGCGCCGCCGTCTATGCCTGCAGGCGGTTCAAACGCATGCCGCCCGAGCAGTTCAACGCCGCAAGGTGGACCGCGACATTCATCAGCGTCGAGACAGTCTATGGCGTCGCCTGGGCGATGCTGGCGCTGTTCACCCTCATTGGGCACGACCAGCAGAGCCTGGACGTGGTGATGTTCGCCATTGCGCTCGTGGGCATTGCGGCCAATGCCGTTTCGACCCGCACGGTGCCGCCCGCAACGCTGATGGCGACACTGCCTGTGGCGCTGACGGTGGCCATCGACCTCATCTTCGTGGGGGGCACGCTCAACACGCTGAACATCTCGCTGGCGGCGGTGATCGTGGGAGCCGAGATCTTCTTCGTCTATCTCGCGCGGCAGCTGCATGGCAGCAAG
>DASZSH010000189.1:0-5800 GCA_035548755.1 Devosia sp.
CGCCCCCAAGATCGCCTGGGTGCGCAAGCATGAGCCTGAAATCTATGCGGAAATCGCCAAAGTCCTGCTGCCCAAGGCCTATATCCGGCTGTTGTTGACCGGCGAGCATGTGGAGGAAATGAGCGACGCCTCCGGCACGCTCTGGCTCGACGTCGCCCGCCGCGACTGGTCGGACGCGCTGCTGGGCGTCACCGGTTTGAGCCGGCAACATTTGCCACGGCTGGTCGAGGGGTCCGAACCCTCGGGCACGCTGAGGCCCGAACTCGCCCGCCGCTGGGGCATGAGCGGCAAGGTCGTCGTCGCCGGGGGCGCCGGCGACAATGCGGCCGCCGCCTGCGGCATCGGCGCCATCCGTCCGGGCGAGGGCTTCGTCTCGCTTGGCACGTCCGGCGTGCTGTTCGTCTCCAACGAGCGCTTCCGCCCCAACACCGAAGGCGCCGTGCATGCCTTCTGCCACGCCATCCCCCAGACCTGGCATCAGATGGGCGTGATCCTGAGCGCCACCGACAGCCTCAACTGGCTGTCGGGCATAACCGGCCGGAAGCAGGCCGAGCTGTCGGCCGCCGCCGAGCAGGCCTTCCGGGGCCCCGGCGAGGAGATATTCCTGCCCTATCTCAGCGGCGAGCGCACCCCGCACAACAATGCCGGCGCGCGCGGCAGCTTCGTCGGCCTCAGCCATCTCAGCGATCCCGCGCGGCTTGCGCAGGCGGTGATGGAGGGTGTCGCGTTCGCCTTCCGCGATTGCCAGCGCGTGCTGCACCAGGCGGGAACGACCTTCGACCGTCTGCTGGCGGTCGGCGGCGGCTCCAGATCCATGCTGTGGCTGAAGCTCATCGCCACCAATCTCGACATCGAAGTGGCGCTGCCCGCCGACGGCGATTTCGGCGGTGCGCTCGGGGCCGCCCGGCTCGGCCTGTGCGCCGCCGAAGGCGCCGATCCGGCCGACGTCATGACCATGCCGGCGATCAGGCAGGTGATCGCTCCGGATGCATCGCTGCGCGATGCCTACACCGCTCAATATGCGCGCTACCGCGCGCTCTATCCCGCCATCGAGGAGGCCCGTAAGTGACCGATTTCTTCAAGGGGCTCAAGCCCGTCAAGTTCGAGGGGCCGCAAAGCGCCAACCCGCTCGCCTTCCGCCACTACAACAAGGACGAGCTGGTCCTGGGCAAGCGCATGGAGGACCATATCCGCCCGGCCGTCGCCTACTGGCACACCTTCGCCTGGGAAGGCGGCGACCCCTTCGGCGGCCGTACCTTCGCGCGCCCGTGGTACGACAAGGGCATGGAGGGCGCCAGGCTCAAGGCCGATGTCGCCTTCGAGTTCTTCGAGCTGCTCGATATCCCCTTCTTCTGCTTCCACGATGCCGACGTGGCCCCCGAGGGCGCAACGCTCGCCGAGAGCATCCGGAACCTGCGCACCATCACCGACATCTTCGCCAAGAAGATGGAAAAGCAGCGCACGCGGCTGCTGTGGGGCACGGCAAACCTGTTTTCCAACCGCCGCTATATGGCGGGCGCCGCCACCAACCCCGATCCGGATGTATTCGCCTACGCGGCCGGGCAGGTGCGAACCATGCTCGAGATCACGCACGAGCTGGGCGGAGCGAACTACGTTCTATGGGGCGGCCGCGAAGGTTACGAAACGCTGCTCAATACCGATCTGAAGCAGGAGCGCGACCAGGCGGCGCGCTTTCTTTCGCTGGTCATCGACCATGCCAGAAAGATCGGCTTCAAGGGCACGCTGCTCATCGAGCCCAAGCCGCAGGAGCCGACCAAGCACCAGTATGACTATGACGTGGCGACTGTTTACGGCTTCCTCAAGACCTACGGTCTCGAAAAGGATGTGAAGGTCAATATCGAGGTCGGCCACGCCTTTCTCGCCGGCCACAGCTTCGAGCATGAGCTGGCGCTCGCCCGCTCCTTCGGCATCCTTGGTTCGGTCGACGCCAACCGCAATGATTTGCAGTCGGGCTGGGATACCGACCAGTTCCCCAACAATCCCGGCGAGATGGCGCTTGCCTTCTACCAGATTCTCAAAAATGGCGGGCTGGGCAATGGCGGCTTCAATTTCGACGCCAAGGTGCGCCGGCAGTCGCTCGATCCGGCCGATCTGCTCTATGCCCATGTCGGCGGCCTGGACGTTCTGGCTCGCGGTCTCAAGGGCGCTGCCGCCCTCATCGAGGACAAGACTTTCGACAAGGCGCTCGAGGATCGCTACGCCGGCTGGAAAGGGGCGGAGGCGCAGGCCATGCTGTCCGGAAAGCGCTCGCTTGCCGAGATCGCCGATCGCGTGGTGAAGGACAACGTGAATCCCGAACCGCGCTCTGGCCGGCAGGAATATCTCGAGAACCTGGTGAACCGGTTCGTGTGATGCGCACAAAGCCTGCCTCCCGCGCAAGGAGGTAACTAAGCCATCAGCAAAGCGACATGGCGTGCCTCCCCTTCAGGGGAGGCGGCCCGACTGACAAATCGCGAGTGAGCATGTCCATCATACGCAACCCCATCCTGCCCGGCTTCAATCCGGACCCCTCGATCTGTCGGGTCGGCGAGGACTACTACATCGCGACCTCCACCTTCGAGTGGTATCCGGGCGTGCAGATCCACCATTCGCGCGATCTCGCCAATTGGGATCTCGTCACCCGCCCTCTCAACCGCAAGAGTCAGCTCGATATGCGCGGCGACCCCGACAGCTGCGGCATCTGGGCCCCGTGCCTCAGCCACGATGGAACGCAGTTCTGGCTGGTCTATACCGACGTCAAGCGCAAGGACGGCTCGTTCAAGGACGCGCACAATTTCATCGTTACCGCGCCCTCGATCGAGGGGCCCTGGTCCGATCCGGTCTATGTGAATTCCTCGGGCTTTGACCCCTCGCTGTTCCACGACGACGACGGCCGCAAGTGGTTCGTCAACATGCTTTGGGATCACCGCGCCCGCCCGCTGCTGTTTGCCGGCATTGCACTGCAGGAATACGACCCCGTGCGGCAAACGCTGGTGGGGCCGCGCAAGAACATCTTCCAGGGCACCGATCTCAAGCTTGTCGAGGGGCCGCATCTCTACAAGAAGAACGGTTGGTACTACCTGCTGACTGCTGAAGGCGGCACCGGCTACGAGCACGCCGTCACCTTCGCGCGGTCAAGAACCATCGATGGGCCATACGAGCTCCACCCGCTCAAATATCTCGTCACCGCCAAGGATACTCCGCTCAATCCGCTGCAGCGCGCCGGCCACGGCGACTGGGTCGACACGCCCGACGGCCGGTCTTACCTCGTGCATCTTTGCGGCCGGCCCACCACGCAGAAGCGCCGCTGCGTGCTCGGCCGCGAAACGGCGATCCAGGAGCTGGAGTGGCGCGCCGATGGCTGGCCATGGCTCAAATCGGGCGGCAACGTGCCTGAGCTCGAGGTCGATGTTCCGGGCACGCGCGACGAGGCCAAATACTGGGCCGAGCGGCGCTACGATTTCGCCCAGGGTCTGCACAAGGACTTCCAGTGGCTGCGCACGCCCGAAACCGGGCGCATCTTCGAGGCGGGCGGGGGCCGGCTCCGCCTTTTCGGACGCGAGTCGATCGGCTCGTGGTTCGAGCAGGCGCTGGTCGCCCGCCGTCAGACGCACTTTTCCTACGATGCCGAAGTAACGGTGGATTTCGCCCCCGCCGACGAGCGGCAGTTCGCCGGGCTCACCGGCTATTATTCGCGCTACAACTTCCACTATTTGGCGGTCACCGCCCACTCCGACGGCCGGCGCGAGCTGCTGATCATGAGTTCGATCATCTCCTGGCCCGATGGACGGCTGAGCTATCCGGCCGATCCCATCGCGCTGCCGCAGGAAGGTCCGGTGCGGCTCAAGCTCGAAGTGCGCGGGCCGTCGCTTCAGTTCTTCTATGCGCCGGGTCTGCGCGGTAACTGGCAGCCGGCCGGCCCGGCGCTTGACGCCTCGATCCTGTCGGACGAATGCGGCGGCCACGCCGAACACGGCAGCTTTACCGGCGCCTTCGTCGGCATGGCCTGCTCCGATCTCAATGGAACGGCGCTGCATGCCGACTTCACGGACTTCGTCTATCGCCCGGTCCGGCATGAGAGCGACAGGTACTGAGCGCGTGGCAACGGCAGCAGGCAGGAGCAGCAAATGAAGGTCGCAGTCACCGGCGGCACGGGGTCATGGGATCGCGGTGTGGGCCCTGTGGTCATTGCCGCGCTACAGGCGCGGGGGCATGAGGTCACAAACCTCGATCGGGCCGTGCCCGGCGGCATCGAGAGTCGCGGCTTCATCAAGGTGGATCTGACCGATTACGGGCAGACCTTCGCTGCCCTGCACGGTCACGATGCGGTGGTGCAGCTCGCCGCCAATGGCGAACCCGACTGGGATCACGTTTCGGGCGCGGCGCGCTTCCACGTCAACACCATGATCGCCTACAACGTGTTTCAGGCGGCGTGCTTTCTGGGCATGCGCAAGGTTGTGTGGGCGTCCTCCGAAACCGTGCTTGGCTTCCCCTTCGATCGGGTGACGCCGAAACTGCTTCCGACCAGCGACGACGATCCGCCAATCCCCACCTCGTCCTACGGCATCTCCAAGGCCGTCACCGAGGACCTCGCCCGTCACATGAACCGGCGCTACGGCGTGCCCTTCGTCGGCCTGCGCTTTTCCAACATCTTCTACGACAAGCCCGGCCACGTGACGGGCTATGAGAAGATTCCCGGCTTCTGGGCCGATCCGAAATCGCGCATGTTCAACCTCTGGGGCTATGTCGATGCCCGCGATGTGGCCGAGGCCTGCGCCCTGTCCCTCGAGGCGCCCATCACCGGCGCCGAGGTCATGACCATCGCCGCCCCCGACACGATCATGCGGCAGAAAAACGCCGAGCTCGTCGCCGCCGCCTTTCCCGGCTGCGCGCTGCGGCCCGGCACAGGCGAGCATGAGACGCTGATTTCGATCGAAAAGGCCCGCAGGCTCATCGGTTACGCTCCGCAATGGACCTGGCGGCGCGTGCTGGAGCGCGACGGCTGACAGGGCAACCTGTCGCAAGCGTTGCTCTTGTCCGCGCTCTCCCCTAACGTCCCGCGGCCATGCAGCAGGCCCCCTACGATCCCACCGACACTGCCGATCCGGCCGCCGCGCCCCTGCCGGTCACCCCGCTGATGGGGCAGTATCTCGAGCTCAAGTCGGTCAATCCGGGCTACCTGCTGTTCTACCGGATGGGCGATTTCTACGAGATGTTCTTCGAAGATGCCGAAATCGCCTCCGCGGCGTTGGGCATCGTCCTCACCAAGCGCGGCAAGCATCAGGGCCAGGATATCCCCATGTGCGGCGTGCCCGTGCATGCGGCGCAGGACTATCTGAAGAAGCTGATCGCGCTCGGCCATCGCGTCGCCATATGCGAGCAGATCGAGGATCCAGCCGAGGCGCGAAAGCGCGGCAGCAAATCACCGGTCCGCCGCGACGTGGTGCGGCTCGTAACGGCCGGCACCATCACCGAGGACGACCTGCTCCCCGCTCGCGCCAGCAATTTCCTTGCTGCGCTCGCCATGCTCCGCCACGGCGAGGCCGATTTCGCGCTTGCCTTCGCCGATGTGTCGACCGGCGAGCTCGGCGTGCTCCCGCTCGCCGCCGCGGCTCTCGGAGACGAGCTCGCCCGTATCGGCCCGGCGGAACTGCTGGTGAGCGATCTCATGCGCGCGGTGCTCGCCGAACTCAAGATCAGCCTGCCGGAGGCCGCGATCGTCACGCTGCCGGCCGAAGCCTTCGATTCGAGCAAGGCCAGCGCAACCATCGCTGCGGCCTTCGAGCCGGGCGCCGTCGAT
>DASZSH010000190.1:0-8232 GCA_035548755.1 Devosia sp.
GGCCGAGCCGGCGCCGGCCCCCATCGCGAAGACGGGCGGGCCGTCGTCGCTGTCGCCGGGATAGCCGGCGATGCCGAAATCGAGCGCACTCGTCGCGGTGTGCGTCCCGACCTTGATCTTGATCGGTCCCTCGTCGACCTCCTTGGTGACGAGGGCCTTGAGCTCGGTGGCGCTCGCCGCCAGCACCGGCACGGCCGTGCCGCCGATCGTGACCTCGTTGTCGGCGCGGGCCGCGGCGAAATGGCTGCCCTTGATCGTCAGGATGGTGCCGCGCTGGCCCTTCGGCGGCTCGAAGCCCGTGATGCGCGGGCCGATCAGCCAGGGCAGCCGCTCGGTCAGCCAGTCGCGCAGCTTCAGCGGCGATTTAGCGATCGCGGGGCTGATCTTGTCGAGATCGAACCGGGCCTCGGCCCGCGTCGCCCTCGCGGCGGGCTTCGGCTTCGCGACCCGCTTCGGCGCCGGCGATGCCTTCAGGCCCGTCGTCGCCTTGCCGGTCTTCCGCTTCGCCGCGCCGCGGCCTGTCCTCAGCGCCTGCGCCTTGCGCGGAGTCCTCGAGATACGCTTCGCCATCGTCCTCTCCTGTGAAAAGGTTTGAATCATCCCGGCAGGTCCCGACGGGCCGGCGCAGAAGCGCGCGCGAAGCCATCGCGGCCTGTGGGCCTCGGTTACGGATCGGTGTCAGTCGGATGGATGAGTCACGGATCGGCCCCCAGGCACGAACCTCGCGCGCGCGAGCGGCGCGTTCGGATCGTCGTCAGTTCGCTGGCGTCCTGGGCCTTGCGGTGCGTCGGGGTTGCGCGGTTACGCGTCTTTCCCCGGGTCGTCGTCTCGGCACCGCCTGGGACGTGGATCAGACTCTATTCCTGTCGCCCCTGGATGGCAACCGCTAAATACTTGTTTCTATTAAGAAATACTTGAAATGCTTGAAACAGTTTTAAGACGTTCGTGCGGGGTGGGGACAGGACAAGAGTCCCTGCGACCTCTTCAGTTTCCCGCGGGATAGGCGATGTCCGGCGGATAGGTCGCCTGGAATTCGGGACGCGCTTCCAAGCGTGCCGAGAGCGCATCGAGCGCGGGATAGCGGCCTCGCGCGCGCAGCTCGCTGTCGGTCATCTCCAGATAGCGCAGCATGCAGGCGGTGGTGATCTGTGCCTGGTCGAGCGGCGCGCCTTCCGGCCAATCGAGCGCCGCCAGCGCCGCGACGGCACCCTGGGCCTGCGTGCGGCAGCGCTGGATCCAGTCGGGCCAGCGATAGGCGGCGGGGCGGATGATGCGCTCGTAGGCCGAGGCGCCCGCCTTGTCGACGGCGCCGATCGCGAGCGCCACGCGTTGCAGCGCCTGGCGGCGCGCGAGACCCGACCGCGGCAGCAGCGCGCGGGTCGCGCCCACGGTCTCGTCGAGCCAGTCGAGGATGGCGACGGAATCGATCAGCACCGCGCCGTCATCGAGCACCAGCGAGGGGATGCGCGCGAGCGGGTTGGTCTGGCGCATCGAATCGAAATCGCCGAACACCGAGCGCGTGTCATGCTCGTAGGCGAAGCCCAGCACCCCGAGCGAGATGCCGACGCGGCGGACGAAGGGGGAATCGTACTGGCCGACGAGGATCATGGGGGCTCCGGTGTCGCGAGAGCGGTCGGGCTGACGCCCGAAGACGTTGTACCCCTCCCCCTCCTCCCTCCCGCAAGGGGAGGGGGGGGGAAGCACTCGCTATGCGAAAGCGCTCCGCTTCTACCCCTTCGCCACGCCCCAGATCTCGACCAGCATGTCCTTCGTGTGCATATGCGGCTGCGGCACGAGGGTCAGCGGCGGGAGCGGGCCCGGGATGCAGGCGCGCAGCGTGTCGAGGAAGGCATGCGTCTCGGCCTCGCTGCCGCCCGAGGTGAAATAGGCGATGACGAGCTTGAGGTCGGAGGTCTGGCGGTCGAAGGCGCGCAGCAGGTCGTCGATCAGGCTCATGGTGAACTGCGTCTGAGGCAGGAGCTGGCCGGGCAGCACGGTCACGCCCTTGTTGGAATCGGGCGCCGAGGGGACCTGCCCGCCGAGCCAGATCATGTCGCGCAGCCGGATCGCCTGGCGGTAGGGCAAAGGGATCTGCCAATCCCAGACGCGGCGCGGCCAGCGGTCCTCGCGCGGGATATATTTGTCGAAGCCGTTCCAGCTTTCGCGCATGCCCATGACCTCGATCTTGGTGAGCGCGCCCTGGGGCCAGAGCCCGTGGCAGGGCACGACCGTGGCGACCGGGCCGGGCTCGCGGAAGAAGGAGCCGCGCGTGCGCGCCATGTCGGCCCAGGCCTCCATGGTGATGCCGAAATAATAGCCCTCCATCTTGATCGCATCCTGGAAGGAGGCACCGAGCGCCTTCAGCGTCTCCTCGTGGCGCGACATGATGATCCGGGAATGGGCGACGCCGTCGCCCGGCAGCGGGCTGCCTTCCTCGTCGACCGCGGTGCGCGCCGGCACGGCGATGAACTCGTTGGCGCGCAGGCCCAGCGTGATCTTGCGGTTGTTGAAGCG
Source organism: Devosia sp. (assembly GCA_035548755.1). Lineage (GTDB taxonomy): Bacteria > Pseudomonadota > Alphaproteobacteria > Rhizobiales > Devosiaceae > Devosia_A. The sequence goes on from DASZSH010000190.1 coordinate 2,515, forward strand.
GGCGCGATGGCGCGAGGGGACCTCGCCGGTGACGGTGCGCAGGTCCGGCGCATGGTCGCGCCAGCCGCGCCGGGCGATGGCCTGCGCCTGCAACGCCTGCCCTTTGAAAGGCTGCAGCGGCACCGGATGGAGCGTGATGGCGGGCAGGGGGTCGCGCTCGAAATGGCGCGCGAGGGCGGCGAAGACCTCCCATTCGTCGCGGCTGCCGTCGCCCTTGTAGAAGACCTTGAGCCGCAGGATGTCGCCGAGCCCGCAGCCCTCGATCGCGAGCGCCGCCGCGAGGTTCGCCATCGTGCCCGGGATCTGCGCGTCGAGATCGTCCGGATGGCGGATCGCGCCCTTGGCGTCGAAATCCCCGGCGCCGCCGACGAAGCTCAAAGAGCCCGCCGTGCCGGCCAATTGTTGCGGGCCGGAAATCGGCCAGCGCCAGATCGCGTTGTCCATGATCGTTTCCTCTTTCGCGCGTATGTGCAGGCGAAAGCCTATAGGGAAGAGGCGAGAATGGAAAAGCGCAGGAAGGTTTCGTCTCCTCCCCCCTTGAGGGGGAGGATTAAGGAGGGGGCGGCTCGGTGTCCGATATCGCGCAGCCCCCTTCCTAACCTTCCCCCGCAAGGGGGGAAGGGACAGGAAGAGGCCTTGTCCTACGACAATTCTGCCCCCGCTTTTTCCGCCCGGCGATTCCCGATAAAATCCCTCCCGCCAAGAGGATCCAGAGCAACCGGAGAGGAGAGATCCGCAATGCTCGACGGTCTGACCAACGCGCCCGCGTCCGATCTGCGGATCGAGCCCGAGAACGTCCTCGATCCGCGCCATTTCGCGGCTGTCCGCGCGCAGGGGCCCCGGCTCCACGCGCTGCCCCTCTGGTGCTACAGCTCGCCCAAATTCTTCCAGGCGGAGATGGAACGGTTGTTCTATCCCGGCTGGAACATGATGGAGCGCGTCGAGCGCGTGCCCAACAAGGGCGATTTCCACACCCTCACCTTCATGAACATCCCGCTCATCATGGTGCGCGGGAGCGACGACAAGGTGCGGGTCTTCGCCAACACCTGCCGCCACCGCGGCGCCGTGATCGCCGAGGGCTCGGGCAACTGCAAGAATTTCCGCTGCCCCTATCACGCCTGGGTCTATTCGCTCGAGGGCGACCTCCTGGGCGCGCAGCAATACGATGACGGCGAGGACAAGCCGATCGTCACCGACGCGAACAAGCGCGAGTACGGCCTGATCGAGATCCCGAGCGAGAGCTGGGGCGGCTTCCTCTTCGTGAAGTTCCGCAAAGGCGGCGAGAGCCTGCAGGACTTCCTGGGCGAGGTGCCGGCGAGGCTCGCCTCGCACCGGCTCGAGGACATGGTCTGCACCAAGCAGCTCGTGTTCGACATGGAGGCGAACTGGAAATGCTTCGTCGAGAATTACAGCGACGGCTATCACATCCCGACGGTGCACAAGGATTCGCTGGCGCGCTGGAAGGCGAAATACACGCGGCAAGCCCCGCCGCCCAGCGGCAACTACACGATCGCCTTCGCCGAGCATGACGGCAGCCAGCTCCTGCTGCCGTTCCCGGATTATGTCGGCTTCCCGCCCATGCCGCAGATCGACAAGGAATGGGCCCGCGGCACCTTCTTCACCACGATCCGGCCCGGCATGATGATGACGATGGGCAATGACGGCGCGCTCGCCTTCCGCTGCGAGCCGATCGGCCCCACCAAGTCGCGCCTGACGGTGAGCTCGCTCTTCCCGAAATCGACCGTGGCCCGCAACGATTTCGAGGAGATCGCGAAGAACTACTACCGGCGCAACGACATGGTGGTGCGCGAGGATGTCGATATCTCGCTGAAGCAGGCGGCCGGCATCGCCTCGCCCTTCGCCCGCATGGTGACGCTGCAGAAGCTGGAGAAGCCGCTCAACCAGATCGCCAACTGGGTGCTCGACCGGGTGATCGGGAAGGACGCGGCCTAGCCGGCTTGCCGACGGAGCGACCGCCGGCAAGGGTCTCAGTTCAGGGCCTGGTCGGCCTTCTTCTCGATGAAGTTGCCGGTGTTCCGGATATCGCGTCCGAAGCCCGCGGCCGTGTTGCAGCCGGCCAGCGCCAGCAGCGCCGCCATCAGCAATACCCCTGCCGGCAGCAGGGCGGTTCCCGCCGGCCGGAGCGGGTTGCGGGTCGGGGTCGTCGTCGGCGTCATGGGCGAAGCCTCTCCTCACGGTCACGTCGGCCGCTCTATAGAGCGCCGGTCGCGGCCGGGCCAGTGACCAGCGCGGGGCGAAGCAAGCGGCACTTCGATCGACGATACCGGGGTGCCAATCCCCTCCCCCCTTGAGGGGGAGGGTCAGGGAGGGGGAAGTCTCGGTAGGAGACAGCGCGCAGGATCGATACGGCGCCGGCTTTATCGACCGAGCAGCCCCCTCCCTTGCCCTCCCCCGAAGACAGGGGAGGGGATCAGAACGAGCTGAACCGCCGAGACTCCCGGACCGTCTTCCCATAAGATCGCGGGCCAGGATCGCGAGGGGGCCCGGGCCGCCCGTCCGGGTCGCGAAGCCGTTGCTGGCCGCATGACGCCGACGCTTCTCAGCCGCCGGAACTACCTGCATCACGGCGATTTCCTGGACCGCAGCCGGGCCCTGCTCGGCTCGCTGCCGGCGGGGCCGGCCTTCACCAAGCTCGAGGCCTGCCGCGCCAACCGCGAAGGGCCCTTCGCCGACGAGGTGCTCCGGGCCTACGGGCCGCTGCGCTCGCGCCGGATTCTCCGCGCCGATCTCGCGGCGGATATCGAGGCGAGCTTCGCCGCGCGCGACTGGTTCCGCGGGCTGGGCACGCGCGGCTTCTCCTATCGCCTGATCTCGGATTTCGAGTTCGCTCGCGAGCTCAGGCCCGAGATCGACCTGCGCGTCGGCCTCTTCTTCGGCGACGACCTGTTCTATCCGCCGCGGCTGCGCCGCTTCCTGCAGCGGCACGCCGATCCGCATATGGAGGACGGCACGCTGAAATGCCTGGGCTTCGCGCTGGGCCAGCGCGCGGGCTCGGCCTGGATCGTCTCGGTGCTGCAATCGGACCTGACCTTCAACCGGCCGAGCTATGTGCGCGACCATATCCGCGGCTGGCAGCGCGTGCTGATGGCCGAGATCCTGGCGCAGGCGAAGCGGGCGGGCGTGGCGAAGCTGCTGCTGGCCGCGGCGTCCGACCAGGTCCGCTGCAGCGACCCGGCCTTCAAGATCGTCACGGCGGTTCCGGAAAGCTGGCGCCTGATCTACGATCAGACCGCGGGCTTCTTCGGCATGACCCCGCAGCAGGGCGGCCCCAGCTTCGACATCCAGGTGCTGGACCGGCTGGGCCCGGTCGTCACCGACAGGTTCTACGAGAAGGCGATCGCATGAAGGACGTCTCCATCGCGGAAGTGTTTTGCGAGATCCTGGGCGGGCTCCTGGTGATCCTCTTCGCGCTGCCCTGGTTCGCGGCCGATCCCTCGATGTCCTTCGTCGGCTTCTACCGCTCGCTCTATGTCGGGATCGACGCCAACGCGCTCGCGGCGGCGCTGGTGGCCGCCTACCTGATCGGCCTCCTGATGGACGCGCTCGGCCTCATCGCGGACGAGGTCATCACGCCCCGGCTCGGCATCACCGAGGCCACCGACGCCGAGCGCAAGACCTTCCACAAGACCGCGCTCGAGCATCTCCTGAAATATCGCGACACGCAGTGGTCCTATTACAGCCTCTACCGCAACTGCTTCATCGTCGTCGCGCTCGGCACGCTCTCGACCCTGATCTTCTGGTGGCATCACTGGTCCGGCGGGAAGATCGCCGTCTTCCTCGTGATCGCCGCCCTCGCCGAGGCGATCCTCTGGTACGCGATGAAGACGCTTTACGGGCTCTATAACGACGTCACCAGGTCGATGACCTGAGGGGCGGCGGCACGCTTTCCCCCGCACCCCATTGTCATGCCCGGACTTGATCCGGGCATCCAGGGCCACCGTGTTCGCTGCCCTGGATCGCCGGGTCAAGGCCCGGCGATGACAGGAAGGGACCGCCCCCTCAGACGAAAGGCGCCGTCGGCTGGTGCTGGGCGGTCGCGATGGCGTTGGCCTCGCGGAAGCTGAAGGCGCCGCCGAAGAGGGCGCGGCTGGTGAGGACGCCCGCGATGTTCGGCAGGTAGGACAGGGTCGAGATGTCGTCGAGCGACTTGACCACGCCGCTGGCGATGACCGGCGTGCGGAGCTTGGCCGCGAGGTTCGTGGTCTGCGCCATGCTGCCTTCGGGGCGGTTCTCGTCGCGGTCGATGTCGGTATGGATGATGGCCGCGAGCCCCGAATCGTCGAACTGCCGGGCGAACTCGATCGGCGTGAAGATCGTGGTCTCGGTGAAGCCTTCGACCACGACATGGCCGCGCCGCGCATCGATGCTGACGACGACGGCGCCGGGATAGGCCGTGGCCGCCGCCTTGACGAGATGCGGATATTTCACGGCGGCCGTGGCGATGACGACGCGCTCGGCGCCGGCCTCCATCCAGCCATGCACCTTCTCCATCGAGCGGATGCCGCCGCCCACCTGCACCTTGCAGCCGGAGGTCCGGATGATTTGCTTGATGACGGCCGTGTTGTCGCTCCGGTTGAACACGGCATCGAGATCGACGACATGGAGCCACTCGGCGCCCTCGGCCGCGAGGTCCCGCGCGGTCCGCACGGGATCGAGCTCGTAGACGAGGGGGCTGTCCATGCTGTTGCGCGTCAGGTTGACGAGGCGTCCCTGGCGCAGCTCGAGATCCGGATAGACGATCATGATCGGTCCCTCCCAAATCCCATCGGGTCCGGCGACTCTGCGCCTGGCGGCCGCGCGCCGCAAGCGGGCTCGGCGGGCCCAACTAGGCGCTGTTGGTGTTCCCGCCCCATGCCCGCGTGCGCCTGATCCTGCCGCAGGACGCGGAGAACAGCCACAGGCACATCGCCAGCTACCACATCGGCGACAGCGCCTGCGATCCAGCCTTCTTCGAGATGTGCCAGAAGAGCTTAGCGGCCTCGCTCCAGGCTGGCGCCGAGGACGACGCCATCTGCGAAGCCGTCCAGCGCGCAAGGCGCTCACCCGCGCATTTCTACTCGCCGTTCTGGGGCCGGGTGCATTTAGACTGCAACCGGATGGTGTTGGGGGATTTGGAGGGGGAAGGACGGTAGTAGCGCACTAATCCGCCGAGGCTTCTACAAGCAGGCTGGTCTCCCGTCTGCAGTTTATGCTCAAGTTGTATTGTAGATAGAACTAGACTAGATTTAAGCAACCTGTGAGTGAGCAAGTGGCCATTACACGATGTAGGTCAACAAAGGAAGGCATGGTCAGGGTAAGTTCAGTTTTGGTGCTTACATTAAAGGGGCAACTCAAATGTCTGCTGGAGAACCAAGAGAACTGAACCCAAGCGGATCCGTACTGTTTCTGGGATCAGGGTTCTCTCGGGAAGCATGTAACATTCGAAAGCAAAAATTGCCGACAGGCAGTGGCTTGAGGAGCGAACTCGCGAAGCTCCTTAGTGTTAACCCCGAGCTGTATGACTTGCGGACCATAGTTGACGAAGTGGCCTCAAGGCCCCAGCTGAGCTTGTATCAAACGCTTTATGAGCTCTATACGGTTCGTGAACTGCAGAAGTACCAAAGCGAAATCCTAACGCTGCAGTGGAAGCGCATCTACACGACAAATTACGATGATGCGGTCGAGTTTGCCTATCAGAAGTCGGGGTTCAACGCGCCT
>DASZSH010000191.1:0-6747 GCA_035548755.1 Devosia sp.
CACCGTACCAAAGGAAGTCGTCGATGACGACGAGGACATGTTTTGCGACGGTCAGATCAGGCTTTACCCCTGACGCCACCCTTAAAAAGTCGCGGAAATACCCGGTTGCTTGGGCAAAGACCGAGTGCCAGCGGGTGTAGCGCGAGCACTCGACTACCACCGCGCCGCCATCCACCCTCATGATCCAGGCTGGGGTTCCATCCGGCCGCATGAACGAGAACTCGACCCCGCCTGCGAGCAATTCTCCGGCGGTGGGGCCTGTGGCGCCGGGTCCAAGCTGGACTTGTAACACCTGCGGAAAATTCATTGCTGGCAGAGTCTTTTGCCAGAGCGACGCGTGTTCTCGGACGGCCGAAATTACATCGGCGGGTATCCCCCCTTGGAACTGAAGCTGGAACGATGCGGCCGAGACCGAATGGTCCGAGTTGATCGGCTTGAAAGCCATCCGTTCCCCGTGCGCCAGCCCCAAACCCGTCAGGTGGCCTCGCGTAGCGCAGGTGCGCGCCCCGAGCAAGGCCAGTGTCCGGGGGTTATGGTTAACGATCCCCTACTTCTCTCCCCTGGACTACCCACGCCCACTGTTACCCAGATGTCGGGCAAGGCCGCTGTCCTCATCGGGAAAAGCCTGGAAATACTGGTGCCGGCAGCAGGATTTGAACCCGCGACCCCCTGATTACAAATCAGGTGCTCTACCAACTGAGCTATACCGGCCCGGGGCTCTGCTACATCGCCGTCGGGCGGCGGGCAAGGTCAGTGAACGCGGCGCTCCGGCCCCTCGGGAGAGATCGCGCGCCGCGCCGGCCGGCGGGCCTTGGCCAGCACCACGCGGTTGCGCCCGAACTGCTTGGCCTCGTAGAGGGCGATATCGGCTTCCGAGATCCAGGCGGCCGCGCCCTCCGCCGCCGGGGGGATCGGGGCAACGCCGAGACTGATGGTGGCCTTGATCGAAGCATCCCCACCCGCCTCAACGATGGTTTCCTCGACGATGCGGCGGATGCGCTCGGCGGCGCCGGCGGCTTCCTCGGGCTCGGTCTCGGGCAGCAGCAGACCGAACTCGCCGCCGCCAACGCGGCCGAACACGTCGGAGCGCCGCATCGTGCCCATACAGGCCGCAGCGATCGACACCAGCACCGCGTCTCCGGCGGGATGGCCGTAGCGGTCGTTGATGGCGCGGAAATTGTCGACGTCGATCATCACCAGGGCCGAGGGGCGGTCGTAACGGACCGAGCGCTGGAAGTCCTTCTCGACCTCGGCGAGGAAACCGCCGCGGGTGAGCGCGCCGGTCATGGGATCCTGGCGCGCGATCTGGCGAAGCTCCAGATATTCGATCACCAGCCGGGCCAGCTTTTCGACGAGGCGAAGCTCGCGTTCGCTGAACTGGCGCGGCTGAACGTCGAAGGCCCAGAGCGCGCCGATATTGTAGCCCTCCGGCGTGCTCAGGGGCGCGCCGACATAAGCGCGGATGTTCGGCGCTCCGGCAACCAGCGGACTTGCGGCGAAGCGTCCGTCGTCGCGCGCGTCGGGAACGCTGATGGCGCCATACTGGCGGATCGTCTCCTCGCAGAAGCCATGCCTGCGCGGGATCGAGGCGAGGTCGGCGCCGCGCAGGGCGCGCAGCCATTCGGTCTCGGCATCGAGCAGGGTGATGGCGGCGCCCGGAACCTGCAGCACATCCTGGAGCAGGTCGACGACGTTCTGCGTGGGTCCCCTGTCGAGCGTGTCGCTCAGATCGTAGCGGCGGAGCGCGGCGAGCCTGCCTTCCTCATCCCTCAGCCGATCGGCCTGCATGGCGATGTTCCTGCAATCGACGATACGCCATTGTGAGCGGAAGGAATTACAGTCCGGCGAGCGCGGCGGGACAAGTTCGAGGGAGTGAGCCAACCGGCCGTTAACCGTGCCGTTGGCACGAGGGGCGCGGCCATGCTAGGCAGGCGCACTTTTTTCAGGGACCTTCAGCGTGCCGGACGTTTCCCCCGACCGCCTCAGTTTCGTGTCAAGCGGCACGCCGGAGGCGGACGCCGCCAGCATGCGCCTGCGCGAGCGCTATGGCGACGCCGGCCTCGACAATGCCGACATCGTCGTGGCGCTGGGCGGCGACGGTCTGATGCTGCAGGCCCTGCGCGAGGTCATGCAGAGGCGCATCCCGGTGTTCGGGATGAACTGCGGCTCGGTCGGGTTCCTGATGAACGACTTTTCGGCCGACAATCTGATCGAGCGGCTGCGCCAGGCCAAGCCGACCCGCATCGCGCCGCTGGCCATGCACGTCACCGACATGGCCGGCGATACGCATGACGCGCTGGCCCTCAACGAGGTGTCGCTGTTCCGCACGAGCTATCAGGCGGTCAAGATCGAGATCATCGTGGATGGGCGCACGCAGATGGACGAGCTGATCTGCGACGGCATTCTGCTCTCCACGCCGGCCGGATCGACCGCCTACAACCTGTCGGCGCACGGGCCGATCCTTCCCATCGACTCGCCCCTGCTCGCGCTCACGCCGATCTCGCCGTTCCGGCCGCGGCGCTGGCGCGGGGCCATCCTCGAGAACACGGCCGTGGTGACATTCCGCGCCAAGGAGACCGAGAAGCGCCCGGTCGCCGCGGTGGCGGACAATGTCGAGTTCCGCAACATCGCCCAGGTGGTGGTGCGCGAGAACCGCGAGCATCAGGTAACGCTGCTGTTCGATCCGGGCACCGGGCTCGAGGAGCGCGTGCTGAGCGAACAGTTCAGGTACTGATCCGGCGCCCGCCCGGCTAGGCCGCCGGCAGGGCGAGCCGACCGGGTTCCGCCGCGGGCTCGGGGAGCTGCCGCTCGCCAGCGATGTCCTCGGCGAAGGCCGACATCACGCCGCGCGCGGCGCGCCGGGCCAGAATGACGTTCTGCTCGCTCAGATAGGCGAAGGCGTCTTCGAGTTCGGGCGGGATGACGCCGTCATGCTCGACGATCAGCTCCTCAGTCAGGGCGGTCACAACGAAATGCCGGGCCGTGATGTCGTCCGCCAGATCGGCGGCGCGGGCATGGAAGATGAGCCTTGCCAGGAGGTTGCGGACGCCCTCCCCGAGCCCGCAGCGGGCAAGCAGGGCGTTGAGGGCGGATCGGCTGCCGGTCTCGAGCAGGGTGAAGACCTTGTCGCGCGAGGTCTGAGCGAGCGCCGCCAGGCAATCGGCAAAGAACAGGACGTGGCCGTTGACCACGGCATGCAGCATGAGACGGGCCGACAGACGCTCGGCCTCAACCAGTCCGGCCGCATAGCCGCCGGCGCCTGCATGGGCCTCGACCTCGCCGATGCAGGTCACCGCCGTGTCCAGCGCATCGCGCAAGATGCGTTCGAGGCGGGGAGCCGCGACGGCGCCACGGACGATGCGGGCCCGCCTGAGGCTTGCGACGGCCGCCTCGACCAGGCCGAGGCGCGCCTGCGCGGGCAGATCGGATCGGCCGAGCAACAGTCCCCTGATTTCGGCGTCCTCGATCCCCTGCTCGGTGGCGAGCTGGCTCAGAAGCGGGGCCGGGATGGGCACGTCGTTCCGCGGCAGCAGTTTGAGCAGAATGTCGCGCTCGTTGCGGGCGATGAGCGCCTCGGCGAGCCGCGGACTGATATGCTGGCGCAGTGCGACGGCGCCCAGAAGGGCGAGGTTGGCCCTGCGGACCAAGCCGATGAGGTCGGCGTCGATCAGGGCCGGCGAATACTGCACGACAGCCCGGGCGATGACGTCGCTGTCCTGCAGCAAGGCCAGCAGGATGGGCCGGGGCGCCTCCGGCGCATGCAGGAGCCCGTAGGCAAGCGCGGCGCGCACGCGCACGGACGGGTCGTCAAGAAATCCGATGAGGGCGGCATAGAGCGCGGCGTGCTCATCGGCCGGCCCCTGGTGCTGGAGAAAGGCCTGTGCCGCCAGATGGGCCGCCCGCCCGCGCGCTTCGCTGTCGCCCGAGCGGCTCAAGGCCACGAAGTCCTGGTACGCGACCATCAATCTCTCCGGACACCCGGAAAGACCCTATCCATCAAGGCTTAAGGAACGGTTCACCGTAACTGGTGACGGCTCAGTAACCACCGCCCTGGGTGACGAGCTGGGTAAAGAAGGCGGGATTGGGCACGTGCGGGCCAGGCGACATGATGACCCGCGGCTGCGGGGCGCCGGGGTCCGTGCCTTCGGGCGGGTTGGCAGGAGCCGCGTCGGCAGGCGGGGCGGAGTCGTCCCGAGCAGCCGAGGCGACAGGCGACTCGCCCGGCGGCAGCAGGGGCGCCGGCGCAGGCAAGGGCGCAAAGCCCAGGGCCTGGGTCGTCTCGTCGGGGCCTGCCGCGCCATCGGTGGCGCTGTCGATTGCCGCCAGAGGCTCTGACGCGAGATCGGGAGCAAGAGCCAGCGGCGGCAGACCCTGCGACTGCATCAGCGGGCCGGCCGCCTCTGCGCCGACAAGGGGGCTCACCCGGCCGGCCGGCGTTTCGGTGCTGAACAATGCGGTGAACGACATATCGGCCCTGGTGAAGCGCGACGGGACTTCGCTCGCCGGCCACTTGCCCGGAGAGCCTGCTCCCTCGCCCGACATCTGCTGAGCCGCGAACTTCGGGTCGGGTGCGATGTCGGCAGCCACGATGCCGTCATGCTGCGCCACCAGAGCCTTATAGACTTCGCGGATCGTGCGCGGCCGTCCGTCCTGGTAGAAAATCTGCGGATTGGCCTTGGCCTGCCGGGGAAAGAGTTTCGCGGCGATCTGGTCGGCATCTTCGAGGCCGGCGTTGAACAGCTTCTCGGCCCCCTGAGGACCAAGGAAGTGGGCGATATAGAGTTCGCCCGGGCTCGGCATCCGCCCGAACTTCGCCTGGAGGTAGGCCCCGTTCGACCGGGTGAACGCCGCGGCCATGTCGGCGGCGACCTGCGGATCCTCGCGCAGCCCCAGCACCTCAGCGCGAAGCTTGCGGTCCTTGATGGTATATTCGCCGTCGCTTCCCTGGGTAATCGCATCGGCATATTTCTGATAGCCAAGACGCGGCCCTTCCTCCTTCATGACCTGCAGCCAAGTCTGGTCGAGAAACTGGAACAGCCCTACAGCCGACGAGCTCGGAGCCCTCGCCGAGGGGTCGAGCGCCGACTCGCGCTGGGCCGTCTGCAGCAGGTAGTTGAAGTCGACGCCGCTCCTGTCGCCGGCCGTGTTGAGCACATAGGCGAGACTTTGCGGGATGGTGATCGGCTGGACGCCCAAGGCGAATCCCCGGCTGCTCGCGGTTAACAAAGCGCTAACAGCCGTTAACGGCCGGTTAACCCACCCAGCGCGTCACCACCTCGTTCAGATCGGGACGCTCGCGGTCCTCGATGACGGCGCTTGGCGTGCCAATATGGACGAAGCCGACGAAGCGTTCGCCGCCGCGGGCGCCCAGCATCTGCTGGGCGGCGGTGTCGAAGCCGAACCAGCGGGTAACCCAGCTGGCGGCGTACCCCATAGCGAAGGCCGCGTGCATGAGATTGAAGCAGACATTGCCGGCGGACAGCAGCTGCTCCATCTCGGGCGCCTTGGGGAGCGGCTTGTGAGAAAAGATGACGCCGATGGTGACCGGGGCGGGCAGGAACTGCCGCCGCTCGTTCTCGAGCGAAGCGGCATCGAGGTTCGGATTGTTCCGCTTGGCGATCTCGGCCAGCTTCTCGCCCGCCCGAAGGCGCGCGTCGCCCTCAATCACAACCAGCCGCCAGGGGGCGAGCTTGCCATGATCGGGCACCCGGGTGCCGATCGTCAGTATCTCGCGCAATTCCTCGGGAGTGGGCCCGGGATCTTTGAGAAAACCGATCCCCACGGAGCGGCGGGTCTTGAGATAGTCGAGCAGAGCGGCATTGGCGGGCATGTTCGGGTCGGGGTCCTTGCGGCCGGGAGGTCCTTATGACACAGCTTTTCCCCAATCCAAGGCTAGCGAAACGGGCCGGCCGGTGGAATTGCGGCCTTCGGGGACTTCGCCTTGAAATTGTGGCGTTCGATCGCATTGCTGGCGCTGCTCGCCGCGAGTCCGGCGCGCGCCCAGGACGCGCCGCCGATCCCGGCTCCCCTGCCCACCTTCCACGCCCCGATCGCGGCGGATGACGCTTCAGGCGGCGCGGCGCCCCCGACAGAGGCACCGGCGCCCGCCCCAGCGAGCGAGGCGAACCCGGCTCCGGACGCTTCGGCGCCGGTGCCGCAGACGGCCACAGCCGCGATCGCGGCCGTGGTCGATCCGCAGCCGGTCCGCCTCGAGGCGCTGGCGACGGATGGCGGCAAGCCGATCGCCGACGGGCTCGTCTGGCGGGTCTTCGCGGCCAAGCCGGACGGCACGGGACAGCTGATCCTCGCGGCGAAATCCAACGATGCCATCGCCAATGTGAAACTCGCGCCGGGCAACTATGTCGTCCATGTCGCCTACGGCCGGGCGCAGGCGAGCGACACTCTGACGGTCAAGCAGGGGGAGAACGACAAGTCGCTCGTGCTCGAAGCGGGAGGCCTGCGGCTCAACGCGGCCGTCACGGGCGATGTGCCCATTCCGATCAATCTGCTGCATTTCGACGTCTTCACGTCCGGGCAGACCGACGCCGATCGGGCCCTCGTCGCCCAGGGCCTTGGCGCCAACGACATTCTCACCGTCAATGCGGGCACCTACCACATCGTCTCATATTTCGGCGACGTGAACGCGGTGGTGCGCGCCGATCTCAAGGTCGAGCCCGGCCAGCTCACGGATGCCACGCTCTACCACCGCGCGGCGCAGGTCTCGTTCAAGCTCGTGACCGAAAGCGG
>DASZSH010000192.1:0-19337 GCA_035548755.1 Devosia sp.
GCGGTTGCCCAAATCCGCGCAAATGCCTGCGCTGTGCAACCGAAAAGGTCAGTGTTCCCGCGTACAACGGCGATAGGCGGGCGGAAGAACTCCGTCCCGTTTTGGTTCGAACACTATCGCCAAGCGAGGGCCAGTTGCTCCGGCGCACTCAGACCGTTGCCACCCAGATCGAAACCGAGCCCGAGGAGTCGGGGCACCCCGAGGTCGTCGAGGTCCGTCCCGGCGCTGTGCGCTCCGCCGACCGTCGGCAGACCGACCGCCGGCAGGCCGAGCGGCGTCAGGGCGACCGGCGCGGCATGGAGGCGCTGCGGGCCGAGGCGCTCGCCAACGTCATCTCGATGGTCGAGGACCGCAATTTCGGGGGGCTGCGCAACCGCGTATCGTGGAATCGAGGCATGCCGATGTCGCGCATTGTCCTGCTCGTCGTGGCGCTGCTGGCAGGCGGCGTCGCCGCCTTCCTTGCGACCCAGCACGGCCAGCCGCCGCAGGCCGCCATGGCCGAGGCGAAGATCTCTCCCGCCCCTGCGCCCACCACGCGCGTGCTCGTCGCCAAGGCCGACATCGGCGTCGGCCAGAGGCTTTCGGCCGCCACCGTGGAATGGACCGATTGGCCCAACGCGCAGCTTCGCCCCGATTACGTCACCGCCACCGCCACGCCCGATGCGATCGCCCGCATGAGCGGCAACATCGCCCGCGCCGATTTCTTTGCCGGCGAACCGATCCGCGCGCAGAAGCTCGTGCCGGCGAGCGGCGGCTACCTTTCGGCCGTCCTCGAAAAAGGCAAGCGCGGCGTCTCTGTCACGGTCACCCAGGAATCGGCCTCGGGCGGCTTTGTTGTTCCCAACGACCACGTGGACGTGGTCCTGACGCGGCAGTCCGACAAGGGCCAGGATTCGGAAACCATCCTGACCGACGTGCGGGTTCTCGCCATCAATGCCCGGCTGGGCGCCACCGGCGCCGCAGGCGACAGCGCCTCCCAGTCGCCTGCCGACGCAACCAGCCAGGTCTTCTCGGACCGGGCCATTGCCACTCTCGAGCTCAATCCCGCTCAGGCCGAGGTGATCATCAACGCCACCACCCTGGGCAAGCTTTCGCTGATGCTTCGCCCGGTCGACGACAATGGCGCCGCCGTTTCGCCTGAAGACCAGGCCGCCAACGCCGCCATCCGCATGTCGAGCCCGTTCTGGACCAAGACGCCGGGGCAATAGGACCAGTCCGGCACATCTTAGGTGCGGCGTTAAGCGGGCGTTGACCGAAGCCTGCCAAACTGCCGCTTACCTGTGGAACCAATCGTAAAGTTGTCGACGTGACGGGGGCTCGGAACAATCGGGGGCGGCGTTGGCCGGCCATTGCCGCGCTTGCGGCTGTCATTCTGTCCGGCGCGTTGGGGCTGGCGTCTCCCGCCGCTGCGCAGACCGTCAACTACGATCTCTCCACCACTTCCGTGATGCGCATCAACCTGCCCGCCTCGCAGGCCGTGACCGTCACCATGTCCGACGCGGTGGGCAAGATCGTCTCTGCCGATCCCACCATTGCCGATGCCCAGCCCATCACCGACAAGTCCCTCTACTTGGTGGGTAAGTCGTTCGGCACCACCACGGTCAACCTCTATTCGGCCAGCGGCGCGCCGGTCGGACTTCTCGCCGTCGAGGTGGGGGCCGATACCGCCGGCATGTCGCGCGCGATCAAGGCGGGCGTTCCTGGAGCCAAGGTCAAGGTCTCGACCGCCAACGGCCGCATCCTGCTTTCCGGAAACGTGCCCGACGCCAATGCCATGCAGAAGGTGCTCGATATCGTCGGCCAGTACGGCAGCCCGGCGGTCATCAACACCCTGACATTCGCCGGCGGCCAGCAGGTGAATCTCGAGGTGCGCATCCTCGAGGCCCAGCGCGACGCCGGTCGCGAGCTCGGCATCAATTGGGACGGCAACTTCGTCAGCCCGAAATTCTCCGTCGGCGGCGGCCCCAACAATCCTGCCGCCGACGCCGGCTCGTTCTCATCCTTCTTTACCAACGTCATCGCCGGATTGGCGGGCGTCAATCTCAGCGTCACCCTCAATGCCCTTGAGGCCAAGGGGCTCGTGCGCACCCTCGCCGACCCGAACCTGACCACCCTCAGCGGCGTCAACGCGAGCTTCCTCGCCGGCGGGCAGGTGCCGGTCCGCACCCCCGACAGCAACGGCAACGCCACGCTGACCTACAAGGATTTCGGCGTTAAGCTGGTCTTCACGCCGATCGTCCTCGATGGCGATCGCATCCAGATTCACCTGACCCCCGAGGTCAGCGACATCGGCAGCTTTACGAGCTCGGGCGACCCGGTCTTCACCTCTCGCACGCTCGATGCGACGGTCGAACTGCGCGACGGCCAGAGCTTCTCAGTCGCCGGGCTCCTGCAGAACAGCACCAAGCTTAAGCAGAACCAGTTGCCCTGGCTGGGCGACGTGCCGATCCTGGGCTCGCTCTTCAAATCCTCGAGCTATCAGAAACACGACACCGAGCTCGTGATCATCGTCACCCCGCGCCTCGTGCAGCCCAGCACGCCCGGCCAGGTCGTGGCCTCGCCGCTCGATCAGACCCAGCCCGCCAACGACCCGGAATTCTTCGCGCTTGGGCAGATGGAAGTCACGTCCAAGATGCTCAGGACGTTCGAGAACGGCGAGGGCGTCGCCGGTCCTTACGGCTACATCATCGACCTGGGGAACGGCGGTTGACTGGCTGGATCAGAATGCGGCGCATCGCACTGTTCGGAGGCATCGCGCTGGCGCTTGCCGGATGCACCTACGACTACCTGCAGCATTCCGACCGTGTCGGCTACAGTGCGGGCGACGCCGTCGAGGCCAATCTCGCGCAGGAAACCGCCAATCCATTCAAACGTTCGATGTATTCGACTGCCGGCCTGGGCAGGAATGGCAGCGTGTCGGCATCCGCGGAAGCGTCGGCCAGCGCGGCGCCGCAATAGCGCCGCCCGTCCTCGAGCCGACCTCAGGCCTTCTGTGCCGCGTTGGCGAGAATCTGCAGATTGTTGGCGATGACGATGTTATCGGGGTCGATCGCCTTGGCCTTGCGGAAATTGGTCAGCGCCGCGGTCAGGTTGCCGCGCAGCATGTAGGAATAGCCCACATTGTTGTAGTACTGCGCCGATCCGCCGGTGAGCGCGTAGAGGGTCTGATAGACGCGATCGGAAAGATCGAAGCGGCCGAGACGGTCATAAGACGCCCCTAGCCCGACATAGCCCCTGGGGTCCTTGGGCGACAGCTCGACCACACGCTTGTAGAGCGTCGCCGAGTAGCCGAAATCGTTGTTGCGGAAATGCGCCTGGGCTTCGCTCATGGCCCGGTCCGCCGTGTAGTCGCCGATATTGGCGATCTCCACCGGCTCGAGCTTGTTGTTGCCGAAGCTACTTGCTCCAGGCAGCACGGAGCTGCATCCACCCAGCGGCAGCAGCGCCGCCGCAAGAACAATCGTTACAAGCCCCAGCGAGCCGATAGAACGGCGATACACGTCAAACCCCCTGGGCAGGCGCCGCCTGCTTCCGGCGGCCGGCTGTCCTGCCTGAAGGCTAACGGTGGCACGGGTTACGAGTCGTAAACGCCACGCCCTCAGTCCTTCTTAGGATTAACAGGTGGTTAGCGCAGCCTTGGGTCTCAGTCCTTGCCTGCCGGGACGATCATGCCGTCCAGCATCGCCGGATCGTTCGGAAGCGGCGTCTCGCCCGGTGCAGCGCCATTGACGCTGAGAATGAACGAAACGATTTCGGCGTACACCTCGTCGCCCAGTGATCCCGGCCGCGACGGCGGCATCTTGTCGTGCGCATGGCGATAGAGATCGCCCACTGTGCGCCCGCCCCACTTGCCTGAGAAGTAGGGTCCGGCCAGCGGCGTGCCGTAGGTGGCGCTGACCAGGTTCTGGCCGTGACAGGTCGAGCAGTTGGAGAGGTAGGCGGTCCGTCCCCTCTCCGCCTGATCCTTGGTGAACGTCGGTCCCGCGCCTTGCGCCGGCGTGGCCTCGGCTTCGCTCGAGGGCGCCGCCGCAGCGCTGCTCGGTTGCGCCTCGGCCCCGCCCCTATACGTGAAGACCAGAATCTGGCCCGGATTCTGCATCGTCGTGGTGGTTCCCCCACCCAGCTTTTCGGCAAGGCCGCCGCTGTCGGTGATGACATACATCGTTTTCTTGTCCGGGCTGAACGCGGTGTCCCGGAAGCGGTTCTCCGATTGGAAGTATCTTTCGATCGGCCCGCGCAGGCTCTTGCCGTCCGACGCAAGGGGAATGCGGTAGATCGAGCCGCGCTTGAGCGTGGTGACGATCAGCGAATTCTCCCAGCCCGGGATGCCTTCGCCCGGCCCTGGCATGTAGGTCTCGATGCTCGATGGGGCGACGGTCGGCCAGCACACGAAGTCGATGCCGGCGCAGACCGGATCGGTGAAGTTCCAGTCGCTGGGGACGGTGAACATCGTCACCAGGGGGTCCTGCATCGCCTCGGTCCACGACGTCTCGTCTTCGCGCGGTACCGACGGGTCGATGGTGATGTCCGAGAAGGTGAGCTGCTCGCAGGGCGTCGTTGCATCCTTCCAGCGCGCATACTGGTATGCCTTGTTGTCGCGGAACCCGGCGACGTGCGGCCAGCCGTAGTTCTTGCCCGGCAGCAGAATGTTGACCTCGTCGTCTGTCTTGGGACCCTGCTCGGAAGCGTAGAGCGTGCCGTCCGGGGCGAAGTCGATGCCCTGCATGTTGCGGTGGCCATAGGTGTAGATGTGGCTGCGCACGCCGCTGATCTCGGGGTTGTCGTCGGGAATCGATCCGTCGAGATTGAGCCTCAGCGACTTGCCCTGATAGGCGAACCAGTTCTTCTGCGCGACCTCGTCGGCGGTCGGCAGCCGCTGCGCCTGAATCGGAATGCACCAGTTGCCGAGTTGGTCGTTCCCGCCGTCGCCGATGGTGTAATAGAGCTTGCCGTCCGGCCCGATCTTCATGCGGCCCGAATTGTGGTCGCTGCTCGCCGGCAATCCTGCGATCAGGTCGATGGGATCGGAGAGTTTGCCCGTTGATGCATTGTAGGTAAGGCGGACGATCTTGGTATAAAGGAAGCGATAGGGGCTGCCCGGATCGGTTACCGTGTCGTCTGGGCCGCGCGCCCGGTCCACATAGGTGTAGGCCGTAAAGACGTAGTCCTTTCCCGTCCCCTTGAGCAGTTCCGGATGGAGCGCGAGGCCGAGCAGCCCGTCCTGCCCGCCCGGCGCATAGGACTCCGGAAATTCTGCTGCGACCGAAACGCTCCCGTCTGCCGGATTGATGCGGTCGATCTTGCCCGCCGTGCGCTCGGTGACCCAGAGATACCCATCTGGCCCCCAGGTGATCTCCCAGGGATTCTGCAGGCCCTGCGTCAGCACCTTCATGTCGAACTGCTGCATGCCCTGGACAACCGAACTCGGCAGATCCTGGGCGAGGGCAGGAACTCCAAGAATGGCAAGCGCCAGCGCAGCCACGGCAAAGCGGTTCATCGCGAAGTTCTCCCTGTGTCCACCCGCACGTCTGTCGAACTGGCGTGCAACCGTTCGGTTCCAGCCCTTGGAAAGACTCAGGGCCGCGGATGGCTCCAGCCCAGCATGCGTTCGGCCTTGCTTGAATCAAAGAAACTCTTGTTGCCGCTGAGATCCCCGCGCACCGGAACGCCCGGAAAGAACTTCCGCGCAAGTTCCAGCGTGGGCGTCTCGAGCGTGGTGTCCGGCCCAACGATGTAAAACACTTCGTGGCCGCTGAAATCGGCCTCGAGACTGCGCAGGCAGGCGTCGGCGGCCGCATCGAATCGCGTATAGGCCCACAGATGCTTGGCCTGCTCGGCCGTCTCCGCGCTGAAGATTTTGGCCGCGAAGGCGCGATCGGGGGCGACAAGGTGGAAGCGCATGCTGGCGATGCGGATACCCTCGTAGCGGCGTGCAAAGCTGTCGGCCTGAGCCTCGCAGATCCATTTGCTGAGCCCATACGGCTCTTCGTTATAGGGCGGATGCTTCTCGTCGATGGGGAAGTAGTCAAAGTGCGGCGCCCGGCTGAAGCTCAGTCCGATCGCATTGACGCTCGAGGCCTGGCAGATCTTCATGATGCCCTGCTCGACCGCGGCGCGCATGGCGTTGTAGCTGCCCACGACATTGTTGTTGTGGACGACGTCGTCGGGAAGGAAAAACGGGGCGGGAATGGCCGCCATGTGGATCAGCGCATCGCAGCCTTCGAACGCCTTGAGCAGCGCCTCGTAATTGCCGGTATCGGCGATGATTTCGGTGACGTCGCCGCTTAGCGGCGGGAGCGGCTCGCGCTTGGGGCTTGGCGCCTCGCCCGTGGCAATACGGTCGATCGCGACAACCGAGTGGCCCGCCCTGAGAGCCGTTTCGGCGATCGCGTGTCCCACCCGGCCGCGTGCTCCGGTAATCGCAATCCTCATTTCAGCTCTCGTCGTGCGTCCAGCCCAGCATCAGCTCGGCCTTGCGTGAACTGAAGAAGGCATTGTTGCCGCCAAGATCGCCCGTCACCGGCACGTCCGGGTAGAATTCCTGCGCGAGCTCCAGGCTGGGGCGCGGATTGGTCGTCTCGGGAGCGACAATGAAGAATGCCTCGTGTCCTTTGAATGGCGCCGTGAGGCTCAGCAGGCATGCCCGTGCGGCGGCCGGATGCAGGGTATAGGCCCACAGGTTCTTCTGCGCCCCGGGCCGATTGAACGCCTTGGCCGCCATCGCCCTGTCCGGCACGACCCAGTGAAAGCGCATGGATGCGATGACCATGTCTTCGTAGCGGCGCACGAACGAATCCGCCTGCAGCTCGCAGATCCATTTGCTGAGGCTGTAGGGGTCTTCATTGTAGGTCGGGTGGTTTTCGTCGAGCGGGAAATAGTCGTAGCGCGGGTTACGGCTGTAGCCATGGCCGATCGCGTTCACGCTCGAGGCCTGGCACACGCGCTTGATGCCGTTTTCGGCCGCCGCGCGCAGCGCGTTGTAACTGCCCACCACATTGTTGTTGTGAACGACATGGTCGGGATGGTGGCCCGGGGCGGGAATGGCCGCCATGTGGATCACCGCGTCGGCCCCGGCAAACGCCTTCGCCAGGCCGGAATAGTCGTCCATTTCGAGCTGTACGAACGGCACGCCGGGCTGCGGCTCCGGCGGCGGGGCGCGGTCGATGTTGACGATGCTGTGCCCCTGGCGCAGCGCTTCGGTAACGATGGCGCGGCCGACGCTGCCGCTGCCGCCCGTAAGAGCGATCTTCAACGGAATCTGTCCTAGTCTGCGTACACGGCCTGCATCAGGCCGCGGATGTAGCCGATTGCGTAGAGCCGGCCGAAGGCCGAGTAGCCGGCGTTCTCATTGCTGTCGCCCTCCACGGTCGGCACGTGGTCGGGTCTCAGCACGCCATCGAAACCGATGTCCTTGTAGGCCTTCATGCAGGCGAGCATGTCGGTCTGGCCGGCATCATGCCAGGTCTCCTCATACTTGCTTGGAACCCCCCTCACGTCGCGGAAATGCACGAATGAAATCTTGTCGCCGAACTTGCGGATGACCCGGGGCAGGTCGTCGGTCATCAGCGTGAAATTGCCCTGGCACATGGTGATCGTGTTCATGGGTGAGGGCGCCAGCTCGATGAGGCGTTGGTAGTTTTCGACGGACCGCATGATGCGCCCCACGCCGCGGATGGGCGAGAGCGGCGGGTCGTCCGGATGCATCGAAATCTTGACCCTGGCCTTCTCGGCGACCGGCAGGACCTTCTTGAGGAAGTACTCGAGGTTGACCCAGAGCTCGTCCTCGCTGATGGGCGGGTTGGATGTGATGTCTGCCGGCACGTCGTTGATGTCGAAACTCGTCACCACCGAGCCCCCGCGCGAGGGCGTCGACATGTTGGTTCGCACCCAGTTGAAGTCGGTCATCCACTCATAGCACCACACCGGCACGCCGAGCTTGCCCATGTTCTCAAGCAGCGTGCAGACCGTCGCAATCTCCTCGTCGCGTCCCGGCAGTCCGCGCTTGGCCTTGTTGAGGGGCGGACGCGACTCGATCACCCGCAGATCGAACCCGGCGGCGTTGTAGCGCTCCTTGGTGCGTTGCAGCGGTCCGAGGTCCCACGGCCGCTCGCCGTGCAGGAGATCCTTGGGCGCCAGCCCCCCGACGGCGAGGTCGACTCCCGCCTGCTTGGCAAGCTTCCACACCGGCGTGGGGTCCGGACTGATGAACTCAGCAATTTCCAGCATAGCATCTACACAGGCAGCAGCTCAGACAGACGATCTGCCGCAACCTGCGGCTGCTTCTCATAAAGATAGCAGGCCGCCGTATGGTGCCGATCCATCTCAAACAACGGTGGGGCGGTCTTGCACACGTCCATCGCGTAGGGGCACCGCCCGAGAAACTTGCACCCGCTGCCGCCGCCGCCCGCGTC
Organism: Devosia sp.; assembly: GCA_035548755.1. GTDB lineage: Bacteria > Pseudomonadota > Alphaproteobacteria > Rhizobiales > Devosiaceae > Devosia_A. Next base: position 8,412 of record DASZSH010000192.1, read on the forward strand.
GCGCGCCTTGATCGGATGCTCGCCCCAGCGCTGGTCGAGGTTGGGCCACGGAATCGAGTCGACGAGCAGTTGCGTGTAGGGATGCTTCGGTTCCTTGATCACGGAGTCGACATCGCCCGCCTCCATCACGCCACCGCGATAAAGGACGATGATCGACTTGGCGATATGGAAGGCGGTCGTCAGGTCATGGGTGATGTAGATGATCGACACCCCATGATCGCGCTGCAAATTCCGTAGCGTCTCCAGGATGGTTGCGCGCAACGACGCGTCAACCATCGACACCGGTTCGTCTGCGATCAGGAGCCGCGGCTTGAGCAGCAGCGCACGGGCCACATTGATGCGCTGACGTTGGCCGCCCGAAAGCTGGTGCGGGAAGCGTCCAAGCACGTCCTCGGGCCTGAGGCCAACTGCGGTCAGGGCCTCCTCCATTTTCCTGCGCCCTTCCGCCTTCGTGCTCGCCAGGCCGAAGCGCTTGATCGGCACGGTCAGGAGATGATCGACCGTGTAGAACGGGTTGAACACGGCAAAGGGGTCCTGAAACACCGCCTGCACTTCGCGGCGATAGGCTGTGCGTTCGCGGCCCTCCAGCGACACGATATTCTTGCCGCGGTAGATGATTTCGCCCGTGGTCGCTGTGATGAAACCCAGGAGCAGCATCGCCAGCGTCGTCTTTCCGCTGCCGCTCTCGCCGGCCACGGTCAGGATGGTAGGCTCCTCCTCCTTCAGCGTAAGCGAGATGTTCTGCAGCGCAACCGTCGCCTGCAGGTTGATGAGGCCTCGCTGATAAACCTTCGAGACATTGCGAAGCTCGAGGAGATTAGACATTCTTGGCGCCCTCGGCTGCGTAGAGATGGCAGGTCACAACGCGACCGCCCGGCAGAGTCACGGGTTCAGGCCGCTGCGTGCGCTGCGGTTCCTGCTGCCCGTAGGGACAGCGCGGGTGAAACGCACACCCCGTCGGCAGCCTCAGGAGCGATGGCGCCAGGCCAGGGATTCCCTGGAAGACCCCCTTGTTCTCGAGATTCGGAAGACTCGAGATCAGCGCCTGCGAGTATGGATGCTTGGGGTCGGTGAACATCTCGCGCACGGTGGCGATCTCGACGAGACGACCGGCATACATCACCGCCACCTTGTCGACGAATTGCGCCATCAGTCCCATGTCGTGGCCGATCAGGATGACCGCAGCGTTGATCTCCTGCTTCACCCGGTCGATCGTTTCCATCACTTGCCGCTGCGTGACCACGTCGAGCGCACTGGTTGGCTCGTCGGCGATGATCACCTTTGGCTTGAGGAGGATTCCGATCGCGATGCACACGCGCTGCTTCATGCCGCCCGAAAGTTCGTGCGCGTACATGCGATAGACCCCCGGATCGAGGTCGACCGAGCGCAGGGCCTGGATGCAGCGGTCCTGCATCTCCGCGTTCGTCATCTTCACGCGGTGCGACTTGAGGGCATCCATCATTTGCGCCCCGATCCGGATGACCGGATTGAGCGAATTCATGGCCCCTTGCGGAATGTAGGCGATCTTGTCGAGGCGGGCTTGTCGCATGCCTTCCTCGTCGAGACCGATGAGATCGGTGTCGCCGACAAAAACCTTGCCGGCCTCAATGCGTCCCGGCGGCTTGATCATGCGCATCATGGCCAGCGCCATAGTGCTCTTGCCCGACCCGGACTCGCCCACGCAGCCAAGCTTCTCGCCAGCGTTGAGTGTGAAGCTGACCTGGTCGAGCGCTTTGGCGCGGCCCAGATCGGTATAGTAGGTGACCTCGAGGCCTTGCACCCGGAGCACGGGATTGTTCGGAGCCGCAGCAGCGCGGGGCGTAGTCCGGTCGCCCGGAGCAATCGACGTCATCGTATTCATTCTGTCCTGCGCACCCGCGGATTGGCCAACTCGTCGAGGCCCATATTGATCATGGCCAGCGACCCCAGGATAAGGATCATGGCGACGGAAGGCTCGATCGGCCACCACCACCAGCCGTTGAAAAATGCGCCCTGGGTCTGAGCGGCCCAGATGATGTTGCCCAAGAGAGGCTCGCGCAGCGGTCCGAGGCCGAGGACGGCGAGGTAGAACGACGCGAACACCGCCCCGAATACTTGGCTGACGAAGGAGGCGGCGATGAATGGCAGAAGATTAGGCAGAATCTCTCCGAATATGATGCCAAGGTCGCCCACCCCCGAAAGCTTGGCGACCGATACGAACTGCCGCTCTTTCATGGTGAGCACCTGTGCCCGGATGACCAATGTCGGGCCCATCCAGGCGAGCATCACTACGATCAGGGCCATGGTGAAGATCGTCACGTCCCGCTTGTCGAGAGAACTCGCGATCACCACCTGGATCAGCAGCACCGGGATCGGCGTCAAGATCTGACAGATCGAGCGGATCGTGGTGTCGATCCACCCGCCGAAATAGGCGGAGATGAACCCCAGCACGACGCCGATCAGCGTGCCCAGGCCGCCGGCAACAACTCCAATGACCGCGGTCTGCCACATGCCCACGACCATGGCGGCAAGCAAATTGCGCCCGAAGAAATCGGTCCCCAGAGGATACTGCCAGCTCGGCGGCTTCTTCGTTCCGGCGGAAAGCGGATAGGCGTCCTTGGGATCGATGAGGAAGAAACCCGCAACTGTGAACGCGACCAGCAACAGCAGGATGACCAACCCAACCGCCAGCATCTTGTTGCGCCGCAGGTAACGTAGCAGCAGCACGATCTGCGACGGTTGGTGGATTTCCTCGTCAGCAGCCGAGGCGATGACGGCTGTAGCCACTTTAGCGCTCCTATTGTTGCCGCACGCGCGGATCGAGCAGGGGATAGACGAACTCGAGCCCCACCATGATCGTCGCCACCGCCACCGTGATGAACAGCACGATCGAGTAGATGACCGGAAAGTCGTTCGCGAGGATCGCGTTCTGGAGCACTGTTCCGATGCCTGGGAGCCCGAAGATGCCCTCGACCACGATCGCAGACGTCACGACTGTGCCGAGGGCCAGCGCAAAGCCGGTAACCTGCGGCAGGAGTGCGTTTCGCAGATAATAGTCGCGGAAGATGCGAACACCGCTCAGTCCCTTGTGCTCTGCGAAGTTGACATAGTCCTCCCCTTGGATGGTGACGCCCATGCCGCGCATGGTCAGCACCCACCCGCCTACCGACCCCAGGATCAGCGACAGGGCTGGCAGAACCTGGTGCGCCATGAGGTCGAGGAAGAACGACCACGACCAGTTTGGAATGACGCCTGCCGAATACGACCCCCCGATCGGCAGGAGCTTCAGCCGGAAGGCGATGAAGAACAGCAGAAGCACACCCATGATCACTGGTGGGACCCCGGTCAGCAGAATGAACGGCGTCGCGACGGTGCGCAGCCAGGTGGGCGCCTTGGGCCAGGCAGCCACCGCTCCCAGGAGATTGCCGATAATGAAACTGAGGATCGTCGTAACGAGCAGTAGCGTTAGGGTCCACGGGATCGCCTGCAGGATGAGGTCGGTCGCGGTCGCCGGATACTTGTTCAGCGAGTAGCCGAAGTCGAAGCGAAGGATGTTGCCCAGGTAGTCCCAATACTGTTGCAGGATCGGCTTATCGAGGCCGAACTGCTGGGTATAGGAGGCGATAATCTTCTCAAGATCCTGCGGGGCAAACCCGCCGTTGCGCGCAAGTTCCGCAAAGCGCTCGCGGATGGCGCTGCGTGACGAGAGGCGCGGAACGAAGAAGGTGATGGTTGAAGCGGCCCAGACGACGAGAACAAGAAACGCCAGACGGCGTGCCACAAGCTTGAGGGTATTCACGGGCCTTCTCCACCTCCCCTGTTGGTCGGGTGTGCGCCTCGAGGCGCACACCCTTCGTCACGAGCCGTCACGAAGCTCCCGACGGCTTCAGGTTGACCACCACCAGCATGCCGGTGTGGGCCCAGAAGGCGCCGTTCGTGCCCATTTGCAGGTTGGTCGAGCTCGGCCAGTTCGTCCAGTACGTGTTGTTGTACGGGATGCGATGCAGCCACTGGATGATCGGAATATCGATCGTGTCGCGCCAGTAGATACCCAGCGCCTTGGCCAGGTCCTCCTGGAACTTCGGATCATCCGACCCGCGCGGCGCCGCATCGGCGAGCAGGGCGTCGAACTCGGCGTTCTTGTAGCGGGAGAACCTGTTGTTGCCCGCCGAAGTCCCGATATTGGCGCTGTATTGGCCATTGAACAGGTTCATGGCCTCATACGGATCCTGCAGCGAAGCGCCGTGGCCGAACAGATACAGGCCGGGCGCACCATCCGCCATGTTCTGGTAGGCATCGGCGCCGAAGTTCACCGAGGCGTCGAACCCGCCATCGCGCAGCATCTGCTCGAGCACCGGGGCAATATCGGAGTGAATGCCCTGGAAGCCTTGGATGGTGGCATTGATGGTCTTGCCGTCCTTTTCCCAGAGGCCATCGCCATTCTTGGTGTATCCAGCCGCCGTCATGAGCTGAGCGCTCTTGTCGAGGTTGAACTCACGCGGATTGTACTTGGCTTCCTCCGCCTTGACCGCCGGCGAGTCTGCAAACTTCTGCAGGCCCGGATAGAGCGGGAAGGGGTAGATCGTGGAGATCTTGGCCCCGTCATAGAGCACCTCGTCGATCTTATCGCGATCGATGGTGAGGGCCATGGCCTTGCGGATGTTGGGGTCGTTATAGGGCGCAAGCTGTGTATTCATCCACAGCGAGTTCGGCCACCAATCGAGATAGCCGAAGGGAGACTCGTTGCCCGTCCATGACTGAACCTTGGGGTTCTGTGCCAGGATGTTTCCGATCACCTGGGCTCGCATGTCGAGCGAGGAGTCCATCTCGTTGTTGACCAGGCGCTGGGCCACCGCGTCCATGTTCTGGCCGACCTGGCCGCCAAGGTTCACATAGACAATACGCTTGACCGCCGGGTCGGGCGCGAGGCCCGCCTTGATCGCCCACCAGGATTCACGCAGATCGTAGATCTTCTGGTTCGCGTTCCAGGCAATAAGGTCGTACGGGCCGGAGTGCGGGACCTCCGTGCCGCCGGGAGCGGCAGTGTAGTCGGCCTGCTTCTCTTCCCAGGCCTTCTGCACGATCGGAATGCCGGTGTCGAACTTGAGGGTCAGAACCTCGAACTTGAAGCGCGGCGCAGGGATCTTGAAGTTGACCTCGACGGTCTCCTTGTCCTTTGCGCTGACACTGTCCACGAACTGGTTGAACCAGGCGTGATAGGGCAGCTTTTCGTTCTTCATCTGCCCTTCGAAGGTGAACACGACGTCGTCGGAGGTGACCGGCGTGCCGTCGCTCCACTGGGCAGCCGGGTTGAGCTTGATCTCGAGCTGCTTGAAGTCGCTGCCCGTGTATTCCATGCTGGTTGCGAGCCACGGAATGTACTTGTCCGCATAGATTGCGTAGTACATGAGCGGCTCGAACATCATGTTGTTGCCTTCCTGGTGCGTATAGCCCGGAACGGCCCATGGATTTGTTGTGCCAATCGGCGAGGAGATCGACCAGCCCAGGACCAGGGTCTGGTTGCGCGGGACTTCCTTGAGCCCGCCGGCCGGCGCGATCTCCGTCGGCGCGGCCGTCGACTGCGGCAGGGCTGCAGTCGGAATCATCATCATGGCTCCTAGAGCCAGCGCGGTGGCGGCCGCGATCTTAAGCTTTGCCATGTGTCAGGTTACCTCCCTTGATGTGTCCCGTGGGCGGTCATTCGCCCGGGTCCGACACTTGAAACGGCACTACCTCGTTTCGTTTTGTCCCCTCACCTCCCAAAATTCGCCCTATCTGCGGGACCGACCCGCCTCCCGCGGCGCCGGCCTGTTCGTTGATGTCGCAACGTTGCAAAGTCGCGCCGATCTATGAGTTGTGAATCCGGGCCGCGCTGCGTTCGCATTGAGGCGGACGAGTCGAAGCGGCACCATGCCTGGAACGTCCAGGCCGAACTCTGCACTCCCCCCATGGTATTGCTTCAGATGAAGCAATCCTGTTTCTGCTGTGTTTGGATGAGCCTATGGCCCCTTGTCCGACCGAGTCAACAGCCCAGTGTATCGATTTCATCAACGGTCTGGGCGGGTTTTCCCGGCGGACGCCAATGGCGGGAGGCAACTATGGACACGCTCTTGCTCGAACATGGCGGGATCGAGGTTGAGCTCGATCCCGCCTATGGCGGACGGGTCGTCAGTCTGATCGACACGCGCGCCGGCCGCGAATGGATGACAAGCGGAGGACGCAGCGAAAATACCGGAGAGGATGCCACCTATCGGGAGGATGAAGCCGTCGGATGGGACGAATGCTTTCCCACCGTGGGCGCCTGGGACGCCACCGGAACCGTGTGGAATCGACGGCTGCGGGATCACGGCGACCTTTGGGGCCGCCCCTGGAAGGTCGAGGGCGCCACGCCGCAATCGGCTACGCTGAGCTACACAGCCAGCCAGTTCCGCTTCGCCCGCACGCTGCGAGTCGAACCGGAGACGCTCATCGCCCGCTATACTGTCCAGAATCTCTCGGGTGAGCCGCTCCCCTACTTGTGGGCCCTGCACGCTCTTTTGGCGGTCGAACCCGAGGATCGCATCGACCTTCCCGGCGTCCACTCGGTCGAGGTTGCCTATCTCGCCCGTGCCGGCGAGCGCATCGAGGCGGCACGCCTGCCCTGGACCGGGCCGAATGGAGTCCTGCCGCACCCCCTCGACCAGGTTCAGCCCCCCGATTCTCTGCTGGCGGGGAAATTCTATGCCACAGGCCTCCCCGGCGGCGTCGCCCGCATCGGTCAGCCCGGCCGGATGCTCGAGATCGGATGGGACGGCTCGATCGCCGATCTGGGCATTTGGATGACCTATGGTGCGTGGCCGGAACCCGGCGGGAACTATGAGGTGGCGCTCGAACCCACGAACGCGCCGGCCGATCACGTTGGACAGGCAATCGAAGCCGGCGCCCTGCCGCTGTCGCCGGGCCAGACCCGAAGCTGGACCGTTACCTTCCGATTTCCGCGCTGAACACCGACATGCGGATCAAGCATGCCCCCGGGCAGTCTCCTCGCTCTGCCCTCGGACGCCGGATGCCGCTGGCATGGGTGCTGTCTTGCGGAGGCCGGGCTAGGACGGCGTTTTGGCTCGCTGTGCCGCCGGGATCGGCCGGGAACTGCCACGAGCAACGAGCCGGGGCGTAACCACAAAATGCTCGGCTTGTTCGCGTCCCTTGATCCTTTCGATCAGCAAGCGCGCCGCCTGCAGGCCGAGAACCTGCCCCGATTGGTCGATCGACGTCAGTGCATTCTGCGCGAGATCGCAATAGCCCGTGTTGTCGTAGCCCACGACGGCGAGGTCGCCCGGCACGCTGAGGCCAAGCTCGCGGGCCACGCTGAGCACTTCAAGCGCCACGAAGTCGGTCCAGCAGAAGATGGCTTCGGGGCGGTTGCGTGATTGCAGCAGGTGTCGCGTGATCCCCTGCAGCTCACGCGAGGTCTGGGGCGCCGGCACGACCTGGAGATAGCGCGACAGTCCCTCCTGCTGCATGGCTTTTCGGAACCCGATTTCGCGCTGCGTCGTGACCATCACTTGTTGCGGATCTTCAAGCGCCTGGCTGATATAGGCGATGTGCTTGTATCCGGCAGCCACGAGGTGCTGTACGACGAGGGCCGCCCCGTGCTGATCGTCGTTGTTCACCGTATCGAAGCTCGTATTGCCTCTGGCGTGATAGGCGATGAGCACCAGCGGAACCTGCTCGGAGATCTGCGTGACCTCTTCAGCCGACATGCGCGGGCCGATGATCATCAACCCGTCCATGCGCCGGTCGATCATGTTGTCGACGATCGCGCGCTCCATTGTCCGCGCCGAATCGCTTACGCCCAGAAGGGTCTGGTATTGCGTACGCTCGAGCGCGGTGTTCACCCCGGCCATGATGTCGGCAAAGAACGGGTTGTGCAGATCGGGAATCAGAAAGCCCAGCGTATAGGTCTGCCCGCGCATTCCACGCGCCGCCGCGTGGGGACGATAGCCTAGCTTGAGCATGGAGGCCTGCACCTTGCCGCGCAGCGCCTCACTCACCCCATAAGCATCGCGCAACACCTTGGACACCGCGGCCACCGACACGCCGGCGTCTTCGGCAACGGTACGGATCGTCACGCGCTCGCTTTTCGGTCTGAGTGCCAAGCAGTCCTCCACTGCGCCTGAGGTATCAGCCCGTCGATTTTGCGGACACCCCCCTTGACGTCTCTGCCGACTTTGTAGAACGATACACGTAGAACGATGCACATTGCACGTCGCCGGTAAAGACGCCCGAAGTGGCGCAAAGGGAGAGGCCTGCCCATGAACGAGATTGCGCCGCTCGAGGCGAGCCTGTCTGCGCATCGCGAGTCCGGGTGGACGGCACAAATGGTTCGACCCACCTGCGATGCGGGCGTCGGCCATCCGGCGAGCTTTCTGCGCAAGGAATTCGATCTCGGAAGGGTGTCGGGGCAGGAATATCTGCGCATCACTGCGCTTGGCCTCTATCGAGCCTTCATCAACGGCCGGCGCGTCGGCGACGACCTGCTGACGCCGGGGTGGACGGCCTACGACAAGCGTCTCGCCTACCAGACCTACGAGGTCGCTGACCTGCTGCAGCCCGGCCGCAACGTGATCGACATCTGGCTCGCCGACGGCTGGTACCGCTCGCAGATGATGTGGAAGAACAACCCCATCTTCAACACCTGGGGCAGCGAGATCGCGGCCCTCGCGGAACTCCGCGACGGACCGGGCGACAGCGCCAAGGTGCTGGTCAAGACCGACGGCTCCTGGGTAAGCGGCACTCTGCCCATCCTCAGGTCGGGCATCTACCTCGGCGAGACTTATGACGCGCGCAAAGCTATCGAACCCACGGCACTCGGCGTGCCCGTGCCCTTCGACACGTCAATCCTCGTCCCCCACGAGACCGCGCCAGTGCGGGAACTCACGTCCTTCCGGCCTGTTCTCACTTGGACCGACGCGGAGGGACGCGCCATCCATGATTTCGGCCAGAACGCAGCGGGCTACGTAGCCTTCTCAGTGCACGGAAAGGCTGGCGCGAAGGTTGTCATCGAACACTCCGAGATCGTCGACCGGGACAACAACTTCGACAACCGCAACTACCGGACGGCCGAAGCGAGGATCGAATATATCCTCAAGGGCGGCGGAGAAGAGCACTACCGGCCGGTCTTCACCTTCCAGGGCTTCCGTTACGCCCGCGTCACCATCGAGGGCGAAGCGAGCATCACGAGCATCGAAGCGGTGCCGATCAGCTCCGTGCATACCCCCGTCGCCGGCTTTTCCACCGGCCACCCTCTGGTCAACCGGTTGGTCGAGAACACGCTATGGTCGCAGCGCTCGAACTTCATCGAGGTACCCACCGACTGCCCTCAGCGCGATGAACGCCTCGGTTGGACGGGGGACGCGCAAGTCTTCGCCGGCACCGCCTGTTACCTGCACGATTGCGAGACATTCTTGCGCAAATACCTGCGCGACCTCATGGCCGACCAGCGCGAGGGCGGAGAAATCTCCCACGTCTCCCCCGATCCGACGCGGCTGCATCCCGACAAATACCCCGGCTTCTTCGGCTCGACGGGATGGGGCGATGCAATCACCGTCATCCCCTGGACCCTCTACCTCCACTACGGCGATGCCGACGTACTCAAGGAGACCCTGCCGGCAATGGTCCGTTGGGTCGATTTCGTCTACTCGATCAGCAACGGCCCGATCGTTCGCCCGCCCCGCGGCCGGCACGAGCGCGGGGCGACCTTCGGCGATTGGCTGCAACCCAAAGGCCCGAGCGAAAAGCCCCTGCCCACGATTGGCGACGATGCCGCTGCAACGCTCTATCTCTACATTTCATCCATGCTTACGGCCAAGGCCGCGTCGGTGATCGGCGACACGGCGGTCGCCGAGCGCATGCGCAGACGGGCGGCCGAGGTCAAGGCGGCATTCGCCCACGAGTTCATCACTCCCGCCGGGCGCATCGCATACGACGACCAGACCTCCTACGCCCTCGCCATTCTCTATGACCTCATCCCTCCTGACCTGCTGCCTGCGGCCAGGGACTACTTCAAGGCCACGATTGCCCGTGCCGATGGTCGCATCGGCACCGGCTTCATCGGCACGCCGGCGCTGCTTCCGGCCCTGCTGAAGATCGGCGAGCCGTCCCTGGCCGCGGCAGTCTTTTTGCAGGAGGAAGTCCCCGGCTGGCTGTATCAGGTCAAGAACGGAGCGACCACGATCTGGGAGCGCTGGGACGCCATCCAGGCGGACGGCACGATCTTTGCGCCCGATATGAACTCCTACAATCACTACGCCTACGGCGCCGTCTGCCAATGGCTGTTCGAGGCAGTGGCGGGTTTCCGTCCGGACGAGAACGAGCCCGGTTTCAGGCATATCGTCTTCGAGCCCTTCATCGTCCCGGCGCTTGCGCCGGTGAACGCCCATCACGATGCCCGCATCGGCCGCATCGAGGCCGGCTGGACCCTCGACGGCGATACCGTGACCTACACCGTCGCCGTTCCTGAAGGCGCGCGAGGCACGCTGATTCTCAACGAGACCTACAAGGACGCCAGGGTCGACGGCAAACCGCTGCCCACGCCCGGCGGCAACCAGAAAGCGCGCAGCCTGCTCGCGCCCGGAAGACACACCGTGACATTCCGGATCAGCAGGACGGCCGCCTGACGGCAGGCCGCCAAAGGAAGGACGAAAGCCCGGCCGCCAATCGGCCAACACTGGGAGGAACTAGAATGAAGCTTCACACAAGTCGGCGCTCGGTGATCGCTGCGGTTGCTGCGCTCGCTCTGGGTACGGCACTGAGCACACCCGGCTTCGCCGACACGGTCACCCTCACCTACTATATCGACGACAACCCCACCAACGTCGCGACTGCCGAAGGCCTCAAGAAGGCGTTCGAAGCCGAGAACCCCGATATCAAGATCGACATCGAAACTCATCCCGGCGGAAGCGAGGG
>DASZSH010000193.1:0-5261 GCA_035548755.1 Devosia sp.
GAACGCACGCGCTCGGCGAGCGCCGCCACGAACCGGTCGTGGATGCCCTCGGTAACGATGACGCGCGAGGACGCCGTGCAGCGCTGGCCGGTCGAGAAGAACGCGCTCTGCGTGACCGTTTCGACCGCGACCTTGAGGTCGGCATCATCGAGCACGACGGTCGGGTTCTTGCCGCCCATTTCGAGCTGGAACTTGCGCATCACCTTGATCGAGGCCTCGGCGACCTTGCGGCCGGTGCCGACCGAGCCGGTGAAGGTGAAGGCGTTGATCTCCCGGGCGTCGAGCATCGCCTGGCCCACGACCGAGCCCTTGCCCATAACGAGATTGAGCACGCCCCTGGGCAGCCCGGCCCGATGCAGGATGTCCACGATCGCCCATGAGCAGCCGGGCACCAGATCGGCCGGCTTGAACACCACGGTGTTGCCGTAGCACAGCGCCGGCGCGATCTTCCAGCTCGGGATGGCGATGGGGAAGTTCCACGGCGTGATGATGCCCACGACCCCGATGGGCTCGCGCGTGATCTCGACGCCGACCCCGGGGCGCACCGACGGAACCGTCTCGCCCGACAGCCGGAGCGCCTCGCCGGCGAAGAACTCGAAAATCTGCCCGGCGCGCGTCACCTCGCCGATGCCCTCGGGCAGCGTCTTGCCCTCCTCGCGGCTGAGCAGGGCGCCGAGCTCCTCCTTGCGGGCGAGAATCTCGTGCGCCGTCTTGCTCAGGATGGAATGGCGCTCCAACAGGCCCGAGCGCGACCACGCCGGGAACGCCGCCTTGGCCGCCGCGATGGCGCGCTGCGTGTCCTCGAGCGTGGCGCGGGCATAGAGCCCCACGACTTCGTCGGTATTGGAGGGATTGATGTTGGGCACGCCCTCCCCGCCGACCCATTCGCCGTCGATCAGGTTTCTGTGCAGCTCGTCCATTTGCAGTTCCTTTCGGGCAACGTGCCCGCTCACAAGCTCAATGCGTGCGGTGACACGCGGTGAAATAGCCCGCCATTGCCGCTCACAGCAGCCCCGCCTGCGCGAGGTCGCGGAACAGATGGCTCGCGCCATAGGTCCAGGGCGGGCACTCTGTGGCGAGGCGGACGCGGTTGCTGAGCGCTCCCAGCGTCGGGGTGGAGATCGTCACGATGTCATTGGGCCTGTGCGTGAAGCCCTTGCCCGCGCCGCCCCGATCCTTCACCGGCGCGAACATGGTGCCCAGATAGATCACCAATCCGTCCGGATATTGATGGTGCCGCCCGATCGCCGAGGCGACGAGCGATTCCGGCGTACGCGAAATCTGGCGCATCGAGGAATGGCCCTCGAGCACGAAGCCGTCCTCGCCCCTGACCTCGAGGCTGATATCCGCGCCCTTGACCTGATCGAGCCCGAACGTGCCGTCGAACAGGCGGATGAACGGGCCGAGCGAAGCCGATGCGTTGTTGTCCTTGGCCTTGCCCAGAAGCAGCGCCGAGCGGCCCTCGACGTCGCGCAGATTGACGTCGTTGCCCAGCGTCGCCCCCACGATCCGCCCGCTCGAGGCGACCACCAGCGCCACCTCGGGCTCGGGGTTGTTCCATTCGCTGATGGGCAGGATGCCGACATCGGCGCCGTGTCCCACTGTCGACATCGGCTGGCTCTTGGTGAAGATTTCCGCGTCGGGCCCGATGCCGACCTCGAGATACTGGCTCCATACGCCGCGCCCGATCAGCGCCTGCTTGACCTTCATGGCCGCGGGCGAACCGGGCTCGAGCTTGCTGAGATCGGTGCCAATGAGCCCGGTGATCTCGCCGCGCAGCGCCTCGGCCCTGGCCTTGTCGCCGCGCGCCTGCTCCTCGATCACGCGCTCGAGCAGCGAGACCACGAAGGTGACGCCGGCAGCCTTGACCGCCTGCAGGTCGATGGGCGAGAGCAGCGCGGGCTGCGTATCGCGAGACCTCTCCGCCCAGCTGTTGTCGAGAGCCTCGGCGACACCGCCGAGGTCCTCGCCGGAAGCGCCGGCGACATAGGCCGCCGGGTCGTCCATTTCGCACACGTCGCGCACGGTCGGGGCACGCCTGGCGGTGATGTCGACGAGACGCCCCTGCCGCACCGTCACGATCCGGGGCAGGCGCGAACCGGGCACGCGCGCGCGGCCGAGCAGGAGACCATCGGTGGGGATGATTTGCGTGGCTGACATGTCAGTTTCCGGGCGGCGGGCTACCTAACCCGCCCGCCTACGCCCTGTCCAGATCAAGGTGAGGCACGTGCGTCAGACCTTTGTCGCAATTTGTCCAAAGGAATGCATTCATCCAACCGTCCTACTCGTGACAGAGTTTCTTACTCGATGACCGACAGTCCCTGCCGTTTTGCCTTTCCAAAGGAGACCTTCATGCGCCCTCTCGCGCTTCTCGCCCCATTCGTTTTCTCGGTCATGTCGGCCGCTCCCGCCCTGGCGGCAGGCTCCATGCAGATGATCGGCCATGGCGAGGTCCAGGCGAGCCCCGACACCGCCTACGTCACCTCCGGCGTCACCTCGCAGGGCACCACGGCAAAGGAAGCCCTCGACGCCAACACCCGCGACATGTCCGCGCTGATCGGCGTGCTCAAGGACGCCGGCATCGCCGACAAGGACATTCAGACCTCGGGATTTTCGGTCAACCCGAACTACGTCTATTCCGATGCGCGCGACGCCAACGGCTACCAGCTACCGCCCAAGATCGTGGGATACACCGTGACCAACCAGGTGACCGTGCATGTGCGCGACCTGGGCACGCTCGGAACCATGCTCGACAAGGAAGTGAGCGTGGGAGCCAATACCATCAACGGCATCAATTTCGCCGTGGAGGACCCGGCCGAGCTTTACAATGAGGCCCGCCGGCAGGCCTTCGCCGATGCCAAGGGCAAGGCCGACCTCTATGCCGAAGCCTCAGGCGCCGAACTGGGCGCCATCCAGAACATCTCCGAAAGCCAGGGAGCTTCGCAGCCGCCGCAGCCCTACCTCTACAAGGCGACCGCCGCGGCCCAGGATCGCGCCGCCCCGGTCCCGGTCGAGGCCGGCCAGCTCACCTTCACCATCGATGTGAGCGTGGCGTGGGACCTGGTGCAGCGGTAGGGCAGTCGGCAGTGGGCAGTAGGCAGTAGGCAGTCGTTATCGTCCGACTGCCGACTGCCGATTGCCCTTTCTACCCCACCGCCTTCCAGATCATGTTGAGACCCACCAGCACCAGGAACACGGCGAACACATATTTCAGCGTCTTCTGGTTGAGCCGGTGCGCCACGGCCGCCCCGAGCGGCGCCGTGAGCGCGGCAAAGCCCCCCACCAGCACGAAGGCGATGAGGTTGACATAGCCCAGGCTGAGCGGCGGCAGCCCCGGAGCGCCCCAGCCCGAAACGACAAAGCCGATCGTGCCGCCGATCGCGATGAAGACGCCGATCGCTGCGCCGGTACCCACGGCGGTGTGCATCGTTTCGCCGAACGCAGCGATGGTCGGCACGCTCAGCGACCCGCCCCCGATGCCCATCAGCGCCGAGAGATAGCCCACCAAGGCGGCGGCGACGCGGTGCGTGGCCGGCGAGCTCCTGAGGTGCCCAATCAGCCGCTGCTGGAACGGCGTTACGATGTTGAGGGCGATCAGCATCGCCATCACGCCGAAGACGATGCGCAGCACATCGCCCGTGAACCAGCGCGCCATAAGGCCGCCGATGAGCGTGAACGCAAGGACGAAAGGCGCCCACAATCTCAGGATGTCGAGATTGACCGCTCCGCGCCCGTAGTGGGCTCGCGCGCTCATGGCGCCGGTGGGAATGATGATGGCCAGCGAGGAGGCGACGGCCACGTGCTGGGCGACGTCTCCGCTGAATCCGAGCGCCTCGAACGCGGTGCTCAGAATGGGCACGATGATGGCCCCGCCCCCGATGCCGAGCAGGCCCGCGAACAGGCCCGAGATGCAGCCGCTGGCGGACAGGCCGAGCAGCAGCGGCCAATAGGTGAGAAGGTTCATGTCGACTCGCCGATGACGTGGATCAGCACCTGCCGGCGGTGCGGCCGGGCCCGGTGCTCGAAGAGATAGAGTCCCTGCCAGGTGCCCAGGGCGGGCGCCCCCTCGACCACCGGCACGCCGATCGAGGTCTGCGTCAGGGCGGCCCTGATGTGCGCGGGCATGTCGTCGGGCCCCTCGGTCCGGTGCGTGATCCAGTCCATGCCCTCGGGCGCCAGACGCCGAAAAAAGCCGGCGAGATCGGTCTTGACGTCATCATCGGCGTTTTCCTGGATAAGCAGCGAGGCCGAGGTGTGCCGGCAGAAGGCGGTCGCGAGCCCCGTTCTAACCCCGGTTTCGCCAATGAACTGCCTGAAATTCCGCGTGAACTCGTAAAGTCCCGTGCCCCGCGTCGGGATCTCGATGGTGGTGGTTGACTGCAGCATGAGCGCCTGTGGCGGTAGCATGCGGGGCGTGAGGATGGAACCGGCAAACCGGTCTGTCCGTTGCGGCGTACAAGCGGGGAACGGCCAGCGGAACGCCGGCCGGCGGGTGGCCTGACGTTCATCTACGGTTCAGAAAGACAGCGTCACTCCCTCGAACCAAACGACTCCAGAAGAAGGAACCCCACATGCGAGTCCGAGACTGGCTCCTGACCGGTACGAGCCTCACACTCCTGGCGCTGGCGCCCGCCTCCGCGGTCCGCGCCCAGGATGCCAACGATCCGGCCCTCGTGGCGGCCTATCAGGCCTTTGCCGCCGATCAGAGCGACGATAACAAGCAAAAGCTGAACGAAGCCTGCATCGCCGCCGGATTCCAGAGCCTCGATGACTGCATCGCGGCCATGAGCCAGGCCGCGCCGCCCGCTCCATCGAGCGAGGAGGCGGCCCCGCCATCATCCGAAGAGGCCCCGCCGCCTTCGAGCGAGGAGGCCCCGCCCCCGTCATCCGAAGTGGCACCGCCGCCATCGAGCGAACAGGCTCCGCCTCCAGCCCCGTCATCGGAGGAGGCCCCGCCTCCGGTAAGCTCGGAAGAGGTGGCTCCGCCGCCATCATCGGCCCCGGAAGAGGCGGCACCCGCCCCTTCATCGCAAGAAGCAGCCCCCACGCCTTCATCGCAGGAGGCGGCGCCCGCGCCTTCAAGCGAACAGGCCGCTCCACCCCCGAGCGAGGAAGCTGCGCCGCCTTCGAGCGAGCAGGCCGCCCCGCCTTCATCGGAAGAAGCCGCCCCGCCCGCTTCGTCCGAGCAGCCGGCCGCGCCCAGCTCCGAGCAGCCGGGCAACACGGCCCTCAAGGCCCTGACGGACGCCGTCAACCTTTAC
>DASZSH010000194.1:0-5864 GCA_035548755.1 Devosia sp.
CCTGCGAACTTGAGCTGCCCGCGCAGAATTCCCTCGATCCATTCGGGCGAGAGCGATGCGGGCAGTTTGGGCGACCCCGCCCCGGCATAGTCCTTGTGGTAGAGGTGGCCGACCATGACGAAGTCGTCATAGCCCTGGGCGAACAGCGCCTTGTATGGATTGAGCTCGACCGGGCTCCATGTCCTGGAGATGTCCACGAACCCTTCGTGGCTATCGAGCGTGCTCGACCCGTGCCCCGGAAAGTGTTTGAGCGCCGTGAGCAGCCCCGCCGCGTGGTGCGCCACAACGAACGCCTCGTCATAGGCCGCAACCGTCGCATCGCTCTTGCCGAACGATCGGCCGTACTTGGCGATGATCTGGTTGTCCGGATTGATATTGAGGTCGGCGACCGGACCGAAGTTCACGGTGAACCCCTCCTCCGCAATCCCCTTGGCCATCGCCGCATAGATCGCTTCGGCCTGAGCCGGGCTGTCGTCGGCCGCGACGGTCTGCGCGTTGGGGAGTTCCTGGAACCCCACCTCCGACGTCAGCCGTTCCACCGCGCCGCCCTCCTGATCGAGCGTGAGGAACGGCGGCAGGTCCGGCGAGGCCGCCCGCAGCGCCGCGTTCATCGCCTTGACCGCCGCCAGGCTCTTGACGTTGGGCTTGAGGTACATCACCCCGCCCAGCGTCCCGGCCGCGATCTCGTCGCGGATCGCCTTGAACGATGGGTCTCCGGCATCGTCGCCCTTGAACCCCACGATGATCATCTGGCCCGCCATCTGGTCGAGCGTCTGCGCGCACGCCGGCGCGGTGAGCAGCAGCGCCGTCAGCACGGCGGCGGTAACGCGAATCACGGATGGCAACCCCGAAGCGAAGACCCGCAGCCGTCCCATCGCATTGCGGCAAACTTGCGGGCGAACTAGCCGGCGATGCGGTCGTCGCCGGGCATCGACTGGCTGCCGGCGAGCAGGGTCCGCATCTCCAGGGCCGTCTTGGGTCGGCCGAAATGGTAGCCCTGCCCGACCTTGCATCCCATCATCCGGAGCATCCAGGCCTGGTCGGCCGTCTCGATCCCCTCGGCGATGACGATCTTTTCGAGCGCTTCGCTCAGCATCATCACCGCGCGGATGATGACGCCCGCCTGCTGGTCCGCCGGCAGCCGCTTCACGAAACTCTGGTCGATCTTGATCTTGTCGACCGGCAGCCGGCCCAGATAGCTCAGCGAGGAATAGCCCGTGCCGAAATCGTCGAGCGCAATCCCCACGCCGAGCCCCCGGAGCTTTTGCAGCGCATCAATCACCGAGCGGGTGTTCGACATGAAGATGCCTTCGGTGATCTCGACGTCGAGCCGGTGCGCCGGCAGGCCGGAGCGGACCAGCGCGTCCTTGACCTCCTCCACCACATCGACGAGCTCGAACTGGATCGGCGACACATTGACCGACACCCGCAGATGTCCCGGCCAGGTGGCGACCTCGCGGCAGGCCTCCTGCAGGATCCAGCGCCCGAGCTCGACGATCTTTCCCGTCTCCTCGGCGACCGGGATGAACCGCTCCGGCGACACCGATCCCAGGCTTGGATGCATCCAGCGCATTAGCGCCTCCACGCCGATGATCCGCCCGTCATCGAGCGCCGCCTGAGGCTGGAACATCAGCGAAATCTCGCCCCGCTCCATCGCCTGCTGCATGGCCGTCTCGAGTTCCTGGCGGGCCCGCAGGTTCTCGTCCATTTCAGGCGAGAACGCCGCCTGCCCCTTGCCCGAGGCGCTGCGCGCGATCGAGAGCGCCATGTCCGCGTGGCTGAGCAGCCGGTCCGGATCGTATCCCGACACCGCCGAGTGGCTGATCCCCACATCCGCGCCGATGATCGCCCGGTGCGGCCCCAGCTGATACGGTTCGACCAGGCGATCCTGGATCAGACCGGCATACTGCTCCGATTCCTCGCCGGTCAGGCCGGGATGCGCGACGGCGAATTCGTGCCCGCCCAGCCGCGCCACATGCGCCGCCCCCGTCGCGCGCAGGCGCGCCACGACCTGCTTGAGCAGTCCGTCGCCGCTGGCATGCCCCAGCGCGTCGTTGACCGGCTTGAAGCGCGCCAGGTCGATGGCGAGCACGCTGAGGCCCTCGGCACGGCCCCGCTCGCTCTCGAAGCGCTCGTTGATGGCATTGACCAGGCCCGTGCGCGACAGCGCTCCGGTCAGCGGATCGTGCGTGGCAAGAAAGGAGAGCTTCTCCTCGGCGCGTCGCCTCTCGGTCACGTCCCAGAAATTAAGGCAGGCGATGCGCCTGCCGCCCGGCTCCTGGCTGGCGGTCACCGCATATTGCACCACCAGCCGGTCCTCGCCGTCCACGCCGTGTCGCAGCACGGCGAGCGCCAGATCGCCGCCCGCCTCCTGGCCCGACAGAACCCGTTCGACCGCTCGGCGCATGTCGAGCGGCAGCGCGCTGCGGATGTCGAGCCCCTCGAGCTTGCGCGTGTCGTTGAGCAGTTGCGAGGCGACCCGGCTCGCCGCCAGGATCGTGCCGCCACCGTCGACCACGATCATGCCTGAGAAATTGTCGGCGACCACCTGCGCGAGCGTGCCGTCCGGGCCGCCGCGGAGCGCGCGCCAGCCCGCGCCGATCGCCGATGTCAGACCGAGGAGCCCCATATGCGCCAGTCCGGTTCGCCCCCATTATCCGCCAGCCCGAAGTAAGAAAGATTAACGGGGGACGCGGGGCCTACTTGTTCTGGCGGTTGTCGATCAGATCCTGCACCACCGTGGGGTCGGCGAGCGTGGTCGTGTCGCCCAGCGCGCCGTAATCGTTTTCGGCGATCTTGCGCAGGATGCGCCGCATGATCTTGCCCGACCGAGTCTTGGGCAGCCCCGGGGCGAACTGGATGAGATCGGGCACCGCATGCGCGCCGATCTCCTTGCGCACCCATTGCTTGAGCTCCGTCTTGAGCGCGTCGTCGCCCGTCTGCCCGGCCATCAGCGTCACATAGCAGTAGAGCGCCTGCCCCTTGATGTCGTGCGGATAGCCCACCACCGCGGCCTCGGCCACCTTGGGGTGCGCAACCAGCGCGCTTTCGACCTCGGCCGTGCCGATCCGGTGGCCGCTGACATTGAGCACGTCGTCGACCCGGCCCGTGATCCAGTAATAGCCGTCCTCGTCGCGGCGGCACCCGTCGCCGGTGAAATAGTAGCCCTTGTATTGCTGGAAATAGGTCGCCACGAACCGGTCGTGATCGCCATAGACGGTGCGCATCTGTCCCGGCCAGCTGTCCTTGATGGCGAGCACGCCCTCGGCCTTGGTCTGCTCCTGCACCCGGCCCTCGGGAGAAAGCACCACCGGCTGGACGCCGAAGAACGGCACCGTCGCCGAGCCGGGCTTTGTGGGTATGGCGCCCGGAAGGGGAGCGATCATGTGCCCGCCCGTCTCGGTCTGCCACCAGGTGTCCACCACCGTGCAGCGCTCCTTGCCCACATGCTTGTAGTACCAGAGCCAGGCTTCGGGATTGATCGGTTCGCCCACGGTCCCGAGCGTCCTCAGCGAGGGCATGGCATATTTGTCCGGAAACTCGGGGCCCGCCCCCATCAGCGCGCGGATCGCCGTCGGGGCGGTATGGAAGATGTTGACCTTGTGCTTTTCCACCACCTGCCAGCACCGGCCGGCATCGGGGTAGCTCGGAATGCCCTCGAACATCAGGCTCGTGGCGCCGTTGGCGAGCGGCCCGTAGACGATATAGGTGTGCCCGGTCACCCAGCCGACGTCGGCGGTGCACCAGAAGACGTCCCCGTCACGGTAGTCGAAATTGCGCTCATGGGTGAGCGACCCCCAGACGAGGTAGCCGCCGGTGGTGTGCAGAACGCCCTTCGGCTTGCCCGTCGATCCGGACGTATAGAGGATGAACAGCGGATCCTCGGCATTCATCGGCTCGGGCGGGCAGTCGGCGCCGACCTTCGCGGCGAGCTCGTCGTAAAAGACATCGCGGCCGGGCGTCATCGGCACGGCATTGCCCGTCACGCGGGTGACGATCACCCGCGTCACTCCCGCCGCCTTGCCGAGCGCTTCGTCGACATTCCTCTTGAGCGGAATGAGCTTGCCCCCGCGCCGGCCTTCGTCGGCGGTCAGCACGATCTTGCTGTCGCAGTCGTTGATGCGTCCGGCGATCGATTCCGGCGAGAAGCCGCCGAAGATCACCGAGTGGATCGCCCCGATGCGCGAACAGGCGAGCATGGCCACGGCCGTGTCGATCACCATGGGCATGTAGATCGTGACGCGATCGCCCTTCTTGACCCCCTCGGCCTTGAGCACGTTGGCAAACCGGCAGACCCGCTCGTGCAGTTGCCGGTAGGTCACGCGCGCGTCCGTGCCCGGCGTGTCCCCTTCCCAGATGATCGCCGTCTGGTCGCCGCGCTTTTCGAGGTGCCGGTCGAGGCAGTTGTAGGAGACGTTGAGCACGCCATCCTCGAACCATTTGATCGACACGTTCGGGTAGTCGAAGCTCGTATTCTTGATCTTGGTGGGGAACTTGAACCAGTCGAGCCGCTTGGCCTGTTCCGCCCAGAACCCGTCGGGGTCCTTGATCGAGCGCTGGTACATCTCGTCGTACTGCGCCTTGGTCGTCAGCGTGCGCGCCTTGGCCGCCTCGCTGGGCGGAAATACCAGAAAATCGCTCATCGGCTCCTCCCGATCGTTTTTTCCGGTTTAGCCACTGCCACCCCCTTGGGCAAGCAGGCCATTTTCCGGCTGCCCCTTTGCCGCAGGGGGCCCACGAGCCGGCCCCGTTAACCGCCACCTCAGGCTCCGCTAAGCCCGCGGCCCGCCCCGCGCTATCCTTTGGGCCTGCAATTGAAGCGAGCATGACCGATGTCTGATCTGACGCTGACCTCGACCGCTCCTGCCCTCGCCCAGGCCCGGACGGCGCCGCGCTTTGCTACCCGCGCGGCCACGCCGGAGGACCTCGACATCATCCATCGCGAGCTGATGGCGGTCATCGACGAGAGCCCCCACTACAACGCCGAGTTCAAGGCCTGGGAGAAATCCCGGCTCACCAAATCCTATCTGCGCATGCTGCAGCGCCAGGACCCCTGGCACGTGATGTCGCTCCTCTCCGACGGCAAGGTCGGCGGCGCGCTGATCTCGGGGCCGGAGTACGGCGCCATCTTCCGCTACTGGAGCTGGATCTTCCCGCCCTTCCGCCAGACGCGGCTGGGCATGCATGGCATGCGCGCCTTCGACGAGCATTTCGACAACGGCCGCTTCCACAAGGCCTACACCTTCGTGCGCCCGGAGAACGAAGTCGCCCTCGCCCTCCTCCGCCGCTACGGCTATGTCGAGACCTGCATCCTGCGCAACCACATCTTCGGGCAGGACTACTGCGTGATGGAAAAACCCTACACCAAGCTTGCCGAAGGCTACGATCACGGTGTGGGGACCGGCCGCCTCGGCCGCCTCGTGGGCACGATCAACGCCCTTCTGGGCCGCTAGTCCTTTATTCGGCCGGCTTCGGCAGAACCTGCGGCGCCGCCGCCAGCCGGGCGCGGATCGAGATGTCCACGCCCACGATCCTGAGCGTTGTGAGCCACAGCGCGCCCGACCACACCGTCATGGCGATCAGCGCCGCCACGGCCGCCCCGACAAGTCCGAAGGGCGGAACCAGAGCGAGATTGGCGAGCACCAGCGTCAGCATCGAGGCGGCAACCGCCGGCAGGCTGGAATAGGGCCGGTTGTGGACCGACAGTACCACCGAGGCGGGCCCGAAGACCGAGCGGATCACCAGTCCCGCGCACAGGATCACCAGCGGGATGACGCCGGCCTGGAATGCCGCTCCAAACAGCATGAACGCGAAGGGCGCGAGCAACAGCACCGCCGTCAGCAGCGCCACCGAAAGCCCGGTGG
>DASZSH010000195.1:0-8989 GCA_035548755.1 Devosia sp.
CATGGCGCTCTGGATCGGCGCATTGTCGGGCCTCTGGTCGGTGGGTGGCACCGAGGGGCCGATCGCCTGGCATGCCCACGAGATGCTCTTTGGCTATGCGACAGCGGCGCTGGGCGGCTTTGTCCTGACCGCCGTGCCGAACTGGACCGGCCGCTTGCCAGTCTCCGGACTGCCTCTCGCCGTCCTTGTGGCGCTGTGGCTTGCGGGCCGCTCGGTCGACCTGGCCCCAGCGTTACTGGGCGACGCCGTGAGCGCCCTCATCGATTCACTTTACCTGCCGGCCCTGGCCTTCGTCGTGACGCGCGAAGTCGTGGCCGGAAGCAACTGGCAGAACGCGCGTGTCGCGGTCGGTCTGACGACGCTCGCCGGGCTCAACATCGCCTTTCACGCGATCGCGCTGCAGAGCGCCGATCCGGCGATCGTCTTCCGCGCCACCGTCGCACTCTATGTGCTTCTTGTCTGCCATATCGGGGGACGCATCGTCCCCAGCTTTACACGCAACTATCTCGCCCGGCGGGGAGCGACGCGGCTTCCCGCCCCGATGGGCTGGATCGATCAGGCGGCGCTGGCGTCTGCCCTCGTCGCCGGCCTCTCCTGGACAGTCTTCCCGCAAGCCTGGCCAACCCTGACGACGGCGCTCGTTGCAGCCGGGCTGAACGGGCTTCGGCTCTTGCGATGGCGAGGAGGCGCGACCTGGCGCGAACCGCTGCTGCTGGTCCTGCACGTCGGCTATGCCTTTGTCCCGATCGGCTATGTCGCAGTGGCCCTGGCTAGCCTTGACCTGCTGTCGGCGGCATCCGCCCTCCATCTGTTGACCGTCGGCGTCATCGGCATGATGACCTTCGCGGTCATGACTCGCGCCACGCGCGGCCATACCGGCCGGCCCCTCGCCGCGTCGCGCATGACCGCCGTGTCCTACGCATGTCTCGCCCTGGTCGCGCTGCTGCGCCCGATGGCCGAGCTTGTAGCCAGCGCATACCTTGCCCTCCTGACCCTGAGCGCGATCCTCTGGATCATCGCCTACGGGTTGTTCGTCGTCGAACACGCCCCGATGCTGGCCCGGCCCTCCCCCGCGCGGGTCACCGCCAAGACTTCGGCCTCCTGAGCAACTGTTCTGGTCACCGGTTGACTCCCGAGCGTGCCCGCCTATAGGGTGCAACTGAGCAAGTGAATAACTCACTTGCACTGTAGGGTGTGCCGTGAGGGTCTTCGTCAAGGAACGCATGCGGGGTCCAGCCTCGCTGTCCGAGCATCTGACACAGGAAGTCATGACGCTGGTGCGCGAGGAGAAACTCGAGCCCGGCGATCGGTTGCCCAGCGTTAAGGAACTGGCTGAGCGCTTCGCGGTGGCGACGCCCACCATGCGCGAGGCGCTCCGCCTGCTGGAGATGGCCGGGAACCTCGATATCCGCCACGGCTCGGGCATTTATGTGCGGCGGCCCGAGGCTCGGGTGATGGTGACGAACCCCTATGCCCGCTCGCTGGACACCGCCACGATTCTCAATCTGCTGCAGGCCCGCTGCCTGATCGAGCCGCCGGTTGCGGAACTGGCCGCGACCAACGCCACCGCCAAGGATCTCGACGGGCTGGAGGCCCTGCTGGCTGACGCCGAGCAGTATCTGAGCGGTCAAGAAACCGCCGATGCCGTGCTGGGCGTAGCCAACATGCGCTTTCACCGCGGCATCGCCGACAGCGCCGGCAACACCATCCTCGCCGATGTCGTGTTCTCGCTGACCGAGGTTCACATCAAGGAACAGATGGCGGTGCTGGACCTCTACAACAACCGCGTGCGCGACCACGAGCAGCACAAGCTGATCCTCGGCGCGCTCATGCGCCGCAATGCCCGCGAGGCGCGCCAGCTCATGTTCGAGCACATCGACGAAGTGATCTCGGTGATCAAGGGAAAGCTGCAGACAGAAGACGTTTAGCGTGGCTGCGCGCCCGAAGCGGCGCACGTCAACTCGCCCGGCAAGGGCGGCGGCCGGGTACGGGAGGACTAGAGCGTTGGGCAAGATCAAGACGATCTATGTGTGCAACCACTCGCACACGGACATCGGCTTCACCGACTACCAGGAGGTGGCGTTCCGCCAGCATGGCGAGTTCGTCGAACGCGCGCTCGATTTGATCGAGGCGACCGACTCCTATCCTGAAGCGGCCCGCTACAGCTGGACCTGCGAGACCACCGGGCCGCTACTGCGACACCTAAGGCAGGCGAGTCCGGCCCAGATTCGGCGCTTCCAGCACTGGCACAAGGCCGGCCGAATCGATGTTGCTGCGATGCAGTACAACCTTACGCCGCTACTCAACGTCGAGCAGATGCATCGCAGCCTCTATCCGCTGCGCGCGCTGCGCGACGACTATGGCCTTACCGTCGAAACGGCGATGCAGGACGACGTCAACGGCGTCTCCTGGCTCTACGCCGACCTGCTCGCCGAACTTGGAGTGTGGTTCTATACCGCCGCGATCAACCCGATCCGCGGGGCGCGGCCGAGGCCGTTTCCCGGCGGCTTCTGGTGGGAAGGCCCGAGCGGCCGAAAAGTGCTGGCCTGGAACGGCTATCACTATCTGTTCGGGCGCAGCCAGGCGGGCCTTGGCAACTGGGAACTCGTCGATCGGCTGCTGCCACGCTGGGTTCGGCAGCTCGATGAGGACGACAGTTATCCCTTCGATTTCCTCTATTGCGAGTCTACCCACCCGGTGCGCGTCGACAACGGCCCGCCCGACCCGCGCATGCCCGAATTCGTCAGGCGCTGGAACGACGAGCGGCAGGACCTTGAATTCAGGTTCGTGACAGCGACCCAGTTCGGCCGGCTGCTTCGCGACCACTACGCCAACGCCATCGGCACACAGCGTGGCGATTGGACCGACCACTGGACTGATGGACCAGGCTCAAGCGCCTACGAGACCGCAGTCAACCGCGAGGCGCACGAGATTATGGGAGCGGCGGAGGCGATCTCGGCCTGGAACGTCGCCCGCGGGGCCGATGGCTGGGACGCGGTTCGCGCCGCCCGCACCTATGAGGACATGACCCTCTACGACGAACACACCTGGGGCGCGTACTCCTCGATCGAGGCGCCGGAATCGCTGTTCACGCGCGCCCAGTGGAACCGCAAGGCCGGCTACGCCTTCACGGCCGCCATGGAGGCTCACGACCAGCTCGCCCGGGCCGCCAACACGCTGGCCGCGCCGCTCGGCGCAAAGGGGCCGGAAGGCATCTTCAATCTCGGCGACCTCAAGCCTGAGGAGGCATTCAAGCCCTCCGGCATCGAAGAGGTACTGGTGATCAACACTCTGCCCTGGGAACGCAAAGTTCTGGTCGAAGAACCCGAGCCGCGAGGAGGGGCGGCCCCCGTCGGAATGCTGGACTGCTTCTTCAATCGCGGCAGCTCCTGGGGAGGGGCGCGGCCGATCCCCGCCATACGGCGCCTGGCCGGCACGGTGCCAGCGATGGGCTATGCCTTCCTCAGGATCGAGGCGCCTGACGCACGCGACCTCAAGGCTTCGGGTAACACCATCGAGAACCGCTACTACCGCCTTACAATCGACCCCGCGACCGGCGCCCTCGGCGAGCTCTATGACAAGGAGCAGCGCCACGATTTCGCCGGCACATACAAGGGTTGGCGGCCCGGTCAGTACATCTACGAGGAAGTCGACTCCCCCCAGCAGCGCCTCGCCATCAACAATTACGACTTCTCGCATCCCGATTTTTTCGTCGGCCACAAGGACACGCCGTGGAAGCGATCCGTCGCTTCAAAGGTGACGGTGGGCAAGCCGCGCATCCAGGAGGGCCGCGTCTCGGTCGAGGTCAGCATCGAGGCTCCTGGCGTCAGGAGCGCGTCGGTGACCTACTGGCTAGACGCCAACAGCAGGACCATCGGCATCGACTGGGTACTGCAAAAGCTGGCCAACGAGGATGCCGAGGCGGTGTTCATTGCGTTCCCGTTCAACCTCAAGGGTCAGGACTTTCTGCTCGATCTCAACGGCATTCCTGCCGTCCCCAACGCCGACCAGCTCGATGGCGCCGCCAAGGACTGGTACCCCACCCAGCGCTGGGTAGATGTCAGCGACCGCGAACGCGGCGTCACGCTTGTGCCGCTCGATGCGCCGCTGCTCAACCTGGGCGGCATCACCACGGGCAAGTGGTCGCGCACGCTTGAGCCAGAGGGCCCCACGATCATGTCATGGGCGCTCAACAACCACTGGATGGTCAATTTCAAGGTGAGCCAGGACGGGCGGATACCGCTGCGTTACAGGCTCACCACCCATGCCGGCGCGGCGAGTGCCGCCGCGGCGGCGCGCTTTGCCGCGGAGGTGTCGACCCCTCCCATCGTCCTCCGCGACATCGCGCCCACCGGCCCGCGCAGCGACAGCTTCTTTGCCATCGACGGCGACGCGCCGGTCCTCGTCACCAGCAAGCCGGGCGAGAACAAGGGCACTGTGGCACTGAGGGTGCAGAACCTCGAGGCAAACTCCACCACCGCTGCCCTGAGCTTCACCCGCCCGCCCAAGAGCGCGGCCGGAAGCGATCCAATCGAGCACCGCGGACCCTCGCTGCCGCTCGAGGGCAACCGGCTCGCCATCGACCTCGGCCCACTCGAGGTGAGGACAGTGCTCATCGATTTCGGCCCGTAGGGCCACGAAGGCGTTGCGTGAAAGGCCGTTCGGCCTTTGCGCCACAAGGACTACCGACGGAACGAACGACAGATCAGAACGGAGGAGACACCTGAGATGAATTTCGTCAAACGACTAGCGCTCTCGGCGGCGCTTGTTGGCGCGATGGCCGGCGCGGCTCTCGGCCAGAGCGTCGACTTCTACCATGACAAGGCAAATTGGCAGGACGCCTTTACCTCCGCCTTTGGCAAGGCTCCGGTGCCTGTGACCAGTACGCCCTACGCCGACACGAGCACCTATCAGGCCGCGGTGCGCGCCGCGCTCAAGACGCCCTCGGCTCCAGGCCTCTTTACCTGGTGGTCGGGCTACCGCATGAAGGATCTCGTCGATGCCGGTCTCGTCGCCGACGTCTCCGACATCTGGAAGAAGTACGTCGACGCGGGCAAATACAGCGCCTCACTGGCCAATGCCTACACCTTCGATGGCAAGATCTACGCCATCCCCGACAACATCGCCTGGTGGGTGGTGTTTTACAACAAGAAGGTATTCGCCCAGTACAACCTGACACCGCCCAAGACGTGGGACGATCTCGAAAAGATCAACGCCACGCTCAAGCAGAACGGCGTTACTCCCTTTGGCGCGACCGTGCAGGGCCGCTGGCCGGCCTTCATCTGGTTTGAGGAATTCCTGATCCGTCAGGATCCCGACCTCTACAACAAGCTGATGACGGGCCAGGCCAAATACACCGACCAGGGCGTCACCGATATGTTCGCCAAGTGGAAGGAGTGGATCGACAAGGGCTACTTCACCGACCCTTCAATCGACTTCGGAACGGCCGGCAGCAACGCCATGGCGTCGCAGTTCGCGCAGGGCAAGCTGGGTATGATCCTCGTCGGGACGTGGTATTTCTCGACGTTGACGGGCGCCGGCATGGGAGCCGATGACATCGGCGCCTTCATCATGCCCAACGAGAAAGCCGAGCTGAAGCCCTCCCTGATCGTGGAATCGGGGCCGATCCTGATTGCGGCCAATTCGAAGGAAAAGGCCGACGCGCTGAAGGACGCCGACTACTGGATGTCGGCGGATGCCCAGCAGGCCTGGGTCGACGTGCAGGACTTCCCGCCCATCAACACCGACGTGAAGGCCAAGTCGCCCCTGATCTCCGAGCTCGCTACCACCATCAACAGCGGTGGTTACGACCAGATCAACCGCTTCTGGGAAGCAACTCCGCCCGATATCGCGGAAGCTGCGGTGGACGAAATCGGCAACTTCATGCTGCATCCCGATACGGCAGCGCAGGTGCAGCAGAACCTGCAGGCGCTGGCCGACAAGTACTGGGCAAGCCACAAGCCCTGACCTCCCGTGCCGGCGCGGCATCCGCCCGCGCCGGCACCCCTGTTCTCCCGAGGCCTGGATGAGATGGCGGACTCGACCACGACACCACCGACAATGAGCCTTGCCCGACCCGCGCGCGTTACGGGAATGCGCCTGCGAACGCGCATCGAGCCCTATCTCTATGTGCTGCCGGCCACTCTGTTCGTTGTGGCCTTCCTGCTCTATCCGATGGTCATGACCCTCGTGCGCAGCTTCACGCACGACGACGGCATCAACCCGCCGGAGTTCGTCGGGCTGCAGAATTTCGCCGACCTTCTGGCCGATCCGCACTTCCTGTTGTCGCTCAGAAATACGTTTGTCTGGACCATTGCGGCCGTCGTGTTGCCGGTGACGCTCGGCCTGGTATTTGCTTTGACGCTCAACGCGGTCCGCTGGTCCAGCGTCTTCAAGTCCGTCATCTATCTGCCCGCGACAGTGTCGGCGGCGGCGGTGGGCATCCTCTTCAGCTTCATCTTCGGCTACGACAACGGCGCGCTCAACTCCCTGCTCAATGTCTTCGGCATCCACAATATCCGCTGGCTGTTTGAAGCCGGGATCAACACCTATTCGATGATCGGCGCCTACACCTGGCAATCGACCGGCCTCAATATGATGCTGTTCCTGGTCGGTCTGCAGGGCCTGCCCCAGGAGCCGATCGAGGCGGCCAAGCTCGACGGCTGCACCGGCTTCGGGCTCGTCTGGCGCATCATCGTGCCCATGCTGATGCCCTACGTCGTAATTGCGACCCTGCTTGCGGTGATCAACGGCTTCAAGGTGTTCGACCAGATCTGGGTGATGACCCAGGGCGGCCCCGGCCGCTCTTCGGAGACGCTGGCGGTCACGATGTACCGAGAAGGCTTCATCCTCTTCAATCAGGGTTACAGCGCGGCGATCGCCGTGATCATCGCGCTCGCGGCCCTGATCTTCTCGTACTTCTATCTCCGCTCGGTGCTGGACCAGGAGAAGCAGATATGACCGCCCTCACCGCCAGCGCCGCCGCCGAAATCGAGCAGCCGGGAGCGATGCGGCGCAACCTCGGTTTCGTACTGGCCGCGGTCATCGCCATCTTCTGGCTCGCACCCATCGCAATTCTTGCCATGAACGCGTTCAAGACACCGAACGAGTTCCTGATGACGAGCAATCTGACGCCGCCGGTCTCGGTGTCCAATATCATCGTCAATCTGCAGAATGCTTGGGCAAAAGGACTGTCGAGCGGGTTCGTAAACAGCCTGCTCTATGGGGTTGTCGGCTCGGCAGGCGCGGTGGCGCTTGCGTCCCTTGCGGCCTTCGGCATCGTACGCCTTAAGATCCCTCGCGGGCTCTTCTGGTTCCTCCTGATCTACTCAGGAACCATCTGGCCGTTCCAGATGTACCTGATTCCCCTGTTCAATGCCTATCTGCAGACCGGTTTCTACGATACCCGGATCGGCATGATCGCGTTCTATATCGCGATCTGCATTCCGTTCTGCACTTTTGTCATGCGCGGATTCTTCCTCACGGTACCGTGGGAAATCCAGGAAGCGGCCTATGTCGATGGCGCCAACTCGTGGACGGTCTTCTGGCGCATCATGTTCCCGATGGCCCGGGCACCGATGATCCTGCTCCTCCTGATCCAGTTTACTTGGATCTGGAACGATCTTCTGTTCGGCTTGGTGCTATCCAAGTCCGATAGCGTACGGCCCGTCATGGTTGCGCTCGTGGGGATGCAGGGCGTCTACGGCGCCAAGGACGGACCATCGGTGATCGCCGCCACGCTGATCTGCAGCGCCCCGACGCTGATCCTGTTTCTCTTTCTGCAACGCTATTTCGTCCGTGGGCTGACCATCGGTGTCAGCGGCGGCCGCTAGGGACCCTCGAGCATGGACTCTGAATTTTCCGGTAAAGTCGCCCTCGTGACCGGTGGGGCAATGGGGATAGGCGGGGCTGTTGCCGAGCTTCTAGCCGAGCGCGGAGCCAGGGTCGCGATCGTCGATCGCGCCGAGAAGGAAGCCACCGCACACGCCGGTGCCATCGCCAAAGCCGGCGGCCAAGCCATTGCGATCGCTGCGGACGTCTCGAAACGAAGCGACGTCGAAGCCGCCGTGGAACGGACAGTGCGCGAGTTCGGCGGGCTCGACATCGTGTCCAACAACGCCGGCATTCAGCGTTACGGCACGGCCGAATCGACCACCGAGCCCGAATGGGACGAGGTGATGAACGTCAACCTCAAGAGCGTCTATCTCGTCTGCCACGCGGCGATACCGCACCTTAAGAAAGCCAAGGGAGCCATCGTCAACATGGCTTCCGTGCAGGGCTTTGCGACGCAGAAGTCGGTCTTCGCCTACACCACCGGCAAGGCAGCGCTCGTCGGACTGACGCGCAGCCTCGCTCTCGACCTTGCCGAATTCGGCGTACGGGCCAACGCGGTGGCGCCCGGTAGCGTCGATACGCCGATGCTGCGTTGGGCAATCGGGCTCGACAAGAATCCCAAAGCGCTCGAGCGCGCGATCGAGGCGATGCATCCGCTCGGACGCATCGGCAAGCCGCGCGAGGTCGCGGAGTGCGTTGCGTTCCTCGCCTCCCCGCGCGCCTCGTTCGTGACCGGCATCACCCTGATCTGCGACGGGGGGCTGCTGCTGCCCATTGCGGGCGCTCCCGCCGACGCCGACGGAGCCAGGTGATGAAGATCGTCGATCTCCGTGCGACGACGGTAACCGTCCCCCTCGAGGCACCGCTGCGCCACTCCAACGGCGCACATTGGGGCCGGTTCGTCCGCACCATCGTGGAAGTCGAGACCGATGTTGGGCTCGTCGGCGTGGGTGAAATGGGCGGCGGCGGCGAGTCCGCCGAGCTCGCGGTCAAGGGGCTTAAGCCGTATCTCGTGGGACACGACCCTCTGCAGCTCGAGCAACTCCGCTGGAAGATCATGAACCCCGTGGGCTCGCTCTACAATAACCGCATGCAGCTCCACGCGGCGATCGAGTTCGCCTGCATGGACGTAGTGGGAAAGTTCCTCAACATCCGG
>DASZSH010000196.1:0-13487 GCA_035548755.1 Devosia sp.
CGGCCGTACATGTCCCCCAGCTTGCCGTAGAACGGCGAGACGGCCGCGGTCGACAGCAGGTAGCTCGCCCCGACCCAGCCCAGGAGCTGAACGTCCCCGAGGTCATGCGCGATTGTGGGCAGGGCCGTCACCATGATGTTCATGTCGAGGACGCCCATGAACATTGCCGTGAGGGCGCTGAAATAGATCAGCAGCGTCGAGCGGTCCGGCCGCGCTGGTGCATCTGTGGTCTGAGCTGCAACTGTCATTTTCCTTAGGTCCCTTCCGAGGAGGGCCGCCCTTATGTGCTCTACGCATATATATGTCAAGAGCACAAATGTGACATTGGCATGTTATTGCTTTTTTCATGCATTTATGGTCGGTAGAGTCATGACCAACTCGGCCTCGTCAAACTCTGGCGAGAAACCCATGACCAGCGACGGCGCAGCGGACGCGCAGCTCTATCGCGAGGCTGGATTCAGCCGGAAATCCGCCGACGCCATTGTGAAGATCGACAGCGCCATGACTCGCATCAGGCGCGCCATGCAACGGCGCGAGCTGGTCAATGCCCTGCTTGCCGAACTCGACCCAAATCTCGACCTGGCGCGTCTGGACGTGATGACGACGGTTATCCCCTGGCACCCGGGCGAGGGCGCCGCCCCCGCCGGAGAGGTGACCGTCGGCGCGGTGGCCGAAAAGCTCGGGATCGATCCCTCGCGAGCGAGCCGTCTGGTCTCCGACGTCATTGACCTTGGCTACATTCGACGGGCTGCCTCGCAGCTCGATTCGAGGCGGATTGTCCTTGAGCCGACAGACAAGGGGAGGGCCTTCTGGGAGCGATTCAGGCTCAAGAAGTCTTCGGTCCTCGCCGCCGCCCTCAAAGGCTGGACCGAAGCCGAGTTGACCGAGTTCGCCCGTTTGCTCGAACGGTACAGCCACTGGGGAGCCAAGGGCCTGAAGGCTCTGTCTGAGACCGGGGACTGACTCGGCTCAGGGCCCGGCCGGCTCAGATCAGGGCGTCTCGTCGACCACGGGTCGCGGAAAGTTGATAACCCCGTAGGCGCTGGAATCGACGCCGTCGGCGAAGTCGGGATAGCCGGCCGCATCGAGCCCGCGGCGCATCAACTCGCGCACGGCCGCCGCGCGGCTCGGCATGCGCTTGGCGAAACGAAAATCGTCTATGGCCCGCAGTTCGGCGGCTTCCAGCATGATCTGCAGTCGCTCGCCCCGCCGCAACTCGCGGCCTTTTGCGGTTCTTTCCATTGACGCTGCTCTTGTCCCGAGTGAGTAGGTTACTCATTCGGCTGCGAAACGGCCAAATCAGGCGAGTGGTTCCGCCTCTCACTTCGTTTTTGGTCGACCGCCTCGGGGTGACGTCCTAGCCTGCTCATGGAAGCGATGAACAGCAGCGGGCGGAGCAGCGGCGCGATGGCTCAGCCAGATTCAGTACTTATTCTCGAAGATGAGGGCCTGGTTTCGATCCTGCTCGAAGAGATCGTGCGGGACATGGGCGCCCGGGTCGTGGATGTTTTTGCCACCGCCCGTGAGGCGCTAAAGGCGCTGGCCTCTGCCAGCTACGACTGTGCGATCCTGGATGTGCTGGTGCGTGATGGGTCCAGCATGCAGGTGGCGGACGCGCTCGTCGAGCGCCGGATTCCGTTCATCTTCTCCTCGGGTGTGGGGATCGACGCGGTCGATGCGCGGCATCAGTGCCACCGCCTGATCTCAAAGCCGTTCGACGACGAGGTTCTGCGTCGCCACCTTTGCGAACTGCTGGCCCGGCCCCGGGCGGCCGTCGCCTGATCCTGCGAGGGTTGCGCCTGAAGCGCTGACAGAATAGATAGGCCCCGGAGTCGGGGCGTAGCGCAGTCTGGTAGCGCAACAGTCTGGGGGACTGTGGGTCGTCGGTTCAAATCCGGCCGCTCCGACCATCCGCCTTCGCAGCGGAATTCGGCCAACCCATCTGGAGGCGCTGGCCTCGTGCGATTGATCCTGTCCGCGATCGCCCTCTTCGCCGCGACTGCGTCGCTGGCGCAGGATGCTCCCGGTTCTGAAAGCGCCGGTTTGTCTAGCGAGGAGCCTGCGTCCGCACCGTCCAGTGTATCCACGGCCCCGCCCGCGCCCGCCGATCCGTCTGACGCGGACCTCGAAAACATCGTCCGGGCGGCCTATACCGCCGCGGCCGGATTTGCCCTGACGCACGGGAACTACTTCGCCCGTGATGGCGTCTTCGGGCCCCTTCATGATGCGGTTGCGGCGGGACTGTCCGTTGGAGCCTTTGGGGCCGTCGCCGTTCCGGCCGAGCCTGCGGCCGATCTCGAGGCGGCCCGGGTTTGCCGTCCGGTGGAGGGTGCCGAACTGCGCATCGCCAGCAACACCTACGGCGACGGCATAACGCTCGTTGCCGTGACCGACCGTCGGTACTTTGCCTACGACTACGACCCTCACAAATCGGCCGACATCCGGATCGTCACGGCGGCGGACTGCATTAAGCCGAATTAATCTTGCCGCAATCCCGGCGAAATCTGGCCATGCCTACCGTCTCCGGACGCGGGGGCTCAAGCTGTTGGAGGATATGATGCTGACTCGTCGTAACATGCTCGCCGGGGCCTTTGCGGCTGCCGCGATGCTCCTGCCCGTCGAGGCCTTTGCCGCGAGCTGGGTGAACCTGGGTTCGCGTACCGTAAACCTGTTCTACGATCACGATACGATCCGCGTGGGCGCCGGCGCCGGGCTCTACACCCGCATCCGCCTGAAGGTCACGGGCAACACCGTGTTCATCCGCGACATGCACGTCACTTTCGCCAATGGCAGCCATTACGACGTGCCGCTGCGCTTCATGTTCCTGCCCGGCACCGCGAGCCGGAACATCGACCTGCCGGGCGCCGCGCGCTTCATCCGCCGCGTCGATTTCACCTACAGCAAGCTGCCTGGCGGCGGCACCGCTGTGGTGACGCTGCAGGGCTACAAGCTCTAGGACGCCAGTCTAGACCAGCGCGCTCAGGCGCTGGTTCTCCCCTGGCAGGACCTTGTGGTAGGCCGCGGTGACGCCCCAGATCAGGCCGCCCACGAGGTAGAAGTGTCGCCAGTGGTCGAGGTCGATGATCGCGGCCTCGACCGCGAGCGGCACGAACACAGAAATCAGCGGAATCAGCAGCAGCCGGTTCGGCGAGGGCCTGAACACGAAGCTCACGCCTCGCCAGATCGTCACGCCGATGAAGAGCCAGAACATCAGCCCGCCGCCCCAGCCGTAAACATGCACGACGTTGACGTAACTGTCGTGCGGCTCCTCCTTGATCCTGAGGTTGCGGAATTCGTAGGGCCCAAGGCCAAGAGGGTGCGACAGCGCCAGCTCGAAGGCATAGCCCTGCCGGCCGAAGCGCCCTGAATCGCCCTCGTCGTAGTTCTGCGCCTGGGCGCGCACCTCGAACAGTTCCTGCACCTTCGGGATCGAGAGCAGCCCGCCGATCGCGATGGCCACCATCAGCACGCCGATCAGGGCAGTGATCATCATGCGCGCCTTTTCGCGGGCATTGGCCACGCCGAAAAAGCACAGCAGATAGACCCCCAGCCCCGACGCGATCAGATGTCCCCAGGCCGCGCGCGAAAAACTGGCGAAGACGCCGATCGCGATCACCAGGACGACCGCGCCGGCCACAATCGCGCGCCGGGGACTCCCCAGCAGCACGCGCTGCAGCGCATACATCGCCGGCAGAATCAGAAAGGGCGCGAACACGTTCGGGTCGTTGAACAGGGCCTTGGCCCGCCCATAGAGGGTGAGCAGGTCGTGGCCCGGGATCACGCCGAGATAGCCCAGCGTGCCCATCGCCGCCGAGATCGTGGCCGTGACGACATAGGCGCCCATGATCAGCCGCATCCGCTCTTGCGGGGCCTCCGCCACGTAGTTGGCGACCCAGATGCTCGTAAAGAACAGAAAGATCGTCACAACCTGGAAGGTCAGGGCGGCCGGAATGGGCGTGAAGGTGGGCTGGAACCCCGCGACGATCGCGAACGGAATGAAGGTCGCCCAGATCACCAGCAGCCCCAGCGTCGAGCGCCGGAAGGCAAAGCTCGCGCTGAACAGCGAGATCGCGACCACCACCAGAAACATGAGCTCGTATGGGCTTGGTTCGGTGATGACGATGCTGCCAAAGAAGATCCAGACCGCGACGGCCCAGTCGAGCAGGCGCGCCAGGCGCGCGCGCAGATAGGCGCGTCCCTCGGCGCGGTGGTCGGAAGCCAGGTCCGCGGCGGCAAGATCGGCCGCGGCCATTTCAGTACGCGTTCTCGGATTTCGACAGCAGCGAGAACGGTGTCATGAACACGATGTAGAGGTCCAGCAGGATCGACCACTTCTCGATGTAGTAGAGGTCGTGCTGCACGCGCTGCATGATCTTGTCCACGGTGTCGGTCTCCCCCCGCCAGCCGTGTATCTGCGCCCAGCCGGTGATGCCGGGCTTGACCTTGTGCCGGGCGAAATATCCTTCGACCGCTTCGTAGTAGAGCAGATTGTCCGCTTTCGCCTGCGTGGCGTGCGGCCTTGGTCCGACCACCGAGAGCTGCCCGGTGAGAACGTTGAAGAACTGCGGCAGCTCGTCGATCGAAGTCTTGCGGATGAAGCGGCCGACGCGGGTGACCCGTGGGTCGTCCTTGGTGACGAGCCTCGATGCGTTGGCGTCCGCCATGTCGGTCCGCATGGAGCGGAACTTGTAAACCTCGATCAGCTCGTTGTTGAAGCCGTGCCGCTTCTGCTTGAAGAATACCGGGCCGGGGCTGTCGAGCTTGATGGCGATGGCGGTGATGATCATGATCGGCGAGAGCAGCACCAGCGCCACGATCGCCACGATCTTGTCGAACAGCCACTTGAAGACGAGGTTCCAGTCCGAGATTGGCCGATCCACCATGTCGAACACCGGCACGGCGCCGACATAGGAATAGGCCCGGCTGGTGAAGCGCAGCTTGCTCATATGCGCGCTGAGCCGGATATCGACGGGAAGCACCCAAAGCTGCGTCAGCATTTCGAGGACGCGCTTTTCCGCGCTGAGCGGCATCGACACGATCACCAGGTCCACGCGCGTCTGTCGCGCGAACTCGATGAGGTCGGCAACCCGGCCGAGCTTGGGCAGGCTTGCGACCGATTCCGGCGAGCGCTCGTCGTTGCGGTCGTCGAACAGGCCGAGCAGGCGCACATCGTTGCCCGCGCTCTGCTTGATCTGGTCGACCAGCACTTCGGCGTCGTGCCCGCCGCCCACGATGACCGTGCGGCGCTTGAGCCGGCCCTCGCGCGTCCACTGCTGTACGACCGCGCGCAGCGAGAGGCGGAACAGTACCAGCACCACCGCGCCGGAGAGGTACCAGCTCACCAGCCAGACGCGCGAGACCAGCTCCGAGCTCTTGAACAGGAAGGCCAGCGTCATCAGCACGATGAACACCAGCGACCACGCTGCAAGCGCGCGGCCCGTCTGCTGCACCATCGTGCGGTAGGACGCGATGCGGTGCGTGCGCGCCGCATTGAGCAGCACGTTGGCGAACAGCGTGGTGATCGCGATCGTGGGCAGATAGATCGCCTCGAGCCCGGGCTCGACATAGGACTTGAAGATGGCAAAGCCCAGCGTGGCAAGCAGCAGCGCTTCGATCAGCTGGGCGATGCCCACGATCACCGCCGACGAATAGCTCGGCTCGATGGGTGCGGCCACGATCGCCCGCGCCTCCGGACTCAATTCGCCCGGCCTCGATCCAGCCTTGCGGGCAACGTGGCTGAGGACAGCTTGCGTGGGGTCTAGACGAAACATCTCGATGGCGGTCCGCGCGACTTCTTTGCTTGTCGCAAGTCTAGGCCGAAGGGGTGAAAACCGAGTGAAAACCGCACACTATGATTAACCATCGAGGTTGAATCAAACTGCGCTCGCGCCTCGCCTCTGCGTCAGAACCTGCCGGTAGAGGGCCTCGATCTGGTCGACCATATTGGCGATCGAAAAGCGCGGCCGGATATAGGCAAGGCGCACGCGCGCCTCTTCCATCGCCGCATCGGGATCGTTCATGAATTTCTGCATCGCCGCCCTGAGGGCCTGCGTATCGGCGGCCGGAAACAGGCTCCCCGAAGTCGGCCCGAAGATCTCGCCGATCCCGCCCACATTGGTCGACAGGACCGGCCGGCCGGCCGCGCTGCCTTCGAGGATCACATAAGGCAGCGATTCTGCCAGCGAGGCGACGACGAGGCAGTGCCCGCGTCTGAGGGCCTCGCGCACGGGCTTTACGCCCAGCAGTTCAATGCGGCCGGAGAGCCCCAGCGAGTCGATCCGCGCCTTGGTCTGTTCGAACTCCGGGCCGCTGCCCGCCATCGCCATCGTCGCGGGCCGTCCATCCGGCGCCTTGACGTCGCCGAACGCGTCGATGAGGTATCCGATCCCCTTTGCCGAGCGGAACTCGCCCACAAAGACGAAGTCATGCGCGTCGGGGTCGCAGGGCAGGGGGTCGAATTCCTCGGGCGCCAGCCCGTTGTGGATGACGCGCTCGGTGCAGGGGGGCCTGCCGATCAGCCGGTGGAAAGCATCCTGGGCATAGGCGCTCTCGAAAATGTAGGCGTCGGTGATCCCCCCGATCATGTGCTCGATGGAGCGGAAGAAGCTGCCGGCCACGGTCCCCGGGCGATAGTTGATAACCCCGCCATGCGGCGTGTTGAGCGCAACCCGGTCGCGTCGGCCGAAACGGGCGAGGCGCGCATGCACGCCGCCTTTGGCGCCGTGCCCGTGCAGCACCTCGATGCCCAGCTCGCCGGCAAGCCGCCGCACCTGGAACGGCGTTGTGAAGTCGCCCCAGCCAATGGTTCGCGGCATTGGGAAGTAGTAGGTGCCCAGCTTGATCGACGGGGCGAGCGCCCGCAGCCGCTGCCCGGTCATCGCGTCGGAGGTGAGACTGTCCGCCACCACGCCGATCTGGTGGCCGCGCCGTGCGAGTTCCTCGGTCAGATCGTAGACGTGCCGGAAGAGCCCGCCCACCGGCGCGCGCAGAACCTGCAGGATACGCAGTGGACGGTCGCTGGCCACGCTACAGCCAGCGCTCGGCGATCACGATCGTATCGCCGGGATAGATCGGAAAATCGAGCCCGACATTGCTCTTGATCATCTGCGCGCCCTGTCTGCGATAGATCGTTGCCCGGCTGCGGTTGGCGGTATCCGAATAGCCGCCCGCCGTCGAGATCGCGGCCCGTATCGTCATCCCCGGCACATAGGCGAATTGTCCGCCGTTCTTGACCGCGCCCTGAATGTAGAAGGGCCGGTAGGTGTCGATCTGCACGGCCACATTGGGGTTGCGCATGAAACCGTTGGCGAGCGCCGCGGCGATGGCGCCGGCCGCCTGGTTCACCGTGAGGCCGCGCACGGGCACCGGCCCGACCAGCGGCAGTGAAACCGTTCCCGTGTCGTCGACCTTATAGGTCTTGCTCAGCGAATCGTCGCCATAGACAGCGACCGCGATCACATCCCCGCCGTCGAGCGTGTAGGGCCCGCTGGCCTCGACGGGATAGCTGCTCATCTTGCCGTTGAGCGAACAGGCCGCCAGCGGCACGAGGAGCAGAACGAGCAAGAGCTGCAGCCAGCGCATGAAGTGAGGTCTCGAGAGTCGCCGGGCAGTGTCCGACGCGTATGGTTAACAATGTGCTTATGGGCGCGCTCCTGCGTTGCGCTTTGCAAAGGCCTTAACCGATTGTTGACCACGCCCGGACGATAAATCTGCTGACGATTGCGAGGCCCGGGAATGACGGTCGAGTCGGCGCCTGCCGAAGATTTGCGGATGGATGCGGGCGCACTCATGCTGGCTCTGTGGGCGCGGGCGCTCCGCATCGTTCTGGTCACCGCCTTCATGGTGGCCGTCGCCTACGGCATCGTCATGTTCATCCCCAAGCAGTACGAGTCGGTCGCGAGCCTTCTCGTCGAGGATCGCACAAGCAGCTTCACCGAGGCGGCCACCGCGCCCACGACCGGGGGCGGCAATGGTGGCATCACCATCGACGCGCTGATGTCGAGCCAGATCGAGCTCATCAAGTCGCGGGACACTCTGCTCGCCGTCGCCGATACCCTGAAGCTGCAATCTGTTCCCGAATTCAATGGCAGCGCCGGCAATCCCATTGCCACGCTCCTGTCGCTCATCGGACGCAAGTCCGAGCCCAAGAGTGTCGACGAGACGGTGCTGCAGAATCTCAACGAGCGGCTGACCGTGATCCGCGAGCGCGACAGCGCCGTGATCTCCATCTACGTCCGTTCCGCCGATCCGCAGCTCGCCGCCCGGATCGCCAATGCCATCGCCGCCGAGCACGTCCGGCGCCGGGCCGAGCAGTCGGTGACCGACACCAAGGACGCCACCGCCTGGCTGCAGCAGCAGATCGACCAGCTTCGCGTCAAGGTGCAGGAGGCCGACAGCAAGGTCGCCGACTTCAAGGCGCAGAACTCGATCTTCGCCGGAGCCAACGGCACGACGTTGCCCGATCAGCAGATTTCCGACATCGGCAAGCAGATCACCGATGCTCAGGCGGCCAGGGGCATCGCCCAGCAGCATGCCGAGCTGATCCGGCAGCTTTTGAAGGCGGGCGAGTCCGTCGAAGGCGTCGAAGATGTCCGCAACAGCCCGGTGATCCAGGCGCTCATGCAGAACCGCGCGACGCTGCAGTCGACGCTCGCCGAAAAGCTCGCGACTTTGCTGCCGGCCCACCCCACGATCAAGGCCCTCAATGCCCAGATCGTGCAGGTCAACCAGCAGATCAAAGCGGAGGCCAGGCGCATCGCCGACGGCCTCGATGCGCAGGTGAGGGCGCAGGACGGGGTCATTGCAACGCTCAATGACGACCTCAAGCGCGCCCAGCTCGCCGCATCCACCCAGACCAAGGACGGCGTGACTCTCGACAGCCTCACGCGCGAGGCCAAGGCCCAGCGGGACCTGCTCGATGCCTATCTGCTGAAATATCGCGACGCGTCCGGTCGCACCGATACCGGGGCGGTCCTCCCCGACGTGCGCATCATTACCGAGGCGGCGCCTTCCGTCGTCCCCGCTTCGCCCAAGACCGCGCTGATCCTGGGAGCGGTCGGCATTGTTTCCCTTGTGCTCCAGGTGGGCTGGGTGCTGTTCGGCGAACTGATGTCCGGTCGCGCCGTGTACGACCGCAACGCCGTGCAAATCGCTCACGATCAGGAGCCTCGCGAGCCTCTGGTGGACGATGAGGGGCATGCGGTCGACGACCACGATCGCTCGCTGGCCGAAGGCGAGGGGGATGACCGGCCGTCAGAGGCTGCGGCGGAGGAGCCCATACCCTCCAATCTCGAGCAGGCGGTCGCCGTCGCGATCGCCCAACCGGAGCCGCCCGAGGACGCCCCCGGCCCAGTCGAACGCGCGCCGGCTTCGCCCGGGGCGCGCAACCGGGCCGACGCAGCGCTGGCGCTCTCCAACCTCAGCGCCGATCTCGCGATCGGCCGTACGCGCGTGCTCTTTCTGGCCGGCATCAGCGAGGGGCGCGATGCTGCCGTCGTCGCCGACATGCTCGTCTCCGATATCCGCCGCCAGGGGATCAGTATCTGCCGCATCGATGCCGGAAGCGGGCTACGCAGCTCCGAGCCGGGCCTGACCGATCTTTGCGCCGAGGAGGCAAGCTTCGGCGACGTCGTCCATAAGGTCCGCGGCGGCCTCGCCGAAGTGCCCTGGGGGCAGCGGGAGCAACTGGACCGGCGTTCCACCCGGCCGGTGACCCTTGTCGAGGCGCTTGCCGACATCTACGAGGTGGTGATCGTCATTGTGGGACGGCTGGGCATGAGCTCGAGCCTTTCGGCCTTTGCGGGCGCGCCGGGTCGGCTGGTCATGGTGCGCCGGGAAACCACGCCGGCCGGTCTCGTCGAGGCTCTGGGCGCGGACGCCGCAGCGCTCGGATTTGAGGTGACCGATGCCGTAATGCTGCCCGAGGCGCAGTCCGAAGTGGCGTGATGACGTCGCTTCGCTATGCCGCGATCCGCGGAATGTTCGAGGGGCTCGCCGTGACCGGGCTGACCGCCCTCATCCGCAATTTCTCGCGGGCGCGTGGCGTCATCTTCACCATCCACCGCGTGCTCCCGGACGATCCTGCGGACTTTTCGCCCAACGCCATCCTGCAGATCAAGCCCGATTTCCTTGACTACGCGATCCGCCGTGTCCGCGCCCTCGGTTTCGATATCGTCGATCTCGACGAGGCCATCCGCCGCATAGAGGCCGATTTCGACGTCAAGCGCTTTGTCGTGTTCACCTTCGATGACGCCTATCGCGACAATCTCAAATTCGCCCTGCCGATCCTCAGGCGCCATCAGTGCCCCTTCACGCTCTACGTGCCGACCGCCTTCGTCGATGGCGTGGGCGAAGTCTGGTGGCAGGCGCTCGAAGACATCATCGCCAGCCAGCAGGCCATCGCCGTCGAGGTGGATGGCGACACCGACTACCTTCCCACCGCCAGCCTCGCCGAAAAGAACGCCGCCTACGATGCCGTCTATGCCCGCATGCGGACCATGCCCGAACCGGCGCGCATCGGGCTCATCCGCGACCTCGCGGTCAAATACGATTTCGATCTGGCTGCGCACTGCCGCGCCTTGATCATGGACTGGGCCGATCTGAGGCACTTTGCCTCCGACCAGCTGTGCACTCTGGGCGCCCACACCGTGCATCACTACGAACTGGCCAAGCTCCCCCTGGAACAGGCCCGCAGCGAAATTGAAATGTCGCTCAAGGTGCTCGAAGCCCAGTTCGGCCGCCGTCCGCTGCATCTGAGCTATCCCATTGGCAGCCGCGTTGCCGCCGGCATGCGCGAATATGCCATGGCCCGCGAACTGGGCCTGCGCAGCGCCGTAACCACCATCCCGGGCGGCCTCTATCGCCGTCACCGCGCAGCGTTGACGGCGCTCCCGCGCGTCTCGCTCAACGGCCTCTTCCAGGCCCGCCGCTATATGGACGTGTTCGCAACGCCGGCGGTGTTCAGCCTCATCGGCCGCGCCTGAGCGCGCCTCAGTCCGGCCGGCTCATCCAGCGCACGATCCAGCTCGCCGGGAAAAACCAGAGAAGCCCCGCGACGCACAGCACCGCGATCGTCCCCCACCAGGGCAGTTGCATCATGGTGCTGACATAGAGCTCGACGACCGCCAGCGGATAGACCGCCAGAAGGGCGAGCATCGCCACCGTTCCCCAGAGTTTGCGGGTTTTCTGCTGCATGCCTGCGTCAATTCCTGCGTTGCGCCGGGGAGGGGCCAAGGCTATTCCCACGCCACAACGCGTCTTCCTGGTCAATGCCTGTGGTCTCGCTCACCGCCGCCGAATCCATCGCCAGCCCCGCGCCCCCCGACCGCCTCAAGCCAGTGCGCGTGTGGCTCTATATCGTCGCGCTCATGGTGCTTGCCAT
Source organism: Devosia sp. (assembly GCA_035548755.1). Lineage (GTDB taxonomy): Bacteria > Pseudomonadota > Alphaproteobacteria > Rhizobiales > Devosiaceae > Devosia_A. Next base: position 11,381 of record DASZSH010000196.1, read on the forward strand.
GGTGGTCGTGGGCGGCATCACGCGGCTCACCGATTCCGGCCTGTCGATCACCCAATGGGAGCCGATCTCGGGCGCCATTCCTCCGCTGACCGCCGCCGACTGGGCCGCCGAGTTCGACAACTACAAGAAGATTCCCCAGTATACCGTCCTCAATCAGGGCATGACCCTCGAGGCCTTCAAGTACATCTTCTGGTGGGAATGGGGCCATCGTTTCCTCGGCCGCGTGATTGGCCTCGTTTTCGCTGTGCCGTTCGTCGTCTTCCTCCTGCAGCGCCGCTTCACCTGGAACCTCGCGGTGCCGCTCGCCGTGCTGTTCGTGCTCGGCGGCCTGCAGGGCGCCATCGGCTGGTGGATGGTCTCTTCCGGACTCGAGCAACTGACCTCGGTCTCGCAATATCGTCTTGCGACCCATCTTGGAGCGGCGCTGCTGCTGTTCCTCGCCCTCATCTGGGTGGCACGGCGGCTCGGACCTGCCCGTCCCGTGACGGCGACGCTGTCGCGCGGACCTGTAATCCTGCTCCTGGGCCTGGTCTATGTGCAGATCCTGGCGGGCGCATTCGTCGCCGGGCTCGATGCCGGCCAGAGCTACAACACCTGGCCGCTGATGGATGGAAGCCTCGTCCCGCAGGGCCTCGATGCGATGGACCCGTGGTGGAAAAATCTCTTCGAGAACGCCCTCACGGTTCAGTTCATTCACCGCACCATCGCCTATGTGATCGTGCTCTATGTCGGCGCCCTGGTGGTCGTCCAACGCCGTTCGGGCGGCTTTTCGGGCGCCGACGGCTGGCTGCCTCGCATCGCGCTTTTGGTGCTGCTGCAGGCCGCGCTGGGGATCACCACGCTGGTGCTGCGCGTTCCCTTGCCGGTGGCGCTCGGCCACCAGGCGCTGGCCTTCATGCTGGCCGGCGCCACCATAGGCTGGCTCGCCGATCTGACGCCGCGCAAGGTGGCGGGCTGATTGCAGAAGTGAGCGGGAGGAGGATGCCGATGACCAGTCAGAACACCGACCACCGCGCCTTCGCCCTGCGGCTCGAGCAGCGTGTGTTTTCCGAGCCGGCCGAGACTGATCCGGACCTGAGACGCCGGATGGGCGAACGGGCCGCCGGCGGCAGTCCGATCGCCGCGCCCTACGACGCTCTCGCTCACCAGATCGGGGAGGCGGCCTACCGCGTCAGCGATGCCCAGGTTGCTGCCGTGCGCGACATGGTGGGCACAGACCGCAAGGCGTTCGAGCTCATCGTTTCGGCCGCGATTGGCGCTGGCCTCAGGCGCTGGAAGGCAGGGATCGCCGCGATCGAGGGCGCTGCCGAATGAGGCTGCAGGAGATTGACACCGGCGACACCCTCGGCAGCCGCCTGCTGATCCGGTTCATTTCGACCGTTTCGGGTATGCGGCTGCCGGACGCCGCCCGTGTCGCCTTCTATCACAAGGATTTCCTCGGCGGTGTCCTTGGCCCCTGGACGCAGGCCACCATGCGCGGCCCGAGCTCGTGGAGTGTGGGCGAGCGCGAACTGATGGCCGCGATGACGGCGAAGTGGAATTCCTGCGCCTTCTGTGTCGGTGCCCATCGCGCCACCTCCGCCCGCAGTCTCACCCGGGAGGTCGTCGATGCAGCGCTCTCCGACTACCGCACCGCGCCGCTCCCGGCGCCGCTGATCGCGATGCTCGGCTTTCTCGAGAAGCTGACGCGGACCCCCGACGAGGTGACCTCCGCCGACGCGAGGCTGGTGCTGGCCGCCGGGGTGACGCAGGACGCCATGGCCGATGCCGTAGCCGTCACGACATTGTTCGCGATCGTTACGCGCTACGCCGATGCCCTGCAGTTCGCCATGCCGACCGAGGCGGAATTCGACAAGGCGGCAGACATGCTGCTCAAACGCGGCTACGCCTGAACTTCCGGGCCGTTTGATTGAGGTATTATAATACCAAACAAGCAAGCGATTGATCTGGCTTCTATTTTTATTATCGCTTGACGGCCTGCGAATCCCCGCTATACACGCGCCACCCAATCGGCGGTGGACCGCCAATTCCTGAGGAAATTCCGATGTCGACCTACACGGCCAAGCCGAGTGACATCACGAAGAAATGGGTGCTGATCGACGCCACC
>DASZSH010000197.1:0-8634 GCA_035548755.1 Devosia sp.
GTCTTTGGATCGACCGCGACGTCCATGAGGCCCACGACGCTTTCGCGTACGACGTGCCAGCCAGTCCACAGAACGGCAAAGCCCACGAAGGCGGCGAGGATCGAATCGAGCCGGTGATAGCCGGTGAGAATGGCAAGCAGTACGCCAACGATGACGGCAGCGGTCGACACAACGTCGGTGAACAGATGCCGGCCATCGGCGCTCAGGGAAGGCGAGCGCAGGCGAAGGCCGGCGCGGACCAGCACGACGGCCCAGGCCGCATTGACCAAGGTCGCCACGACTGAGACGCTGATGCCGGTTGGGTCGGGGGTTATCGGGCGTGGCGCCACGAAGCCTTGTACGGCCTGCCAGAAGATCACCAGGGCGGCGACGGCGATGAAGACTCCGATAATGACTGCCGAGAAGTATTCGGCTTTGCCATAGCCGTAGGGAAGCGCTGCGTCCGCGGGACGAGCCGCGAGGCGCACGGCAAGGAGTGCGACGATCGCGGTCACGACATTGACTACGGTCTCAAGCGCGTCGGCGTATAGGGCGATCGATCCGGTGAGCCAGGCAGCGACAAGTTTGAGTGCCAGCACGCAGACGCCGACAACGAGACTGTAGAGCGCAAGCCGCGCTGCCGATGATGATTCCGAAGCGTCCGCCATCTGGCCGGCCCCTTGGTCAGAGCGACCGCCCATACAGGGGGTGCCGGGGAGGGGCAAGTGTTTGTTTGCGCGAATGATTTCCAATAGCATTCGCAACAGTCCGAGCTCTGCCGCAAGCCTTTGATTGACCGGGCGGATCGGCTCCGCCTATGAAGGGGCGACGTCGAGCGGCTCCATGACGGGGCTGAGACACACGTCCGGTGCGGTCGACCCAAATCGGGGACCTACGCCGGAGCTCGCGGAGGACCAATGGACCTACCCCTCTTGCCGCCCGGCACGGGAGTGTTGCTCTGCGGCCATGGCAGCCGCAATCAGCGCGCGGTCGGGGAATTCCGGAAACTGGCGGACGCATTGAAGGCGCGGCTCGTCGGCGTTCCGGTCGACTACGGCTATCTCGAATTCGCCAACCCCGTGGTTCACGTGGGGCTGGATCGGCTGCGAGAACAGGGGGTGCGACACGTGCTCGCCGTGCCCGGCATGCTGTTTGCCGCGGGGCATGCCAAGAACGACATTCCATCTGTGCTGAGAACTTATGAGGCGGCCCATACGGATCTCAGAATCACGTATGGACGCGAGTTGGGCGTCGATCTCAAGCTGCTGCGCGCGGCGGGTGAGCGCATCAGTGAAAGTCTTCAGGGGCTGCCTCGCGTGCCGCGAGACAGGACGCTGCTGATGGTCGTAGGCCGAGGGGCCAGTGATCCCGACGCCAACTCCAATGTCAGCAAGGTCATGCGCATGCTCTGGGAAGGCATGGGATTCGGGTGGGGCGAGACGGCCTATTCGGGCGTGACATTCCCGCTGGTTGGCCCCGGGCTCGAGCACGCGGCGCGTCTCGGCTACCGCCGGATCGTCGTGTTCCCCTATTTCCTGTTCACGGGCGTTCTGGTCAAACGCATTTACGACGCCGTGGATGCGGCGCAGGCGACGCATCCCGAGATCGAGTTCGTCAAGGCACGCTATCTCGACGACCACCCGCTGGTGGTCGACACGCTGGTCGATCGCATCGGCGAGATGCTCCGCGGGCAGAACCTCATGAATTGCGCACTGTGCAAGTATCGCGAGCAGGTGCTGGGCTTCGAGGCGGAGGTCGGGCTGCGGCAGGAGAGCCACCATCACCATGTCGAGGGGATCGGCGGCGGACTCGAAAACTGCCCATGCGGGGGAGACTGCGATGGCTCGTGCCGCGACGAGACGTTCTGCCGGCGGCACGGCTTACCCTGGACGCCGCTGCATTCGCATGGGCCTGGACAGGGACACGAGCATCCACATGGAAGGCATGCGCTGACCGCGATACCGCCTCCGCTCACGCGCTTCGGAACCGGACAGCTCGGTCAGCCACAGCCCGACGATCATCATCATCACCATCACCACCCCTACCCGCATGCTAGACATCCGCTGGGGCCGGTGACGCTACCCCGGGTGATGGGCCGGCTCGCGCGGGAGGAGCAGGAATGATCGACTACCTGCGCGACCCGAACGAAATCTATGCACGAAGCTTCGGCATCATTCGCGCGGAAGCCGATCTGAGCGGGCTAGGCGAGGACATGCAGGAGGTTGCGATCCGCATGATCCACGCTTCGGGCAATGTCGCGATCGCTCCCTTTATCCGGGCGAGCGAGGACGCGGTCGAGAAGATCGAATTCGCACTGGTGGAACGGGCCACGATCCTGTGCGACTGCGAGGCGGTGCGCGCGGGAATTTCCCCCCGCTTCCTGCATGGCAACGAGGTGATCGTCACGCTCGGCGACGCGCGTGTGCCCGAGTTGGCCAAGCGGCTTGGCACAACGCGCTCGGCGGCGGCGGTGGAGCTCTGGCGCGAGCGGCTCGGGGGTGCGATCGCGGTGATCGGCAATGCGCCAACGGCTCTCTTCCGCCTGATCGAACTCGTCGATGCAGGCGCAGCCAAACCGGCGGCGATCATCGCAACGCCTGTGGGGTTCGTAGGGGCGGAGGAGGCGAAGGCAGAGCTGGCGCTCGACACGCGCGGGGTGCCGTTCATCACGCTGCTGGGGCGGTTGGGAGGCTCGGGCATTGCCGCGGCCGCCCTCAACGCCATCGCGCGCGGGATTTCGACGTGACTGCTTGGCTTGATATCGTGGGGGTGGGCGAAGGGCATCTGCCCCCACTGCCACCCGGGCGCACGGTCTTGGGGCCGAAGCGGCTCAAGGCGCGCGTGCCGCAACTGGTCGAATGGGAGCAGCCCACACTCGAGACCATGCTGGCGCAGATTCTCAGGTTCCGCGGAACGCCTACGGTGGTGCTCGCCTCGGGCGATCCTATGTGGTTCGGGATCGGGGCAACCCTGAGTCGACATCTTTCGGCCGAGGAGTTTCGCGTGGATCCTGCGCCCTCCGCGTTCCAGCTCGCGGCGGCGCGGCTCGGCTGGCCGCTGCAGCATGTTGTGACGCTGTCGTTGCACGGGCGGCCCGGCGAACTGATCCTGCCGCATGTGACGCCTGGGAACCGCATCCTGGCGCTGACGACGGACAAGACAACTGCCCCGCACGTGGCGCGGCTGCTCAGCGCCCGCGGTTATGGGCGCAGCGTGATCACGGTGCTGGAATCGCTTGGCGGACCGGAGGAGCGCGTCTTGCGCGCCGAAGCCCTGGGGTTCGACCTCAGGATCGAGGACTTCTATGTCCTGGCGGTCGATTGTGTCGCCGATCCTGGAGCGACACTGCTGCCCCCCGTGCCCGGCCTGCCCGACGACGCGTTCATTTCGGATGGAACGATAACCAAGCGGGAGATTCGCGCTGCGACCCTGGGCCGACTCATGCCCTATCCAGGAGCACTTCTATGGGATGTGGGGGCCGGATGTGGGTCGGTGGCCGTCGAGTGGATGCGGGCAGCGCGCGACGCGAGAGCCATCGCCTTCGAGCGGGAGGGGGAGAGGCTGCAGATGATCGCGGTCAATGCCGATCGACTGGGCGTTCCCGGCCTCAGAATCGAGAGCGGCGAGGCGCCGCAGAGTCTGGTTGGGATGCCCGAGCCAGACGCGATTTTTTTAGGCGGCGGCGTCAGCGATGAAGCGCTGTTCCATGCCTGCTGGACGGCGCTAAGGCGTGGCGGTCGGCTCGTTGCCAATGCGGTGACGATCGAGGGCGAACACGCGCTATACGCGCGGCAGGCGCGGTTGGGGGGCGAACTGGTCCGGATCGAAGTGGCCGTGCTCGATACGCTCGGCGAGCATCGGGCGCTGCGACCTCGTATGGCGGTGACGCAATGGGCAGTGCACAAACCGTGAGCGGAACGCTGTATCTCGTGGGCGTGGGTCCGGGCGATCCCGAACTTATGACGTTCAAAGCGGCGCGCGTGATGCGCAATGCGCATGTGATCGCCTATCCCTCGACGGGCGAGGAGTCAGCGTTCGCGCGACAGATTGCCGACCAGTACATTCTGCCCGGTGCCATCCTGATGCCGGTTACGATCCCGATGACCGTCGAGCGCGGGCCGGCGCAGGCCGCCTATGATGCGGCGGCGGCAACGATCCTTTCGCATCTGCGCGCGGGGCGCAACGCGGCCTGGCTGTGCGAGGGCGATCCGCTGTTCTACGGCTCGGCGATGTATGTGCTCATGCGGATCGGGGGCGCGGCGCCGGTGGAGGTTGTACCCGGCGTGACCTCGATGACGGCCGCGGCCGCCGCCATCCACAGGGGGGTGGCGGGGCGCAACGAGGTACTCAAAGTGCTGCCCGCGACGCTGCCGGATGAGGCACTTAGGCCAGAACTGCTGAGCACGCCGGCGGCTGTCATCATCAAAGTCGGGCGTCATTTCGACCGAATCCGCGATCTGCTGCGCGAGACCGGGCATGCCGCGAGCGCGGTAGTGGTGGAGCACGCGACCACGGCGCGCCAGCGCATCACGCCGCTCGAAGGGTTTGGCTACGGCGAGCGGCCGTATTTCTCGATCATCCTGTGCCATCGCGGCGAGGAAGGTCGGGGATGAGGCCCGCCATCGTGACCTTCACGGCGGCCGGAGAGGCGCTGGCGCAAAGGCTTGCGGCCGCGCTGGGGGGCGAGTCAATCGGCGGCGGCGGCACGGGAGCGGAGGTCGCCGCGAGACTGCCCCGACTGTTCGCGGAGGGCCGGCCGATCGTGGGCGTGTGCGCGGCCGGCATCCTGATCCGGCTGCTGGCGCCGCATCTGGACGACAAGACGCGCGAGCCGCCCGTGCTGGCAATATCGCAGGACGGGGCGAATGTGGTGCCGCTGCTGGGCGGCCATCATGGCGCCAACCGGCTGGCCCGGACGATCGCCGAGGCGCTCGGCGGCCACGCGGCGCTGACGACGGCGTCCGACGGCGCCTTCGCTTTCGGGCTCGACGAGCCGCCAGACGGATATGTGCTGGCAGACCCGGCAGCCGCCAAGCCGGCCATGAGCGCGGCGCTTGCGGGCGCCGCGATCGCGCTCGAGGGCGAGGCGCCCTGGCTGGCACAGGCGGGCTACCGGGTGAGCCCGCACGGCCGGGTGAAGGTGCGGGTGAGCGAACAGGCCGCTCGGCGCAGGGGCGAACTGCTCTATCATCCCAGGACGCTCGTTGCCGGCGTCGGGGCCGAGCGCGGCGCGAGCGCGGAGGAGGTGATCGGGCTGATCGAGGAGACGCTGGCGAGCCATGGTCTTGCGCGGGAAGCGCTCGCAGCGCTGGCGACGATCGACCTCAAATCGGACGAAGCGGCATTCCATGACGCCGCGCGGCACTTTGGGGCGCCGCTGCGGCTGTTCACGGCGGCCGAACTCAAGGCGGAGCGAAACAGACTCGTTTACCCCTCAGCGGTGGTGGAGGCCGAAACCGGCACGCCCGGCGTGGCCGAAGCGGCGGCGCTCAAAGCCGGCGCTCTGCTCGTTCCCAAGCGCAAATCGCAGCGGGCGACCTGCGCCATCGGGCAAAGCGCAACGCCGATCGATCCCGACAAATTCGGCCGCCCGCCGGGCGTCCTCCATGTCGTGGGCATCGGCCCGGGTGACAAAGCGAGCCGCACGGGCTCGGCGGTGGCGGCCCTCGATGCGAGCCGCGACTGGGTGGGGTATGGCCTTTATCTCGACCTCATCGGCGATCTGAGAGCGGGACAGCAGGAGCATCGCTTCGGCCTGGGGGACGAGGAGGCGCGGGTTCGCCATGCGCTCGAACTCGCCGCGCGCGGTCGCACGGTGGCGCTGATCTGTTCGGGCGACGCGCAAATCTATGCGATGGCGGCGCTGGTCTATGAGCTGATCGCGGCGGAGGGCGACCGACGCCTGCCGGATGCGGCGCGGCGCGTGGCGGTGGAGGTGCATCCAGGCATTTCGGCGGTGCAGGCGGCGAGCGCCGCGGCTGGCGCACTGATCGGGCACGATTTCTGCTGCGTCTCGCTGAGCGACCTGCTGACACCGGCGGCGGCGATAAGGGCCCGCCTTGAGGCCGCGGCAGAGGCGGATTTCGTGACGGCGCTTTACAATCCTCGTTCGGCGACGCGCACGACACTCATCGCGGAGGCGAAAGCCATCTTCCTCCACCATCGGCCGCCGGAGACGCCGGTGGTGATCGGGCGCAATCTCGGGCGGCCGGAGGAACGCGCCGATGTGACGACGCTTGCAGCGTTCGATCCCGACGCGGTGGACATGCTGACCATCGTGCTGATCGGCGCCTCGAGCTCGAGGATCATCCGGCGCGGGGACGGACGGCTGAAGGCCTTCACGCCGCGAGGGTACGAGAAGAAGGCGGTTCACGATGCGGCCTGATGGGCGCGCGCCCCTCGCCACAGGCGCAAGGGAGACCCGCCGGTGACCGTTTATTTCATCGGGGCCGGGCCGGGGGCGGCCGATCTCATCACGGTGCGCGGTCAGCGGCTCATCGCGCGCTGCGCGGTCTGCCTCTACGCCGGCTCGCTGGTCCCTGAGGAGATCGTCAGGTCGGCGCCTGCGGGAGCGCTGGTGCGGGATACCGCCCCGATGCACCTCGAGGAGATCATCGGGCTCATGGCGGATGCCGCGGCGCGCGGCGAGGATGTGGCGCGCGTCCACTCGGGAGACCCCTCGATCTATGGGGCAATCGCCGAGCAGATGCGGCGGCTCGATGCGCTGGGGATCGACTACGAGATCGTGCCGGGGGTGCCGGCCTTCGCCGGCGCGGCGGCGCGCCTTCTAGCCGAACTGACGCTGCCCGAAATCTCGCAGACCATCATCCTCACGCGCACCGAGGGCAAAGCCTCGCCGATGCCGGAAGGGGAGCGACTCGAGGTTCTGGGGCAGAGCGGGGCGACGCTCGCGATCCATCTCAGCATCCGGAACCTGCGCTATGTCGAGGAGGCGCTGACGCCGCACTATGGTCCCGACTGCCCGGTGGCGATCGTCTATCGCGCCACCTGGCCGGACGAGGAGATCATCATGACGACGCTGAGCGCGATGCGGGCGCGGGTGCGAGAAGAAAAGATCACGCGCACGGCGCTGATCCTCGTCGGGCGGGTGCTAGGTGAAACGAGGTTCCACGAAAGCCGGCTCTACGCTTCGGACTTCGCGCATGTGCTGCGCAACGCCGGCAAGAAGAAGGCGAGGGCCGGCGCATGACCAGTGCGGCCGCCTGCCGGCATGAAACGTCCGAGCGCGGGACGGAGGCCCACTCGGGGAAAAAGGGCCTAGCGCAGGATCGCGGCAACAGCCTCATCGAGCGTGCCGGCCTCGGTCGCCTCGCCATAAACGGGACGGGCGATCATGACGACCTCGACGCCTGCGAGCCGGGCGGCCTGGAGCTTGGCGGCGGTCGCCTCACCACCGGAGTTCTTGGTGACGAGATGGGTGACCGCTTCGCGGGCGAGGAGGGCCCGTTCCTCCTCCAGTGCATGGGGCGGACGCGACAACAGCAGGCGGGCGTGCTGCGGCAGCGGATGGAGCGGGGGCTCGATGAGGCGAACGAGAAAGGAGCAGTCGTTGCGGGCGAGAAGAGTCTCGAGACCCTCATGGCCGGTGGTCGCAAGGACGGTGGCGTTCCGGGGCAGCGCGGCCGCGGCGCCGGCGATCGATTCCACATTGGTCCAGCCCGCGCCTTCGGGCTCGACCCAGGCGGGCCGCATGTAGCGGATGAGCGGAATGCCGGTCTGCCGGCTGGCCGCGACGGCATTGACAGAAATCAGGCCGGCATAGGGGTGCGTGGCATCGACGAGGCGGTCGAAGCGCGCCGCGGCAAGGTAGCCGACGAGGCCGGGCACGCCGCCGAACTTGCCGACCCGCAGGTGGCCCGCCGGCAGCGCCGGATCGCGCGTGCGGCCGGCAAGGGAGGTGGTGACGGAGTGGCCGAGGGCGGTCAGGCGGGCCGCGAGGTCGCGCGCCTCGCCGGTTCCGCCCAATATCAGAATCTTCATCGAGGCGCTCCCGATCCGGGGCGTTCTATAGCATGAGCTTTGCCTCGCTCGACGGACTGGATTGGCCGAAGTTCGACGCGGGCTCGGTATGGCTGGTGGGAGCCGGGCCGGGAGCACCGGGCCTGTTGTCGCTTCTGGGCTATCACGGGCTTCAGCAGGCCGATGCGGTGGTTTACGACGCGCTGGTGAGCGAGCGGCTGCTGGCGCTCGCCAAGAGCGGCGCCGAACGCATCCATGCCGGCAAGCGCGGCGGCAAGCCCTCGCCCAAGCAGGCCGACATCTCGCTCAAGCTCATCGAACTGGCCCGGGCGGGCCGGCGCGTGCTTCGGCTCAAGGGCGGCGACCCGTTCATGTTCGGACGCGGCGGAGAGGAAGCGGCAGCGCTGCGCCGGGCCGGCGTACCGTTCCGCATCGTGCCGGGGATCTCGTCGGGGCTCGGCGGGCTGGCCTATGCCGGCATTCCGGTGACGCATCGGGACACCAATCACGCCGTAATCTTTCTGACTGGCCACGACGAGACGGGCGAGCTGCCGCAGGCGGTGGATTGGCGGGCCGTGGCGACTGCCGCCCCGGTGATCGTCATGTTCATGGCGGTCAAGCATCTTGGGGCGATCGCCGCACGGCTCATGGCGGCCGGGCGCGACCCGGCCGACC
>DASZSH010000198.1:0-12780 GCA_035548755.1 Devosia sp.
GCAGAAGGCCAGGAACGTGAGGGCGGTCAGCATGGCCACCGTCCAGCCCGTCCGCAGGGCGCGCGCGGCCAGCGCGACGTTGAGCGAAACAGCAAGCTCGGCGGCAAGCGCCACAGCGCGGCCGGCGAAGATGTCGTCGCCGAAGAGCGGATGCAGCGCCGCAACGACGTAGAACGAGAGCGGGGGATAGTTGATGAAGGTCCCTTCGCTCACCGCCGGATAGAGCGGGCCGCCCGAGCGCAGCCGCAGCGTGTGAATGGCGTTCCAGCCCTCATTGTAGTTGAGGGGGTACCTGACGAACATCGCCTCGAGCGGCAGGCGCAACGTGGCGGCCAGGAGGATCGCGAGTGCAAGGGCGATGAGCCAGGGGAAGATGCGCCAGAATAGTGCCAGTGGCCCGCTCCCTCGCATGACCGCGGCGGTGTCGCCGGGCCGAGGAGGCTAGCGCGGCGCGGTTGAGAAAGGGTGTAGCGTCGCCGGGAGGGTTGCCTGCCGGCATGCGGCCGCGCCGACTTTTCGACGCGATTTGGCCGCGGAACCAGCACGTTTGGCAAGGCAACCATTCGGCGGACCGCAGGTTAGTCGGGCGTGCATCAACGATGCGCACGGGGCGCCTGCGGGCGCCCATTTCCACCCTCAATGGACAGAGGACAAGAAGATGAAAAAGCTTGTACTTGCGGCAGCTGCCGTACTCACGGCGGCCACTTTCGGGGCCGCGGGCGCCTATGCCCAGGCGGACAGCGACTTCAGCAAGGCTGACGCCAACCACGACAACCAGGTCACGTTCGAGGAGGCGGTGGCGGTCAATGCGCAGTTGACGCAGGACCTCTTCACCAAGGCGGATGCCGACGGCAATGGCTGGCTGGATGAGGCCGAGTTCGGCACCCTGATCGGCCTCACCGGCGCCGCCACAACCGGCGTGGGCAATAGCGGCGGGACCTCATCGGAAGCGTCGTCGTCTTCGGCGATGTAGCCGGTCAGTCCCGTCTGGGCTCGAAGGCCGCCTCCGGGCGGCCTTCGCCTGCCCGCATTCAGTCGGCCCGCGGGCGTTCCGGCCAGTCCGGAACGCCCTTCTGTGCGCGCACCTGATTGAGGAAGCGGGTGAACAGGTAGTGGCTGTCGTGCGGGCCGGGCGACGCCTCGGGATGATACTGCACGGAGAAGATCGGCCTGCCCTCGACCCTGAGGCCGGCGTTGGAGCCGTCGAACAGCGATATGTGCGTTTGGGTCACGCCCGCCGGCAGGCTGGCCGTATCGACGGCAAAGCCGTGATTCATGGAGGTGATCTCGACACGGCCGGTGGTCAGATCCTTCACCGGGTGATTGGCGCCGTGATGGCCCTGATGCATCTTGGAGGTCCTGCCGCCGAGCGCAAGCCCGAGCAGCTGGTGGCCCAGACAGATGCCGAAGATCGGCTTGCCGGTCTCCATCAGCCTGGCGATCGTGGGCACAGCGTATTTGCCGGTCGCGGCCGGATCCCCGGGACCGTTGCTGAGGAAGATGCCGTCGGGGTTGTGCGCGAGGACCTCCTTGGCGGTCGCGGTGGCGGGCACCACCGTCACGCGCGCGCCCTGATCGGCGAGCTGGCGCAGGATATTGCGCTTGGCGCCGTAGTCGATGGCGACGATGTGGAAGCGGGGATCGCTGAGCCGGCCGTAGCCTTTGCCCCAGTGCCAGGGGGTCTGGTCCCATCTATAGGTTTGCGCGGTCGTCACTTCCTTGGCCAGATCGAGCCCTTCGAGGCCCGGGAAGGCTTTGAGCTCGCCCAGGATGGAGGCCTCGTCGAAGTGGCCGTCGGGGGCGTGCGCGACGACGCCGTTGGGCATGCCTCTTTCGCGGATGCGCGCCGTCAGCGCCCGGGTGTCGATGCCGGCGATGCCGACGATATTGCGCTTCCTCAGCCAGTCATCGAGCCGCCCGGCGGCGCGGTAGTTGGCGGGATTGGTGATGTCGGCCTTGAGCACGACGCCGCGCACGCCCGAGAGCGCGGCCATGTTGACCGTCTCAATATCCTCGTCATTGGCGCCGACATTGCCGATATGGGGAAAGGTGAAGGTCACGATCTGGCCGGCATAAGACGGATCGGTCAGGATCTCCTGGTAGCCTGTCATGGCCGTGTTGAAGCAGACTTCGCCGGCCGCGTGGCCGACCGCGCCGATGCCGCGACCCTCAAGGCGCGTTCCGTCCTGCAGGATCAGCAGGGCGGTCGCGGGCGCGGGCTGCCAGCCGGACATGGCGGGTCTCCTCAGAGGTCTGTCGGTCGGGTTGAGCGCTTCCCATAGAAGGGCGGCGGGGCGCAGGCAAGTGGCGGCCCACGCAACAAGCCGGTATATGGGAACAAATCTTTGGATTTGAAGGGGATGCCAGCCATGCGCGAGCAGATCAGCGAAGGCTACAAGCAGGCCATGAAGGCGCGCGACCAGCGGCGCATCGCCACGCTCAGGGCCATCAATGCGGCGATCAAGGATCGCGACATCGCCAACCGCGGCGAGGGCAAGGGGCCGCTGGGCAGCGACGACATCCTGGCGCTGCTGCAGAAGATGGTGAAGCAGCGCGAAGAGAGCTTTGCGATCTATGCCGAGGCCGGGCGCAACGACCTCGCGACCGTCGAGAAGGAAGAGATCGACATCATCAACGAGTTTCTCCCCCGGCCGCTCAGCGAGGCCGAGATCGACGAGGCCATCCGTGCCGCGATCGCCAAGACCGGCGCGGCCGGGGCCAAGGACATGGGCAAGGTTATCGCCTCGCTCAGGGCCGACTTTCCCGGCCGCATCGACTTCGGCAAAGCCAGCGGCCGCGTGAAGGCGGCGCTGGGGTAATGCCCTACTGCCGCCGGTAGAACACGTCGCCGTTGACCGTGATGGTGGTGTCGTTGACCCACAGCACGTTCCAGTAGATGGGGGCGAGGCCCATCACCGTCTGGTAGTAGAGCGCGAGCACGCCGCCGCGGCTGGTCGACTGCCACACGCAGCGGCCGGCGACCTGCGTGCCGCCGACGGCGAAGAACGAGCAGTCGGTGTTGGCCTCGATCAGAAGGCGCTCGCCATTGTCGGGCGTGGTCCAGTAGCCGATCGGCGCGGCCGACTGCGCGCTTGCCGGCGTGGCGACCGCCGCGGCCAGCGCCAGCGCGAGATAACCCGGATGAATTCCCATGATTGCCCCTCCCCGGCGCATTCTAGCGCCAGCGGGACGGGGACCCGAATCACATCCTGGGGCTGGCGGCCGGGATCTTGGCGCTTCTGCGCTCGCGCGCCCATGAGACAGCGGCGATGACCGTTGCGAGGGCGGCCGACACGGCGCCGATCCAGGGAAGGACGGCGTAGGAGTAGCCGCGATCGATCAGCGTCCCGCCGAACCAGGCTCCGAACGCCATGGCGACATTGAAGGACGAGGGGATAAGGCTCGAGGCCAGCAGCGGGGCGTCGCGCGTGTTGACGAGAATGCGGGTCTGCGCCGGCGAGCCGAAGGCAAAGCCGAGCGCGCCCCATAGCAGGACCAGCGCCGCCATCGCCCAGGGGGCGCCCGCCAAGGGCACCATCAGCAGGTAGATCACGACCTGCAGGGCAAGGATGCCGGTCAACGAGGCCATGAGCTTCCAGTCGGCAAGGCGCCCTCCGGTCAGCACGCCGATGGTCGAGCCGATGCCGAACAGCAGCAGCAGCCAGGGGACAAGATTGATGTCGATGCCCGATACGCTGGTGAGCAGCGGCGAGATGTAAGTGAAAAGCGCGAACTGCCCCACCGTCTGCACCACGATCACCGCGATCGACGTCCAGACCGGCTCGCGGCCCAGCACCCTGAACTCGGCGGCGAGGTTGCCGCGCGCCGTGTCGCCGCCATCGGCGGCCGGCACCAGCACGCTGATCAGCCCGAAGGCGACAACGCCCAGACCGCTCACGGCCCAGAACGTCATGCGCCAGCCCAGATTGGTGCCGATGGCAGTTCCGATGGGCACGCCCACGATGTTGGCGACAGTCAGCCCGGCAAGGATCAGGCCCACCGCAAAGCCGCGCCGCCGCTCCTCGACAATGCCGGTTGCAACCACCATGGCCGTGCCGAAATAGGCGCCGTGGATCAGAGCAATGCAAACGCGGGCGGCAAGCAGCGAGGCAAAGCCGGGCGCGACGGCGCAAAAGGCGTAGCCCAGAACGAAGATGCCGACATAGACGAGCAGCAGGCGCTTTTTGGGGAAGCGGCCGGCGAAGGTCGCAAGCAGGGGCCCGCCGACGGCGACGCCCAGGGCATAAAGGCTCACCAGCAGCGCCGCCGTGGGGATCGAGATTGAGAGATCCTCCGACACCGCCGGCAGGATGCCGGCGATGACGAATTCGGAAGTGCCGATCGCGAAGGCCGCGGCAAATAGCGCCAGGAGTGCGGGAGACATCAGGCGGCGGCCAGGCTGGAGGTATGCGGCAGCCTTATCGAAATCAGCGCGACAAGTCCCGCTATGGCGCTGCAGACGACGCCCGTCGCCGGCAGAAGGGCATAGCTCATGCCGGCATTGAGCAGCGCCGCCCCCAGAGCCGCGCCGGCCGCGATGCCGACATTGTAGGCGGTCGAGACCAGCGTCGAGGCGAGACGCGGAGCGGCGCGCGCGCCGTGCAGGATGCGCAGCTGCACTGGCGTCGAAAAGCCGAACCCG
The DNA here is from genome assembly GCA_035548755.1 of Devosia sp. Lineage (GTDB taxonomy): Bacteria > Pseudomonadota > Alphaproteobacteria > Rhizobiales > Devosiaceae > Devosia_A. The sequence continues at coordinate 4,643 of DASZSH010000198.1, forward strand.
AACAGCGAGCACAGGAACAGCATGACCGCCATCGCCGCGGGGTTGTGCACCGCCAGCAGGAGAATGGCGAAGCAGGCGACCTGGCCGGTCACGATGATCAGGATCGTTGTATCGGCGTTCCAGTCGGCGCCCCTGCCGCCGAGCCAGATGCCGATGACCGCTCCCGCTCCGCCGGCGAGCAGGTAATAGGGGACCGCTTGGGCGCTCACCCCGGTCACGCCGGTCAGAATCGCCACCTGGAAGGTGCCGAAGGCGAGCTGTCCAATCATGATGATGGCGATGGCCAGATAGGTGAGGAACACCTCCTGGTGGAGCAGCTGGCGCGCCTGCATCGAAAGCGGCGCGTCCGCCTGCTGCTCGCCGCTGCTGCGGGCCGGAAGCGCAAACAGCACGGCCACCACCGAAAGAACCGCGAGCGCGGCGATGCACACGAAAGTCACGCGCCAGCCGAACGCATTGCCGATGGCCGTGCCCCCAGGCAGACCGAGAATGTTGGCGATGGTGATTCCGCCCACAAAGAGCGACAAGGCGGCCCCGCGCCGGTCGGCCGGGACCAGTTGCGACACGGCCACGCTCGCCACGCCGAAAAAGACGCCGTGGCCGCAGGCCGAAACCAGCCGCGCTCCGAGCAGCAGCTGGTAGCTCGGAGCGAAGGCGCACAGCAACTGTCCGATGGCAAAGATGCTCATGACGCCCAGGATCGCCGGCTTGAGCGGCATACGCGTCATCAGCAGACCCAGCAGTGGCCCGCCGACAGCAACCCCCGCGGCATAGCCGGTCACGAGCAGGCCGGCGGTCGGCACGCTTACGGCAAGATCGTGCGAGACCGAAAGCAGGATTCCCGAAACGATGAACTCGGTCGAGCCGATGCAGAAAGCGGCGAGCGCGAGGGCAAAAACGGCGGGCGGCATGATGGGCATCCCAAAGGGCGGGGGACAAGAGCATTTGGCCGAAGCAAGGGCAACCCCCGGCTGGGCGCTCCGGCGCGCCGCTCGCCGCGGACCGCCGCCGGCAGATGCAAAACAGTTGCGCCTGAGGCATAGTCGTATGCGTCAACCGAACGATGGAGACGGGCAATGGCTGCGGCCGATTTGCAGAAGCGTTGGGGATTGATCGTGGGCCTGAGGGCTCTGGTGATGCTGCTGGCCGGCCTGTATGCCGTGATTTTTCCGGGTCCGGCCCTTGCCGTGCTGGTGATCGCCGGCGGAGTCATCCTCCTGGTCGACGGCGTGCTGGGCCTTTGGGCCCTGACGTTCGGCGGCGCCAAGACGGGCAATTTCTGGTTCGACGTCGTGCGTAACGTGCTCGCCATCATCACGGGTGCGCTGATCCTGCTGTCGCCCCTGCTGGCCACGCTCGTCACGGTGTGGTTCTTCGTCTATCTCGTCGCCTTCCAGGCGATCGTGGTCGGGGTGATGGAAATCGCCATCGCCATCCGGGAACGCGCGCTCTACGCCAGAATCTGGCCGATCCTGCTTTCGGGCGCCCTCTACGTGCTGTTTGGCGTTGTGCTGCTGTTTTCGCCCCTGATGAGCGCAATCTTCTTTGTCATCTTCGGCGGCGTGATGATGATCCTGTTCTCGATCGGGCTGTTCGCGCTCGCTTTCCGGCTCTATCGCGGAACCCCCGCGTCCTCCGCATAAGGCTGTGGACAAACCTGTATAGTGCGGCGGCGCCTTAACAGCGGGGCGCCGCCGTCCTACCTAGGCCCATGCGCTTTTCCGAAGCCTTTCTCGAAGAGATCCGCCAGCGGCTTCCGATCCACGAGGTCGTGGGCGAGCACGTCATCTGGGACAGGCGCAAGAGCCAGCCCGGCCGCGGCGACTATTGGGCGTGCTGCCCGTTCCACGGCGAAAAGACGCCGAGCTTTCACGCCGATGACCGCAAGGGCATCTATCACTGCTTCGGCTGCGGCAGGACAGGCGATCACTTTCGCTTTCTCACCGAGAAGGCGGGCATGAGTTTTCCCGAGGCGGTCGAAAAACTGGCCAATCTCGCCGGCGTACCGATGCCGGCGCGCGACGAGCGTGAGGAGGCGCGCGAGGAAGCGCGGCGCAACCTCTATGATGTCATGGAGATCGCCGCGCAGTATTTCGAGGCGGCGCTGGGGCACAATATCGGCGCGCGGGCGCGCGGCTATCTCTTCGAGCGCGGCGTCGGGGCGCCAGCGCAGGCGCGCTTCCGCATCGGCTTTGCCCCCGACAGCCGCAACGGGCTCAAGGAGCATCTGGCGGCAAACGGCGTCACCGCGCAGGAGATGATCGACACCGGCTTGGTGGTGCATGGCGACGACATCGCCGTCCCCTACGACCGCTTCCGCAACCGCGTGATGTTCCCCATCACCGACTTTCGCGGGCGGATCGTGGCGTTCGGCGGGCGCGCGCTCAGCTCCGACGTGCCGGCCAAATATCTCAACTCGCCGGAAACGCCCATCTTCTCCAAGCGCATGGTGCTCTACAACGGCATGGATGCACGCAAGGCGGCGCGCGAGGGCAAGCCGATCGTCGTGGTCGAAGGCTATATCGATGTGATCAGCGCCGTGATGGCCGGATTCGAAGGGGCGGTGGCGCCCATGGGCACGGCGATCACCGAAGATCATGTGCAGATGCTGTGGCGGATGACGGACGCGCCGATCCTTTGCTTCGACGGCGATGCGGCGGGTCTCAGAGCCGCCGAGCGGGCGGCCGGGCTGGTGCTGCCGCTCCTGGCGCCGGGCAAGACGGTGCGGATCGCCACGCTGCCCGAAGGGCTCGACCCCGACGATCTCATCCGCCAGCAGGGGCGGGCCGCATTTCAGGCGGTGCTCGAGCGGGCGCGATCGCTGAGCGATGTGGTTTGGAGCCTCGAGACGTCGGGCGGCATCGTGCCCGAAACGCCCGAGGCGCGGGCGGCGCTCGAGGCGCGGCTGCGCGAGCGGGCAGGCGCCATCGGCGACCAGTCCGTGCGGCGACACTACATGCAGGCCTTCGACGAAAAGCTTGCGGCGTTCTTCCAGCCGGCGCGCCCGGCGCAGCGGTTCGACGGGCGGCGGGGGGAAGACCGGCGCAACGGCCCCCGCCGCGGCTATGGCGGGCAGCGCGCCCTGGGGTCGCCGCGCCTGGTGGTTTCCGACACGCTGCGCAATTCCAGGCTGCTCAAGCCTGCCAAGACCGAGGCGAGCCCGCGCGAGGCGGTGATCCTGATGAGCCTCGTCAACCATCCGGGCCTGGCCGAAAGCCGCCTCGAGCAGCTTGCCGGCCTCGAATTCGGGTCGGCGGCGGCGCGCCGGCTGTTCGCGGCCCTGCTGGACCTGATCATGGCCGATCACGACATTTCCGGCCCCGATCTCAGGGCTGGCCTGGGCGCGCGGGGGTTCGGCACCGAAATCGAGCGGATGGAGGCGATGCTGCGGGCGCAGGGGGTCTGGCAGGTGATGGCCGATGCCGCCGCGCTCGATGCGGAAACCGGCCTTCGCCACGCGCTGGCCTTGCATTACAAGTCCGTTGAGCTAAATAAGGCCCTGAAAGCAGCGGAAAACGCCCTCGACGTCGATTGGACCGAGGACTCCTTCAGGGTGCTGCAGGACATCAAGAATCAGATCACGACCGTCGACGGCACAGAGGCGTTGATCGAGGGGTTTGGTTCGTTATCTGGACGCGCGGCCCGCAACTTCTGAGAGGTTGGCGAGCGCGCGATTTTGCTTATGGGCGAATCAGTTGCATAAGCCGCCTCCAGAAGCGAATCATGGACTGGGAGGTCGGTCCGCCCTTGTTGCGCATTTGACTGCCACCATTTGAACCGAACGGACCCAGGGCTCGGGTCACGGAGCACATAGCCAGATGGCCACCAAGGTAGCACCCAAGGCGAAGGCGGCACCCAAGGCAAAGGCGAAGGCAGCGCCGGCGGCGAAGGCAAAGCCCAAGCCGGCGGCAAGATCGGCGCCCAAGGCGGCGAGCAAGCCGAGCGTCAGATCGGCGGCAAAGCCGGTTGCGAAGGCCGGCAAGCCGGCGGCGAAGAAAGCGCCGCCAAAGCCGGCCGCCAAACCGTCTCCCAAGGCGGCGTCGAAACCGAAGGCTCCAGGCAAGCCCGCGACAAAGCCGCGGGAGAGCGAGGCCCGGCAGAAGGCGGCGGCCAAGCCGGTCATCAAGGCGCCGGCCAAATCCGCCCCGGCGGCAAAGACATCCCCTCCCGTCAAGGAGGTGCAGCCGCCAAAGCCGGCCGGCAAGAGTGCGGCGGAGAACCCGCCCAGGGCCGGCGCGAAGGCATCCCGCACGGACGCTCGGGCCGACAGCAAGGCGGCCGAAAAGGCCGAACCCAGGGCCAAGACGACAAATCCGAAGGCGGCGCCCAAGGGCGATGCCAAAACCAGTCCCAAAGTTGCAGCGAAAACAGACACCAAGCCCGTGAATACCGATATCGAGACCGAGACGACCGCCACATCCAAAGTTCCGCCGCTGAAGGCGGCCAAGGGATCGGGCAAAGCCGCCAAGGATGGCGACAAGGCGCAGGCCGGCGAGACCAAGGAGGGCGCGGAGACTCCCGACAGCCCGCTGCTCGATCTCAGCGACGCCGCCGTCAAGAAGCTCATCAAGACCGCCAAGAAGCGCGGCTACGTGACCTATGAAGAGGTCAACGCCGTGCTGCCGTCCGAGGAGGTCTCGCCCGACCAGATCGAGGACATCATGGCGATGTTCTCGGACATGGGCATCAACGTCGTCGACGAGGACGAGGTCGAGGAAGCCGAGCCGGCCGATGCCGAAGAGGAATCCACCGAGCTCGCCGAGCGCACGGGCACCGCGGTCGCCTCCAAGTCCAACGCCCGCGAGGGCAGCGACCGCACCGATGATCCGGTGCGCATGTATCTGCGCGAGATGGGGTCGGTCGAGCTGCTCAGCCGCGAGGGCGAGATCGCCATCGCCAAGCGCATCGAGGCCGGGCGCGAGACCATGATCGAGGGGCTGTGCGAGAGCCCGCTCACCTTCCAGGCCATCATCATCTGGCGCGATCAACTGGCGGCCGGCGAAATCCTGTTGCGCGACATCATCGATCTGGAAGCGACCTATGCGGGTCCGGATGCCAAGCAGGCCGCGCCGGTCGTTCCGGTCGAGGTCGCCCAGCCCGCGCCTGCTCCTGCGGCTCCCGCCAGGGCCGAGGCGTCCAAGCCGTCTCCGAAAAAGGCCGGCTCGGGCGACGAGGATGACGATTATGTGCCCGACGAGCCGCTGCCGCCGCAGGATCCGGTCGAGGATGACGAGGACGACTTCGAAAATTCGCTCTCGCTGAGCGCCATGGAAGCCGAGCTCAAGCCGCAGGTGGTCGAGACCTTCGACCGCATCGCGGACGCCTACGGCAAGATGCGCAAGATGCAGGACAAGCACGCCGCCGATCGCAGCAAGCCGGTGACGGGAGCCGAGACCAAGAAGCTCGAGGGCTTCCGCTCGACGGTGATCGCCGATGTGAAGTCGCTCAGCCTCAATGCCTCGCGCATCGAGAGCCTGGTCGAGCAGCTCTACGACATCAACAAGCGCCTGGTGCGGCTGGAGGGACGCCTGCTGCGCCTGGCCGAGAGCTACGGCATCAAGCGCGAGGAGTTCCTCGAGGCCTATTACACGCACGAGCTCGACGAGAACTGGGCCAGGGACGTCGCGCATCGCTCCAAGCACTGGGCCGAGTTCATCAAGCGCGAGGGCGACACGGTCGCCGAAATCCGCGGCGAAATTCACACGCTTGCGACCGAGGCGGGACTCGACATCACCGAGTACCGGCGGATCGTCCACAAGGTGCAGAAGGGCGAGCGCGAGGCGGCCATCGCCAAGAAGGAGATGGTGGAGGCCAACCTGCGGCTCGTCATCTCCATCGCCAAGAAGTATACGAACCGCGGCCTGCAGTTCCTGGACCTCATCCAGGAAGGCAACATCGGCCTGATGAAGGCGGTGGACAAGTTCGAGTACCGTCGCGGCTACAAGTTCTCGACCTACGCCACATGGTGGATCCGGCAGGCCATCACCCGCTCGATCGCCGATCAGGCGCGCACCATCCGCATCCCCGTGCACATGATCGAGACGATCAACAAGATCGTGCGCACCTCGCGCCAGATGCTGCACGAGATCGGCCGCGAGCCCACGCCCGAAGAGCTCAGCGAAAAGCTGCAGATGCCGCTCGACAAGGTGCGCAAGGTGCTCAAGATCGCCAAGGAGCCCATCAGCCTCGAAACGCCCATCGGCGACGAGGAGGATTCCAACCTCGGCGACTTCATCCCGGATGTGAACGCGGTGCAGCCGATCGATGCGGCGATCCAGAGCAATCTGCGCGAGACGACCACGCGCGTGCTCGCTTCCCTCACCCCGCGCGAGGAGCGCGTGCTGCGCATGCGCTTCGGCATCGGCATGAACACCGATCACACGCTCGAGGAGGTCGGTCAGCAGTTCTCGGTGACGCGCGAGCGCATCCGCCAGATCGAGGCCAAGGCGCTGCGCAAGCTCAAGCACCCGAGCCGCAGCCGGAAGCTCAGGAGCTTCCTCGACAACTGACGATGAGCCGGTAGGCGGGGCCCGGCCGGGCCAGTCATGCCGCGACGGTTAGGAGCGCCCGAATGTCTTTCTGGAAGAACCTGTTTGGCGGCGGCGGATCGGCGCAGCCGCAGGCCGAGCCCGGCGAGGAGTACAAGGGCTTCACGATCCGGGCGACCCCGATGAGCGCCGGCAGCGAATACCAGCTCGCCGGCGTGATCGAAAAGACGATCGAGGGCGAGCTCAGGAGCTACAAATTCGTGCGCGCCGACCGCATGAGTTCGCGTGACGAGGCGGTGAGCTTTGCCCTTGCCAAGGGCCGGCAGATCGTCGACGAGCAGGGCGAGGGCGTGTTCCGGCAGAGCTGGCCCAAGACCAGCTAGCCGCCGCGCCGTCAACGCCCATCGCCTCTCCCTATCGGCAGTGCCGATCAGGCCGGCCCGAAGGAGTTCAGCATGGCCAAGAAACCCACCCCACGCAGCGAGTTCGTGCTGTTCGACGTGGTCTATGAGGACGGCACGCAACGCTCCAACCGGCGCGTTCCCGCCGAAATCCTGGGCGGACTGGACGGCGACGCGCCGGCGCGCGCCGAAATCGAAGCGCAGGATCGGGCGATCGCGGAGAAGTCCGGCCTGCCGCCGCTGCCGATCAGATCGATCCGGCGCTCAGGGGCCAAATAGCGGTCAGGGCGAGACCAGGTCGGACACGCCGGCCAACAGCTCGGCGGGCGTCATCCGGGCGTCGGAGAGCAGCGCGTAACCGCCGAACACGAGAATGGCGGCGACCAGGAGCGCCTCCGTCACCCACAGGCGGCGCATCCGGACGACAGAACGCTGCATGAGCTGCAACATGACGGTTCCCTTATCCTCCGGCGGCTTTGACGCCGCCGGTTAAGGAAAGGTTTCTAGAACGGGCTCGTGGCGCGACCGGGACGAGATTCTGGCGGATTGAGGGCGTCGCCAGGGAGGCAGTGGGGCGGCCAGTGCCGCGCCAGGCCGCCGCGCCGGCTAGTTTGCCTTGCCCGCCAATGCCTTGTTGACCGCCGGCTTCACCACCGAGCCGAAGAGCTCAATGGCCTTCATGACCTTGGCGTGCGGCAACGTGCCCACCGAGAGCTGCAGGCCGAAGCGGTCGTGGCCGAACCATTCGTGCTGCATCAGGATCTTGTCGATCACCTGCTGCGGCGAGCCCATGAAGTAGGCGCCGTGGGGGCTCGCGCCGGCCTCGAACTGTTCGCGGGTCGTGGGCGGCCAGCCGCGCTCCTTGCCGATGCGGCTCATGGCGGCCTGATGGGCGGGGAAGGCGATGTCCATGGCCTCCTGCGAGTCCTCGGCGATGAAGCCGTGAGAGGAAATGCCCACCGGCATCGCTCCGAGGTCGTGGTTCATTTTCGCGCCGGTTGCGCGATAGAGCTCGACCAGGGGCTGAAACTGCTGGGGACGGCCGCCGATGATGGCGATCATCAGAGGCAGGGCGTAATAGGCAGCGCGGGCGACCGAATTGGGCGTCCCGCCGACGGCGATCCACAGCGGCAGCGGCGACTGGATCGGCCTGGGGAAGATTTCCATGCCGGGGATCGGCTTGGTGTGGGTCGATCCGGGCCAGTTGACCTTGCCGCCCTTCCTGATCTCGACAAGTTCCTGCAGCTTC
>DASZSH010000199.1:0-3133 GCA_035548755.1 Devosia sp.
TAAATCTCGGCGGCCGTTTGCAGGTCGCCGGCATCCAGGGCTTGGGCAGCCTCCTGCAGCGCGGTCGACAGATCGGCGGCCGCCTCCTCGCCCAGGATCCGCTCGATGAACGCCCGCACCTGCGATTCCGACTGGGCTCCCATGAAGCCATCGAGGGGACGGCCGTCCTTGAAAGCGTACACCGTCGGGATCGACTGCACCCTGAGCTGGCCGGCGATGGCCGGATGCTCGTCGACGTTGATCTTGACGAGGCGGACCTTGCCGCCGAGCGATTTGACCACCTTCTCGAGGATCGGCGTGAGCTGCTTGCAGGGCCCGCACCACTGCGCCCAGAAGTCCACCAGAACCGGAACCTTGCGCGAGGCTTCCAGCACGTCCTTGGCAAAGCCGGCCGTACCCGAGTCCTTGATCACGTCGGCGGGGGCCGCACCGGCGGCCGGCTTGCTTATTCCAAGATCCATCAGTCCATCTCCATTTCGCTCGCGGGCGCCCTCACGAGGGGGCTCTGCGGGACCTGCCTCGGCGTGGCGCCCGCCGCGAGCCTCTTTTACCTATAGCGTGGAAACCAGCCCTCGCGGCTAAGGGAATCTGGGGTCGCCATGCTGAATACGCCAGATGGGCCGTCTACCTACCACGTGACACCGGGGTGCGCACGCGCCAGAACCTGCATCTCGGCCAGCATCTTCCCCAGCTGCTCGGTATGGCGGCCCGCCCGGCCGCCGGTCTGCATGTAGCGGTCGCCGGGGCGATCGAGGGTGGCCTGGTCGAGAACGCGCATGACCGTACTCTGCCAGACGGGCCGGATGCGCTCGCGGTCGACGGCAACGCCGCCGGCGACAAGGGCCGCCTCGCCGCCGTCCATCTCGAACAGCTCGCCCGAGTAGGCCCAAAGCTCATCCAGCGCCTCGGCCGCGCGCCGATGGCTCTCCGCGGTTCCATCTCCCAGCCGGATGGTCCATTCGGAGGCGTGGCGCAGGTGATAGGCCATCTCCTTCACGGCCTTGCCCGCGATGCCGGCGAGGTGTGGATCGGTCGACCTCGCCAGCGCCTCGAAGTAGGGATGCATGAAGGCGGCATACAGGAGATGCCGGATCATGGTCGCGGCGAAGTCGCCGTTCGGCTGCTCCACGAGCAGGATGTTGCGGAACTCGTGGGCGTCGCGGAGATAGGCGAGCTGATCCTCGTTGCGCCCTTGGCCCTCGACCTCTGCGGCATAGTCGTAGAGCAGGCGCGCCTGCCCGATCAGGTCGAGCGCGAGGTTGGAAAGGGCGATGTCCTCCTCCAGCATCGGCGCCCTGCCGGACCATTCGGACAGGCGGTGTCCCAGCACCAGTGCGTCGTCCGCGAGGGCGATTGCATACGTGAACAGATGCGTACGCTCCGGCATGCCGGTCGCAGGGTTGGCAGCGCCGGTCACATGTGGCCCACGTCGTCGGGGATCTTGTAGAAGGTCGGGTGGCGGTAGATCTTCGATCCGGTCGGCCCGAACATCTCCTCCTTCTCCGCGGGATCGGACGCGATGATCGCTGTCGATGGCACGATCCAGATCGACACGCTCTCGCCTCGCCTGGTGTAGACGTCGCGCGCCGCCTGCAGGGCCATGGTCGCGTCCGGCGCGTGCACGCTGCCGCAATGCTTGTGCGGCAGGCCCGAGCGGTTGCGGATGAAGACTTCCCAGAGCGGCATCATGGGCTCGGGCATGCGTGCCTCCGTGTCGCTACTCCGCCGCCGCAAGGCTGCTCGCCGCGCGCGCGGCCTGCTTCCTCGCATACGCCATCGCCGCCTCGCGCACCCAGGCGCCGTCCTGCTCGACCTGCCGGCGCACCTTCATGCGCTGGCGATTGCATGGCCCGTCTCCGGCCAGCACGCGCTTGAACTCGGACCAGTCGATGGGGCCGATCTGCCAATGCCCCGTCGCCTCGTCCAGCTTCAGCTCGGGATCGGGGAAGGTCAGCCCCAGATAGTGGCCCTGGGGCACGGTCGCATCGATGAACTTCTGGCGCAGCTCGTCGTTGGAGAAGCGCTTGATCTTCCATTTCATGGTGTCGGCGCTGTGCAGGCTGTCCTTGTCGGAGGGGCCGAACATCATGAGGCTCGGCCACCACCAGCGGTTCAGCGCGTCCTGCGCCATGGCCTTCTGCGCATCGCTGCCGCGGCAGAGGGTGAGCATGATCTCGTAGCCCTGGCGCTGGTGGAAGCTCTCCTCCTGGCAGATGCGGATCATGGCGCGCGCGTAGGGCCCGTAGCTGCAGCGGCAGAGCGGGATCTGGTTCATGATCGCCGCACCGTCGACGAGCCAGCCGATGGCGCCGATGTCGGCCCAGGTCAGGGTCGGATAATTGAAAATCGAGGAGTACTTGGCCTTGCCGGAGAGGAGCTGCTCGTAGAGCTCCTCGCGCGAGACGCCGAGGGTCTCTGCGGCGGCGTAAAGGTAGAGGCCGTGGCCGGCCTCGTCCTGCACCTTGGCCAGCAGCGCAGCCTTGCGTTTCAGCGACGGTGCGCGCGTGATCCAGTTGCCCTCGGGCTGCATGCCGATGACCTCGGAGTGGGCGTGCTGCGAGATCTGGCGCACGAGGGTGCGCCGGTAGGCCTGCGGCATCCAGTCGTTCGGCTCGACCTTCTCGTCGCGGCCGACCCGCGTCTCGAACTGTGTCAACCGCTCGACGTCTTCCGGCGCGCCGGGGTCCTGCGGTTCCCTGCTGTTGAGCGCCTGGGTGTACATGGGCGTCCTCTCAGAACCGGAGTGGGGCTTCGAGGCAATGGCCGGGTTATCTCACGGAATTGGTGCCGCTCCAAGCCGGCGGGAACCGCGCCCTTGATCCTGATGGTAGGGCAGGCAAGCCCGAGGATGACATGTGCGGGGCGCACAAACCTCCCCGTTGGCGTCATTCCGGCGAAGGCCGGAACCCAGATGCGGCTCCGCTTGCTCTGCGGACGTTGATGCACGCGACGCGCACCGCCAAGCGCCGAACAGTCCCTTCTCCCCGCAAACGACGGGGAGAGCGACTGTCTTGGCTGTCAAGCGGGTTGCCATGGTTTCCGCTCCCGGAGGATGGCGTTGAGGATGGTGATGAGCTTGCGGGCGACGGCGATCAGCGCGACCATCTTCGGCTTGCCGGCGGCGACCAGCCGC
>DASZSH010000200.1:0-4743 GCA_035548755.1 Devosia sp.
CCCGATATCTTCGCGCGGCGGATCGTGCTGCCCGAGCTGCTCTATGAGCGCGTGCTCGAGGTCGATGAGCGCGTCACGGCCGAGGGCGAGGTGCTGCGGCCGCTCGATCTCGCGGGCGCGCGGACCGGGCTGCAGGCGGCGCTCGCGGACGGCATCCATGCGGTCGCGATCCTGCTGATGCACGGCTATCGCCATACCGAGCATGAGCGAAGGTTGGCCGAGCTCGCCCGCGAGATGGGCTTCAGCCAGGTCTCGGTCAGCCACCGCGTCAGCCCGCTGATGAAGTTGGTCGGGCGCGGCGACACCACGGTGGTCGATGCCTATCTCTCGCCGCTGCTGCGCCGCTATGTTGACCAGGTGGCCTCGGAGCTGGGCGGCGCGCGGCTCATGTTCATGCAGTCCAATGGCGGCCTCACCGACGCGCGCCTCTTCCAGGGCAAGGACTGCATCCTGTCGGGCCCCGCGGGCGGCATCGTCGGCGCGGTCGAGACCTCGCGCCAGGCGGGGTTCGAGCGCATCATCGGCTTCGACATGGGCGGCACCTCGACCGACGTGTCGCATTACGCCGGCGAGTATGAGCGCGCCTTCGAGACCCATGTGGCGGGCGTGCGCATGCGCGCGCCCATGATGCAGATCCACACGGTCGCGGCTGGCGGCGGCTCGATCCTGTTCTTCGACGGCGCGCGCTTCCGCGTCGGCCCGGAATCGGCCGGCGCCGATCCCGGCCCCGCCTGCTATCGCCGCGGCGGCCCGCTCACCGTCACCGACTGCAACGTGATGCTGGGCAAGCTGCAGCCCGATTTCTTCCCGAAGATCTTCGGGCCCGGCGGCGACCAGCCGCTCGATACCGCGATCGTCAAGTCCAAGTTCGAGGCGATGGCGGCCCGGATCGAGGCCGCGACCGGACAGAAGCGGACGCCCGAACAGGTGGCCGAGGGTTTCCTCACCATCGCGGTCGAGAACATGGCGAACGCGATCAAGGAGATCTCGATCCAGCGCGGTTATGACGTGACGCGCTACACGCTCTGCTGCTTCGGCGGCGCCGGTGGCCAGCATGCCTGCCTGGTGGCCGACGCGCTGGGCATGACCAAGATCTTCCTCCACCCCATGGCGGGCGTGCTCTCGGCCTATGGCATGGGCCTGGCCGATGTCCGCGCCATGCGCGAATCCGCGATCGAGGCGAAGCTCGGCGAGCCGGCGCTGGCGGATGCCAAGGCGAGGCTCGACCAGCTCGAGGCGCTGGCGCGCGAGGAGATGAAGGGGCAGGAGCTGCCGGAGGCGGCGCTTTCGGCTGTCCGGCGCGTGCATCTGCGCTATGAGGGCACGGACGCCGCCCTGGTGGTGGAGTTCGGCGGCCTCAAGGAGGTCGTCGCGCGCTTCGAGGCGGCGCACCGCCAGCGCTACGGCTTCATCGTGCCCGACAAGGGTCATGTCCTCGAGGCGGTCTCGGTCGAGGTGATCGGCAAGACCGAGAGCGTATCGGACCCGGTGATCGAGCCGCGCGCGCTCAAGCCGCAGCCGCGCTCCAAGGCCCGCGTCGCGATGCGCGCCGCCGGCACCGCCCACGACACGCGGCTCTATGACCGCGCCGACCTGCAGCCGGGCGACAAGATCGCCGGCCCCGCCATCATCGTGGAGCCGATCGGCACCAACGTGATCGAGCCCGGCTGGCAGGCCGAGATGACGCCGCACGGCCATCTGGTTCTCACGCGCATCGTGGCGCTGCAGCGCGCCTCGGCCGTCGGCACCAAGGTCGATCCGGTCATGCTCGAGATCTTCAACAATCTCTTCATGTCGATCGCCGAGCAGATGGGCTCGACGCTGGAGAAGACCAGCTACTCGGTCAATATCAAGGAGCGGCTCGATTTCTCCTGCGCGATCTTCGACCGCGAGGGCCAGCTCATCGCCAATGCGCCGCACATGCCGGTGCATCTGGGCTCGATGGGCGAGAGCATCCGCACCGTCATCCGCAGCCGCAGCGCCACCATGGCTCCCGGCGACGTGTTCGTGCTGAACGCGCCCTATAACGGCGGCACCCATCTGCCGGACGTGACGGTGGTGACGCCGGTGTTCGAGCGGGATGCGCCCCCCTCCCTGACCCTCCCCCACAAGGGGGGAGGGGATAAGGAAGAGGGAGCCGGCGCCGCAAAACTGATCCCCTCCCCCTTGATGGGGGAGGGTCAGGGAGGGGGTGGAGCAACCAACTCTCCGTCCGCCAACCGCGTCCTCTTCTATGTCGCCAGCCGCGGGCATCATGCCGATATCGGCGGGATCACCCCGGGCTCGATGCCGCCCGACAGCCGCACGGTCGAGGAGGAGGGCGTCCTCATCGACGATTTCCAGCTGGTCGATCGCGGCCGCTTCCTCGAGGCGGAGATGCGGGCCTTACTCTCCTCGGGCAAATATCCCGCGCGCAACCCCGACCAGAACATCGCCGACTTGCGCGCCCAGATCGCCGCCAACGAGAAGGGCGTGCAGGAGCTCCGGCGCATGGTGGCGATGTATGGGCTGGACGTGGTCTGGGCCTATATGGGCCATGTCCAGGACAATGCCGAGGAGCAGGTGCGCCGCGTGATCTCCGTGCTCAAGGACGGGCGCTTCACCTATCCGCTCGACGATGGCAGCCAGATCACGGTCGCGATCGCCATCGACCATCCTTCGCGCTCGGCCCGGATCGATTTCACCGGCACCAGCCCGCAGGCCGCGAGCAACTTCAACGCGCCCTCGGCCGTCTGCCGTGCGGCCGTGCTCTATGTCTTCCGGACACTGGTGGACGACACCATCCCGATGAACGAGGGCTGCCTCAAGCCGCTCGAGGTCGTCATCCCGCCCGGCTCGATGCTCAATCCGCGCTATCCCGCGGCGGTGGTGGCGGGCAATGTCGAGACCTCGCAATGCATCACCGACACGCTCTATGGGGCGCTGGGCGTGATGGCGGCCTCGCAGGGCACGATGAACAACCTCACCTTCGGCAACGCGCGCTATCAGTATTACGAGACCATCTGCGGCGGCTCGGGCGCGGGGCCGGACTTCGACGGCACCGACGCGGTCCATACCCACATGACCAACTCGCGCCTGACCGATCCCGAGATTCTGGAATGGCGCTTCCCGGTGCTGGTGGAAAGCTTCGCCATCCGGCGCGGCTCGGGCGGCAAGGGCAAGCATCGCGGCGGCGACGGGGTCACCCGCAAGCTGCGTTTCCGCGAGGCGATGACGGCCGCGATCCTCTCCGGCCACCGCAAGGTGCCGCCCTACGGCATGGCCGGCGGCGAGCCGGGTGCGGTCGGGAAGAACTATGTCATCCGCGCCGACGGCAGCCGCACCGATCTGGGCTCGACCGACAAGACGGAGATGAATCCGGGCGACATGTTCGTGATCGAGACGCCCGGCGGCGGCGGGTTCGGGAAGGTGGAGGAGGCGAGGAAAGCGGCGGAGTAGCTAATTAGGGTCGAACCGGCATCGTCATCGACGTGGGCGGCGCTCCGAATCCCTCTCGATTGCCAATATTTAACAATTTTTCGTTGAAATCCTCCAATGAGGAGCCTATATGACATTTGGAGGCATCACTTTAACATGATTTTTAGATTAGAGATCGAGAACTTTTTCTGCTTTCGTACCCTCCAAGTTGTGGACTTAGAGGTTGCGGAAAATGTCCCTGATTCTTCTTCTAGGTACGCGTCAATATTCCCTGGGGCGTCACGCCGAGCGCCGCGTCTAGTGGCGCTTTTCGGCGCAAACGCCTCCGGCAAGTCTACGGTCCTTCGTGCATTAAGTTTCCTTGCTTGGTTTGCACGCGACAGCGTGACCCTCAATCCGGACATTCCACTGCCCTATGAGCCATTCAAGGACGCGGCTTCTTGGCAGCAGCCCACTCGTCTCTGCGTCCATTTTACCGGTCCTACTGATCCAAGCTTGGAGGCTGCTGATCAGCAATACAGCGTGTATGAGTATGAATTGATGCTCTCTAATGACCCCAATAGTCCCCACCAGGTATTACGTGAAACGTTGCGGCGCCAACCCGAAGGACGCGGTCGGTTCCACCGAGTTTTCGAACGTCAGGGGAGTACAATTCAGTCGTCTGACAGTTGGTTCCGGATCGGAGCTTTTGAAAGCGTCACGCTTCGTAAGACCGCTAGTGCTATCTCCACCTTGGCTCAGTTAGGTCATCAGCCATCATTAAAGCTGCGGGAGGTTTCTCAGCGAGTCCTAACCAACATTCTTTCAGAGAGGTTTGAACCGCGAGATGAGGATGCTTCTCGATATTATTTGAGCAACCCCCAGCTTTTGGAAAGAGTAAACCGCGAGATTGAGCGGATTGACCTTGGTATCAGGAGCGTGAAACCCAATTCTGACAATGCAAAGGACGAGGTCGTTTTTATGCATCAAGGTTTGGGTATGCCAATGCGCTGGTCAGGGGAAAGCCACGGAACCAGGGCGCTGCTTCGTTATTTTCCTCTTATTGACTATGCTTTGGAAAATGGTGGTGTCGCTGTGATAGATGAACTCGATGCTTCAATTCATCCGATGGTTGTTGAAGAAGTCTTTCGCTGGTTCATAGATCCAGAGCGCAACCGCTATGATGCACAGCTTTGGCTGACCTGTCACAACGCAAGTCTTCTGCACGAGTTGCAGAAAGAGGAAATCTTATTATGTGAGAAGAGTATGGACGGACAAGCTCTTGTCTACAGCCTTACGGCAATCGCATCTGTTCGTCGTGATGACAATTTTTATAAGAAATATGTA
>DASZSH010000201.1:0-3818 GCA_035548755.1 Devosia sp.
TCGGGCGGCGGGGCCGCGCTCAGCGTGTCGGGCACGGCATCGGTCATGGGCCCAAGCTTGCCATGACGATCGGGGCGCTGGCGAGGCACTCGCTTTTCGCCCGCGCCTCGGCCATTGTCGGGCCATGCGCGTCGACACCCTCCTGCTCGCCCTTTCGACCTTCTTTGCAACCCTCGGGCCGTTCGATCTGCTGCTTGTCTATGCCGCTCTCACCGAGCGATCGACCCGTGCCGAGCGCCAGCTCTACGCTCTGCGCGGCACGCTGATTGCAACCGGCATCCTCCTGTTCTTCGCCGTTTTCGGACAGGCTCTGCTCAATCTCTTCGGCATCACCCTGCCGGCCCTGCGCATCGCCGGCGGCGTGCTGCTGCTGCTGATCTCGATCGACATGGTGTTCGCCCGTCATTCGGGCGGCACAGGCACCACGCCCGAGGAAGAGAACGAGGCGCGCCAGCGTCCCGATATTTCGGTGTTCCCGCTGGCAACGCCCCTTATCGCTGGCCCCGGCGCCATCAGCGCCACCATTCTGCTCGCCACGCCCGAGGGCCTGTTCTCGCTGGGCTGGTTCGAAGTGGTGGCCGCCATGCTGGCGATCATGCTGCTGTGCTATCTGGGCATGCTGCTGGCCATCCCCATCCAGAGGCTGCTGGGCCTGACCGGCCTGGCCGTCGTGAGCCGCGTCGTCGGCGTGCTGCTCGCCGCACTCTCCATGCAGTTCCTGATCGACGGCATCAAATCCGCAGGGCTGTTTGGCGCGGTGGGATAGGCCATCTCTGTCGCCCGGGAGCCCCCGCGGTTTTCGCCTGGCGACCGTGCCCGGCCGCTCAAAGGAAAGGGGCCGCCCCTGCGGAGCGGCCCCCCGGCGCCGGCCGAGCCCGCGCCTACTTCTTCTTGCCCGTCGCGCTGGCCACCGGGTTGCTCATGCCCGCGGTCGCCAGAACCTTCGGCTTTTCCTTCTTGGGTTTCTTGGCTTCTTTCTGCTTGCGCACCTGACCTTTTGCCATCGCGATCTCTCCTTCCATGAGGCCGGACGTCGCCGGCGAATGCGAAGCCAAAAGCTAGGCCCGCGCCCGGCGCCGCACAAGCGTCTGAAGCGTCATTTCACCAGGCTGCACTTGCCTTCGGGGCCCAGCGCATCGACCATGCGCGGGTCGCAGCCGGTGAGCAGGAACATCGTCCAGTCGTTCTCGTCGCCATAGAAGGCGTTGCGGTCGACTTCGCCCACCACCCCGTTGAGCACGCCCGTCTGCGTCCACTGCCAGAGCATCCAGCGGCGGTTGCCATATCGCTCGGGCGGCTCGGCGGCGGTCGAGCGCAGCCAGAACGGATTGTCGAAGTGTTCGCCTTCGAGGATGTCGTGGTGGAACGCCGGGTCGGTATAGATGATCGGCACCTTGCCGGTGTGTGCCTCCATGGCCCTCAGCATCAGACGGATCTTTTCAAGGATATCGGCCTTGCCGAACCGGTTCTTGCATGAGGAGCCGTGGTTCCACTCGAGGTCGAGCACCGGGGGCAGCGCGGTGGGATCGTTCGGCACGTTCCTAACGAACCAGGCGGCCTGCTGGGCCGCCGTCGAGCACCACGTCATGAAGTGGTACGCCCCATGCGGGATGCCGTAGGCCTGGGCCTTGGCCCAGTTGCCGGCAAAGGCCGGGTCGACATAGTCCTTGCCTTCCGTCGCCTTCATGTAGACGAACTGCACGCCTGCCGCGCGCACCTTGGCGTAGTCGATCGCGCCCTGATACCGCGCCACATCCAGCCCCTGGATCGGGAGCGCCCGCGCCTTCGCCACCCCCGGATGCGGGCGGTTGTCGCCATGGATGGGCGGCCCGACCTGGCCGTCCAGGCTGCGCGGACTGGTGGCGCATGCCGAGAGCGCGGCGAGCACAAGGCCGGCCGCGACGGCCTTCCACCAGCGGTTCGGGGCAAAACGGGCGTAGGCGAAGTCCATGCTGAACGTCACGCGGAGCTTGGGGAACACCGCATTCGATTCAACATGGGCCGGTAAATGGAACCTTGCGCTAACCCTTTGATATCGCTCTATGGTTAACGGCGTGATGGGAATGGCGCCTCAGCCGCCGCCAGCTCTGTTCATGAAATGTTCTTGATGAGCGCAACCCGGCTTGTTAGGGTTTTGGCCGGGTGGATGGGGGTTCACGATGGTTGCCCGCGTGCAGACCGTGGCGTTCCAGGGCATCGAGGCTGTGCCGGTTGATGTGCAGGCGCAGATCACTCACGGCGTGCCACCCGGAGTCGTCATCGTCGGGCTGCCCGACAAGGCCATCAAGGAGGCCGGCGAGCGGGTGAAGGCGGCCCTGATTTCCTCCGGGCTCGGGCTGCCGCCCAAGCGCATCATCGTCAATCTTGCCCCAGCCGATCTGCCCAAGGAGGGGAGCCACTACGATCTGCCCATCGCGCTCGCCCTGATGGCGGCGATCGGTGCCTTCCCGGCCGATGCGCTTGATGGCTACGTCGCGCTTGGGGAGCTCGGGCTCGATGGCCGGCTGGCCCGCGTCGATGGCGTGCTGCCCGCCGCGATTGCCGCGCACGGGCGGGGGTTCGGCATCATCTGCCCCGCGCTCTCCGGCCCGGAAGCGGCCTGGGCTGGCGACGACATCGAGATCGTGGCTCCCGATTCGCTTCTGGCGCTGGTCAATCACCTGGGCGGCTACCAGCTCTGCCCGCGCCCGCTGCCCAAGCGCCACGAGCCAACCGCAGGCCTGCCCGATCTGAGCGAGGTGCGCGGCCAGGAGGTGGCGCGCCGCGCCCTCGAAGTCGCCGCCGCCGGCGGCCACAACATGCTCATGGTCGGCCCGCCCGGCGCGGGCAAGTCGATGCTGGCGCAGCGCCTGCCTTCCATTCTCCCCCCGCTCAATCCGCGCGAGCTGCTCGATGTGTCCATGATCGCCTCGATCGCCGGCGAGCTTGCCGATGGCGCGCTCAGCGACCGCCGGCCGTTCCGCGCGCCGCATCACTCGGCCTCGATGGCCGCGCTGGTGGGCGGCGGCCTCAAGGTCCGTCCGGGCGAAGCCAGCATGGCCCATAACGGTGTTCTGTTTCTCGATGAGCTGCCGGAATTCGCGCCCGCCGTGCTCGATAGCCTGCGCCAGCCGCTCGAAAGTGGCGAGACGGTGATCGCCCGCGCCAATACGCGCGTCACTTTCCCCTCGCGCTTCCAGCTCATTGCCGCCATGAACCCCTGCAAATGCGGCCTTGCCGGCACGCCCGGACACACCTGCAAGCGCGGCGATGCCTGCGCTGCCGAATATCAGGCCCGTGTCTCGGGGCCGTTTCTCGACCGCATCGATATCCGGGTCGATGTGCCGGCCGTGAGCGCGGCCGATATGATTGGCCCGGCGACGGGCGAAAGCTCCGCGGCCGTCGCCGCCCGCGTCAGCGCCGCCCGCGAGGTCCAGCGCGAGCGCTATCTCAAGGCCGGCCACCCCGAGGTCTTCACCAACGCGGCCGCTCCGGTCACCCTCATCGAGAAGGTGGTCGATCCCGACAAGGAGAGCCAGGCTCTCATGCTGCAGGCCGCCGAGCGCTTTTCGTTGAGCGCGCGCGCCTATCACCGCGTGCTCAAGGTCGCCCGCACCCTCGCCGATCTTGCCGGCAGCGAGAAGGTGACGCGCCCGCATATCGCCGAGGCCCTGAGCTACCGGCTGAACTTCGCAGGGACCTGACCCCAGAGGAAATGGAATGACCGAAACCCGCCGGCCGAGCTTCATCGCCAACATCAACGATCGGCTCGCCCCGCTCGAAGATGGCGGCTTTCCCGATCTGGGCGGGCTGGGCTTTCCGGTCGGCCGGGCGCTCGG
>DASZSH010000202.1:0-9113 GCA_035548755.1 Devosia sp.
CCTGGAAGGTCACGCCGAACAGCCCGCCCGCCGGACCTCCGCCCAGCGGGCCGAACAGCTTGCCAAAGGCGTTGTTGATCCCGAACATCGGAATGACCGTACCCACCAGGTCGTACTGCTTGCTGTCGGTGTAGATGAAGCCCTCGCCGGAGCCGCCGATGTTGTCGCCGGTGATGACGGCGTCGTTGATCTGGACGCGATCGACCCTGTGCGTGAAGTCCACCTTGGCGCTGCGGAAACTGAGGTTGTTTCCGCGCGAAAGGAGCTGACCGCCCCCCGGGTGCCCGTTGAGGATGTTGGCGACGTTCTTTTCGTCGACGATCGAGAAGTTCCTGAGCGTGATCTGACCGGTGTCGACCTTGGTGGTGGTGTTCGACGCCAGCATCATGCTCCCCTGCCCGCCCTGAACCTGCGCATACACGCCCACAAGGCGAAGCAATGTGCCCAGGTCGTTGAAGGCGACCGACAGCGTATGCCCTTCCGGCGTGGGATTGGTCGCCACCGACACTTCGGCATTGCCGCCGAGCTGGGCCTGCAGGCTCACCTTCTTGAGGTCGCTGCCCTTGAGGGCGAGATCCAGCGCCACGTTGTAGGCAGTCGTCTTGTAATAGCCGAGCGCGCGCTTGAGCTCGGCGTCGACCGCGATGGTCTGTGTGAAACTCGTCGCGCGCGGACCGCCCGACCCCTGGTCGAGGCTGAAGAACTGCCTGAGCAGCGGCCGCAGGTCGAGCTGGTCGCCACGGATACGCACCTGATAGCCGCCGTTGATGGGCGTCAGCGAGACCTGCGCGGCGTCGCCAGGGCTCAGCGCGAAGCTCGAGAACTCAGCGGAATTCAGCGCGCCCTTCTTCTGGTCGACCTCGAGACTTCCCTTCAGCCTTACGTCGCCGAAGCTCAGATCGACGTCACTGATTTCGGCAATGTCGGCCTTTTGCTGGAAGGTGGCTTTGAGTGTGCCGGGAATGCCGGCGTCCTTGGTGATTCCCAGGTCCTTGATGCTCAGCGCGGCGTTGTCGAGGTCGATCGCCATCTGGATCGAGCCGTCGGGCATTGGCCTGGCCTGAACGCTGACCTTGCCGCTTGCGAATTGCCCCATGTCGAAACCGAGCTTGGCGAGATCGCCCAGATCGATTGTGGCGTTGATCGCCATGTCGGGGTGCTTGGGGTCCTTGAGATCGCCTTCGATCGTGGCGCTGGCCGAAACGCCGTCGATCGCGGCCGACCCGCCGACCTTGAAGCCCGCCGGCGTTGCCATGAAGGAGAGCTGCCCGTCATTGAGCTGGTGCCCTTCGATCGGCACGGTGCTGCCGAAATCGACGACGTTGCCGTTGATCGTATAGTCGATGCTCTTGACCGCATTCTTGTCGTCGATGGTGACCGTGGAAACCAGGCGGACGTTGAGATTGCCCCCGAGCGTGTCGAGATCGACGGGGAGCTGGCTGGATTTGAGGGCGTCCGGCTGCACCTGCTTGATGATCGCCGAGAGCGCAGGAATACCGCTCGACATGTCGCCGGAGATTTCAACGATGTTCTCGCCCGGCGTGTCCCCGGGGGACATCACAAGGGCCGCATTGGCGACCGATATGTTGCCCTTGGGCGTGGGGATCGAGCCGCCGTCGGCCGCGACGGTGAACTCGGAATCGTGCATCTGCAGCCGGGCCTTGCCCTGGATCTCGATGGGATCGAGATTTTCGACCGGCTTCACCTTGACCCCGTCGGCGACCATTTCGATGAAAACGCCGTTCTGCGGGATCGGCTTGTCTTCACCCTTGAGGCCGAGCGTGCCGACCGGAAAGGCGTATTTCATGTTCGCGCTTTCGATCGTGCCGGCGGTGACATTCTTGACGAACCAGTCGCGCGCGTCGGTGGCGATGAAATAGGGCCAGAGCCGCTTGAGATCGTCCGCGGTGATCCCCTGCCCTGCGACTGCCATGTCAAGCCCCATGCCCTTGCGGAGCATGTCGATGCGGCCCTTGGACTCGATGCGCGCGCCGCTCTTTTTGGTCATGATCGCCTGGTCGATGCCGATCGCGCCATAAAGCGGCGCCGACCAGCCCTTGAAACTGATCTGGTCGAAGCCCTCGGCCGGCGCACTCATGTCATTGGGATGGATCTCGACGTCCCGGCTCGTCATCGAGATGGCGACGGTGGGTCCGTAAAGATCGTCCAGTCCGAGCTTGAAGACCCCCGACATCTTCGCCGATGTCTGTCCGACGGTGACGGCAGCTTCGCCCATGTTGAAGGTGCCGTCGTTGGGGAGCCACTTCACCTCGATGATGTTGCTGGCGATGGGGAAGAAGTCATCCCCGATCCGCAGATCGGTCCCCGTCATGTCGATGTGGAAGTCGCCGTCGTGAATCTTGTTCGTCGTCGCGTCGAACCCGACATCCAGGGACACCGCGGATGCGCCGACGATCCCCACCATGGAATCGGGATCGTTGATGTTGGGGACGAATGAGGCGAGATCGAAATTGTTGAGGCTCACCTTGAGGCGCGCTTGGCCGGTCTGGTCGATGACGCGTTCGAGGATGCCTTTCATCACGGTGCCGCCGAAGTTCGCCGAGAAGCTGCCTTCCACCGCCTTGCCGTTTGGCGTCGGCGCGATATCGAGGGAGATGTCGGTGAAGGTGCGCAGCACGCCGTAGAGGGCGTCGTTCATGTCGAGCGTCGCCTTCTTGATGATCAGGCGCGAAAAGCGCCCCATCTGCGCCTGTTCGATGATCGAGGCGATGCCCGCCTCGGCCGCTTCGAAGTTGTAGACCAGCCAATCATTGTCCGACCGCATGCGCGTGGCGTCGGTCTGCTCGCCCTCGACGTCGATGCCGCCCGAGTGAATTCCAGCGTCGGGGAATGCCGTCGATCCTTCGAGCACACGCACTGTCGCCGGCCCGCCATTGGGATCGGGCACGACCTCGAGGTCGGCGAGCCGCGGACCGAACAGGTCCTGGTTGATCTGAATATGCGGGCCGACCATGGTCACGGTCGCCCCTGGCTGACCGATCAGCGCCCGGATCGGGGAGAAGCCCACCTCGAACGCATCCATGCCGATCTTGGCGCCGCTGGCGGTGTCCTTGTAGACCACCGGGCTGAACTGGATCACCGGGAAGGCGTAGTTCTCGAGGGCCAGGGCCATGTCTCCGAGCTCGAGCTCGGTGCCCGGCGGCATGGTGGACACAACGAGGTTGCGCACCTGCGTGGCGATGAACGGCAGCGGCAGCGGGTGGACGAGCAGCGCGATATAGAGGGCGAGCACGAGCGCCATCGGCACGCCGAAAACCCACGCGGCGGCGAGGCCGAGCCTATGGGCGACAGAGCGCTTGCGGACCGTCTGACCTGGTGGCGGCGTGGGCTTCAATTATGTTCCGCAGGCGTTTGACGATGAAGCGAAAGGGCCCCGGGACTCATCGTGCTGACAGAGCGTCTTGTCCGACGATACCGGCTGCAATATGGCACTAACACCCTGAAAAGGCGCGCCCGGGCGCCCGAGGAGGCTCTATGGGGATGCTCGAGGTGGGGCGCGCGGCTCCCGATTTCTCGCTGATCGACGATCGCGGCGGGCGCTTTGCCCTGGCGGGCATGAGGGGTCGGCCGGTCGTGCTGGCATTCTACTGCGAGGACGACAGCGGGGGCTGCGTGCTCGAAAACCAGGAATTCTCGGCCCTCGCCCCCGAGTTCGAGCGGGCCGGCGCCACGCTGGTCGCCATCTCCCCGCAGGACGTCGAAAGCCACCGGAAATTTTCCGCCAAATACGGCTTTGCCCAGCCGCTCTTGGCCGATCCCGACCTCGAAGCGATCAAGGCCTATGGCCTGTGGGCGCAGAAGAAGCTCTGGGGCCACGAGTTCATGGGCGTGTTGCGCGTCACCTATCTCATTGGCGCAGACGGCAGAATCGCCGGCGTCTTCAAAGCGTCGCGGATCAAGGGTCATGCGCAAAAGGTCCTCGACGCTGTCCGCAAGCTTGCCGTTCCGGCCCGATAGGCAGTTTCCTGCTCCCCTTTTCGCCTTATTAACCTTAACAGACCATGATCATCCCGAGCGTTCTAGCGTCTCGGGAGTGATGCGGTGCGTCCGAAAGTCCCCGCCAAGCCGTTCGGCAAACCTGCGCCCGAGGCGCGAAAAGCAGTCAGCCACCGGCTCGCCATTCCCCCGCTGCTGCTCTACCTCGGATTCGGCGGCCTGCTCGCGACCAATGTCGTGACCCTGGTCGGGCTGCTGATGGCGCCCGATATCTCGCGGCTGATCTCAAACAGCGGTCAATCGGCGCTGAGCGCCTACGAGGACCGGCTCGCGCAGTTGCGCCTCGAGGTCGACCGGCTGCAGTCCCGCCGCTACGCGCAGGCGGGCGATATCAACCTGCAGCTGCAGGAACTGGCGCAGACGCAGGAGCTGCTGCTCGAGCAGCATCAATACGTCAAGCAGCTCGCGGACAAGGCGGCGGCCCTCGGTCTCGACAATGCCGCCCAGCCGGCTCCGGGCGACGGCGGTGTGGAGCCGGCGGTCCCCGATGCCGCGGCGCCCGCCGGACCCGATGCCGCGGCGCCCGCTGCCACCGACGGCGATGCAGGCGCCAAGGTCGCGGAGGCCCGGCAGGCCCTTACGCAGATGATGGACGAGTCCCGCCTCGCCCTTGCCACGCTTTCGGACGAGGCCACCACCAAGACCGACAAGATCATCGGCGCGCTTGCAGCCATCGGCATCAAGCCGACGCTTCCGGCGGTCGACGACACCGCCGAGGGCGGCCCGTTGCTTCCACCGGTCGACGGCGTCGAGGGCGGCTCGCTGATCGACGATGCCAATACCGTGGAGGCCGCGCTCGAGCGCTTCAAGGCCGCCAAGGCCGCGGCCGACCTGGCCCCGATCCACCGGCCGGTCGCCACTGTCAGCCGGGTGAGTTCGATCTTCGGCAATCGCAAGGACCCCTTTACGGGACGCCTCGCCTTTCACTCCGGGATCGACTTCGCCGCGCCGATGGGAACCATCGTGCTCAGCGCCGGCGCCGGCACCGTGAGCTTTGTTGGACAGATGTCGGGCTACGGAAATGTGGTCGAAGTGACCCATCCGGACGGGCTCGTCACCCGCTACGGCCATCTGAGCGCCTTCCTGGTCAAGCAGGGCGATGCGGTCTCGACCGGCAGCCCGATCGCCCGGGTCGGCTCGACCGGGCGCTCAACGGGCCCTCACCTGCATTTCGAGGTTCGGCGCGAGGATATGGCGGTGGACCCCGCCCGATATCTGAATGCGGGCAGGATCCTGCAGCGGATCGTGGCGAGCTGACGATTTCACTGCGCGCAATACCCCAAATGGGTGATGCAGCGCGACGGTGAACAGGCCAAGCTCAGGCCCGTATTTCAGGTGGCCGTCTCGCCGGCGACCACCCCAAAAGATGTACTTTAGTGCGGCCGGTGGAGGTCCCACCGGCCGCGTTTCGTTACTGGCCGGCATCCACCTTGTCGGCGTAGCCCTGCACGCGGGCCGCGAGCGATGCCTCCATGAAGGCGTCGAGATCGCCGTCGAGCACGGCGCTGGTGTTGGATGTCTCGTAGCCGGTGCGCAGATCCTTGACCATCTGATAGGGCTGCAGCACGTAGCTGCGGATCTGGTGTCCCCAGCCGATCTCGGTCTTGGCGGCCGCTTCGGCGTTGGCCGCGGCCTCGCGCTTTTCGAGCTCCTGTTCGTAAAGGCGCGCCTTGAGCATGGCCATGGCGGTCGCGCGGTTCTTGTGCTGGCTGCGCTCAGCCTGGCAGGCCACCACGATGCCCGTGGGGATATGGGTGATGCGGATCGCGGAGTCGGTGGTGTTGACGTGCTGGCCGCCCGCCCCCGACGAGCGATAGGTGTCGATCTTGAGATCGGCCTCATTGATCTCGATGTTGATGGTGTCGTCGACCACCGGATACACCCATGCCGACGAAAAGCTCGTGTGGCGGCGCGCGGCGCTGTCGTAGGGCGAGATGCGGACCAGCCGGTGGACGCCGCTCTCGGTCTTGAGCCACCCATAGGCGTTGTGACCCTTGACCTGGATGGTCGCGGACTTGATCCCTGCTTCTTCGCCGGGGTGAATTTCCATCGTCTCGGTCTTGAAGCCCCGCCGCTCCGCCCAGCGCGAATACATGCGCAGCAGCATGTTCGCCCAGTCCTGGCTCTCGGTGCCGCCTGCGCCGGCATGGATTTCGAGATAGCAGTCGTTGTGGTCGGCCTCCCCGCTCAGAAGCGTTTCCACCTGCAGGCGCGCGGCGGTCTCCTTGAGGCCCTCGATCGCCTTCTCGGCCTCGCGGACGACCGCCTCGTCGCCCTCGGCCTCGCCCATCTCGATGAGCTCGATATTGTCGCGAAGCTGCCGGTCGAACGACTTGACGGCCCCCACCTGGGCGTCGAGCTCGTCGCGCTGCCGCATGATCTCGCGCGCCTTTTCGGGGTCCGCCCAGAAGTCCGGCGACTCCGTGCGATTGTTCAGGTCCTCGAGACGGGCCTGGGCTGTGTCCCAGTCAAAGATGCCTCCTCAGCAGGCTCAGCACCTGCTCGATTTCGGCGACGGCTTTCTCGGTTTCGGCACGCATGGTCCATCTCGCAAACACGCTTGCCGCCCATGTAGTTGAGGGCCCCCGCCGACGCAACCCGGTCGGAAGGCCGCCGTGCCGCGCGGGGGGCGGAGCGGACGCTAGAGGCAGGTCAGGGAGAGCCGCGTCAGCAGCGAAACCAGTTCGGACTGGCGCCGCGTTCCGGTCTTGCGCATCACGCCCACAAGCTGATTGCGCAGCGTCTGCTTGGAGACCTCGCGCTCCTGCGCGAAATCGGCCAGGGTCGATCCGCTAAGCAGGGCTTCGGCCAGCGTCGCCTCCGACTCGGTCAGGCCGAAGGCGCGCCAGAGCAGGTCCAT
This sequence comes from Devosia sp., assembly GCA_035548755.1. Taxonomy (GTDB): domain Bacteria; phylum Pseudomonadota; class Alphaproteobacteria; order Rhizobiales; family Devosiaceae; genus Devosia_A. The sequence goes on from DASZSH010000202.1 coordinate 6,878, forward strand.
CGGCAGGGGCGCGACTTCGAGGCTGCCGTGGATCACCAGCATCACCAGCGGGCCGGGATCGAGGATCGCGTCGTGGAGCTGATAGTGCTGCGGCCCGCGGGAGGCGAGCCTGGCGATGGCGAGATAGCGCTGGTCGCCATTGATCTGGCCCAGCTGCAGCACCGAGGTCGACGAGCGCTTGACCGCGGCGGTCTTCTGCACGAGCTCGCGGAGCTGGCGGTCGGTCGTGTCGTCGGCGGTTCGGAGCTGTCCCTCAAAGCCGGTGAAGGGTCCGTCCCCGCGCCGCCGCATGGCCTCGGCATGCTGGTTGGAGTAGTGAATGCGCATGTCGGTGTCCACGAAGAACACCGCGAAGGGAAGATCCTCGACGACGTTGTTGAGATAGCCGAAGCCGGAGGAAAAGCGGGCGCGCTTGAGGATTTCGAAGGCCCGCCCGAAATGGTAGGCCGCTTCGCCCAGAACCTGCCCTGCCCGCTCGCGCAGCTCGATGGCATCGCCCGGATAGCGGATCTCGATGGACATCTGCCGCGCGCCCTCGCGAAGGATCACGACGCCGGTGGCGGCAAGGAAATCGCCCTGCTTGACGAGCCACTCGCTGACGAACGGGGTCGTCCGCGCCGCCTCGCGCGGCAGCAGCTGCTCGTCATGATAGACCTGGAACGGGGCGAGCTCGGCCGTGCCTTCGAGCCACGGATTGCGGTCGGCGTAGTGCGACAGGTAGGTGCTGACGGCCTCGGGCGTGAGGCCGCGCTGCGAGAACAGCAGGCTCGATCGCTTGGCCAGATCGTGCCCGCTCACCAGTACGAGGCAATCGGGAAACGCCGCACCCAGGATGTCCAGAATGCTGTCCCAATTGGCCCGGCCGAGCGCCATCTCGTAGATTGCGCTGATGAGACTGTTCTGCGAATAGCCCATGGCTCTCCCGGAAAGCACGGATCTGGACCGGTAAGATCCCTGATCCCTCGCGCCGGACCGAGGGGGGTGCGATGCAGGCACCATCGCTGCAGCCGAGGCTACGAAGATGCACCGGCGTTAGCAATTCATATACCATGAGATGGTTACCGCCGAAGAGCGATCTCTGCCCCAAATCGGCCATAGACGTGGAGTTCGGGGCGCAAGTAACCCTCCCCGCAAGCTATTGAAGTAACTCGAAGACCTGCATGCGGAAATACTTGCGGGGATTGCTTTGGCGCCCCACTGCCCCGCGGGAGCGACACCAATGCGGGCCATCTCTTGACAGGCGCGCGCGAGCTGGAGTCTGGCCGGCTCGACCGCCTGCCCGCAAGACGGTCCGCGTGCTGTGTGGTTTCTCAGGACGAACGTACTGTCAGCCGTCAGAATCGTACCATCTTCTGTATCGCATGGGGCCAATACAGGTCCTGATGTCACGTACGACTATGGCTTAACGGCATGTTAACCTTGTTAAACCCGCTATTACATCCAGACGCCGAGTTTTCCCCACACTAATCCGTTTCACGACTGTCGCTCCCGCATGGTTTTGTTTTGGCAGAGAAGCAGGGATCCGCCCGGCTTACTCGCCACCTGAGGGAGTTTTAGTATGCGTAATCTTCTTTTGGCTACCGCGGCGACTGCTATCCTCGCCGGGCTCGCCTCCCCCGCCTTCGCCCATTATTGCCGCTTGGACGGGCTTCAGGTCCAGGACGCCAAGAACAACGCCGACGATGCCGACTACACCACCCAGAAGATCTGGCAGAACCAGGGCGGCCTAAGCGGCCTGTGGTTTGGCACCCTTCAGCATCAGAAGGGCAGCAACAACGCGGACGACAGCTACGGCGGCGTCCAGAAGATCGGCCAGAAGCAGTTCGCCGTCGTCTGGGCCGGTTTTGGCTGCCCAGTCCAGGACCAGCACGCCAGGAACTGGACCAACGACTACGCCAACAACAACGATCAGATGATCTATCAGTCGCAGAAGGCCTTCATCGGCTTTGCGATCGGCACCGCCCAGGAGCAGGACGCCGAGAACGAGGTCAAGGGCAATGGCGACGACAACAGCCAGAAGATCGGCCAGTCCCAGTCCCTGTTTGCCGGGTCGACCCACGGAACCGTTCAGTCGCAGAAGGCGGAAAACGAGGTCGACAACGGCGACAACAACACCCAGTCGATCAACCAGTCGCAGCACCTCGTGGTGATCGGCGGCGGCGTCTGACGAACAGGGATCGAGGAACATGTACATGCGTATCCTCATCGCGAGTGCGACATTCGTCGCACTCGCATC
>DASZSH010000203.1:0-4888 GCA_035548755.1 Devosia sp.
CTGCTGAGCGGTCGGCGCGGCCGACCCGTCGAGGCGCGCCCCAGACGAGCCCCACGACAGCGCGTCCGCCGGTTTCGACCCGAAGGCGGCTGTTCTGCGCCGGGACGGCCCTCATTGCCGCGCGAAGATCGGGCGATCGACGGGGAGCGCGGTCCGCCCTGCCGATGGCCCGGCACAGACGAGCGGCGTTCTGGTCGAGCCGCATGCGGCTGGCAATGCCGGCGCTGTTTCAAATCTGGATTGGGCGCGAGCGATTGCCGCACTTTTTCCCCCGCGGGGAAAATCCGTCGTTGCGGCCTGTGCAATTCTGGTCAATGGTAGCGCTTTCAGCGAGGCGGCCGGCAAGAGCCGCACGAGGACGACCAGGAGATAATACGACTACCAGGAGGAGAGACTGACATGACTGACCGCAAGTTGACTCGACGTGACGTGCTGCTGGGATCGGCGGCCACGGGCGCGGGGCTGATCGCAGCAGGGAGCCCGCTGCCGGCATTTGCCCAGGCTTCGTCGTCCTCGGCGGAACCGCTGCCGCTGCCCGAGAGCTCGGCCGGCAAGCTTACCGTCATTCACCGGACCGAATATTTCGAAGCGGCGCAGACCGCTTTCCGCGACACGGTCACGCAGTTCGCCAAGGATAACAATGCCGAGCTCGACATCTCGACGACAAACCCGGAGTCGTTCGGCGACTTCCTGGGCAAGATGACCGCCGCGGTGAAGGCCGGCAATCCGCCCGACTTCGCCTATACCAGCAATGTGTCGATCGCGCAGATGCATCTGCTCGACCTGCTCGAGGATATGAGCGATGTGGTCAACGAGGCGGTGAGCAAATACGGTCAGATCATGCCCGGGCTCAATGCCGCCAAGGTGGGCCAGATCGACGGCAAGTGGTGGGCGGTGCCCTTCATCGGCACCACGACCGGCTATTACATCCGTGGCGACAAGCTCAAGGAAAAGGGCATCGACCCCAAATCGCTCAAGACCTTCGAGGACCGCCGGCAGGCCGCGCTCAAGATCTCCGATCCGGACAACAAGTTCTGGGGCTGGGGGCTCACACCCAACCAGAGCGGCGACGGCTTCGGCTATCTCACGCTGGTGATCCAGAATTTCGGCGGACACTTTACCGACGTCACCGGGCAGATCGTGCAGTTCAATTCGCCCGAGACGGTGGCGGCAGTCGAGTGGATCAAGGAAACCTACGACCGCAACGGCAAGTATGCCGCCATGCTGCCGCCGGGCGTGGAGAGCTGGAACGATACGGGCAACAACGAGGCGTATCTGGCCGGCAATATCGGCTATACGCACAACGCGTTCTCGATCTACGCGCAATCCAAGCGCGACAAGAACCCGGTGTTCGGCGAGACGGTGCTGCTGCCGGCGCCGCGCGCCAACAACGGCGACAGCCGGGACGGCGGCAATGTGGGCGGCTGGCTCACCGTGTTCAAGGGCGCGCCCAATGCCGACCTCGCAAAGAAGCTCGCGCTCGATCTGCTCGATCCCAAGAACTTCAACAAGATGTCGTCGGCCGGCGGCGCCCTGTTCACGCCGGCCTATGAGAATCTGTGGACCGACGAGCTCATCGCCTCCGACCCGAACCTGGCGGTGATCAAGGAGCAGGTCAGCGTCAAGGAACCGTTCCTGGGCACCTCGTGGCCGGCCCCGCCGAGCGCGCCGATCGATGCGATCCGCGCCCAGGGCGTGGTGGAGCAGATGGCCGGCAATGTCATTTCGGGCCGCATGAGCCCGGCGGACGCCGTCAAGGATGCGCACGACAAGATCGTCCAGATCTTCGAGGAAGGCGGCATCATGCAGCCCTAGACGAGTGATCGGGAGGGCGAGGGGTCGCCCTCCCGGCTCCTGAAGCGCGCGGGCAAGACGCGCCGGCGGCCCTGAGCCGCCTCATTCAGGCATCTAGGAGGACGGACATGGACAATTCGGCGCTGCTGGCGGCGTCAGGGGATCGCGTTCCGGCGACGCGCACGCCGCGTCTGCAGCGCATCCTCGGGCGCGACTGGAAGGTGGCGTTCCCCTTCGTGTTGCCCATGGTGGTGGTGATGGTCGGCCTCATCTTGTGGCCGTTCATCGATGCCATCCTGCTGTCGACCACAACGCTCAACTTCACCACGGGCAAACTGGTGAATGTGGGCCTCAAGAACTACCAGCGGCTACTGAGCAACAGCGACTATCTGCTTTCGCTGCGCAACACCATCGAGTTCACGCTCTGGTCGCTCGGGGTCAAGTTCGTGGTGGGCATGATCATCGCGCTCATCCTCAACAGCCGGCTGCCGTTCCGGAGCCTGCTGAGCGGCATCATGCTGCTGCCCTGGATCGTGCCGGAAATCGTCACGGCGCTGGCCTGGAAGAGCATCTACGACCCGATCTTCGGCGGACTCAACCCGATCCTGATGGGGCTGCACATCATCGACCGGCCGCTGGGGTGGCTCTCCAACGCCAATCTCGCCATGGGCAGCGTGATTGCGGTCAATGTGTGGAAGGGGATTCCGTTCTATGTGCTGCTGCTGCTGGCGGGACTGAAGGCGATCGACCGGGAGCAGCTCGAGGCGGCGGAAGTGGACGGCGCCAACGCCATCCAGCGCTTCCGGCACGTGACGCTGCCGGGGCTGCGCTATGTGATCATCGTGGTGCTGCTGCTGTCGTTCATTTCGACGTTCAACCAGTTCGGGCTGATCTTCCTGATGACGGGCGGGGGACCGAGCGGGGCGACCAAGCTTTATTCCATCCTCGCCTACGAAAAGGCGATCGGCTCGCTGCAATACGGGCCGGGGAGCGCCATCGCCTTCTCGGTGGCGCCGCTGATGGCGATCATGATCTGGCTGCTCGCCCGCTTCATGCGCCAGGACGACCGGCAGACGAGCGAGAACCGCAGGCCGGGGATCGGCGACCTCATCCTGGGCGCGGCAGGCCGTGGACTGAGCGTTGTGCTGGACGCGGTCTTCTGGCCGTTCGACCAGCTGACGCGGGGCGTCGAATTTCTGTGGCGGCGGTTTGTGATCCTGCTGCGCGGCGCGCCGGAAAAGCCGCTCATGAGCCGCGCCGCGGCGGCGCGGACGCGCACGGGGCTCCGGCTGCTGATCCTGCTGCCGATCATGCTCTTCGTGCTGTTTCCGTTCTATTGGGTGATCATCACCTCGTTCAAGACGACGCCGCAGATCTCGGAGCGCGTGTCGATCTTCTGGCCGGCGCCGGCGACGCTCGAACAGTACCGGACGCTGATCGAGCAGACGCCGTTTCTCATCTGGTTCCGCAATTCGGTGATCGTGGCGGCGGTGAGCACGGCGATTTCGGTGGCGCTGGCTTCGCTTGGCGCCTATGCGCTGTCGCGGCTCAAATTCCTCGGGGCGGGGGCGCTGACGACGTTCCTGCTCATCACATACCTGCTGCCCGGCACGCTGCTGTTCATTCCCCTCTACCAGACCCTGACGGCGCTCGGGCTGGTCAACAGCTACGGCGCGCTGATCACGACCTATCCGACGTTCCTCTTGCCGTTCGCGACCTGGGTGATGATCGGCTACTTCCGCTCGATTCCGGTGGAGCTCGAGGAAGCCGCGATGATCGACGGGGCGAGCCGGCTCTACACGTTCCTCAGAATCACGCTGCCGCTCGCGGCGCCGGCCCTGCTGTCGGTGACGCTGTTCGCGTTCACCAACGCCTGGAACGAGTTCCTGTTCGCCTTCGTGTTCATCACCTCGGAGTCGCTGCGCACGCTGCCGATCGGGCTCCAGTCGATGGTGGTGGGCGACATCCTGCCCTGGGGGCAGCTGATGGCGGCCTCTCTGCTCACGGCGGTGCCGGTGGTGATCCTTTATACCTACGCGCAGCGCTTTTTGGTGGAAGGTCTGACCGTGGGGGCGATGAAGGGATAGGCCTAGAGCTCGACCACGTTGGGAAATTCCGGCTGCAGAATCTGAAGCTGGGCGCGGATGTAGCCGAAGCAGTAGGCGAAGGCGGCCGCGTCGTCGGCGGCGCCGCTGAGCGTGGGCACGTGGTCGGGCATGATCATGTAACGGTAGCCGACCTCGGCGTAGATGCGCAGCGAGGCCCACATGTCCATGTCGCCCTCATCGGGGAACACCTCCATGAAGCTCAGCTTGCGGCCCCTGATGTTGCGGAAGTGGACGTTGAAAATCTTGCCGCGCGTGCCGAACCAGCGGATGATGTCGCCGATCTCCTCGCGCGGATTGTCGAGCATCTCGCCGATCGTGCCCTGGCAGAAATTGAGGCCGTGCCAGGGGCTCTCGCGCATCTGGACGAACTTCTTGAGTCCGGCGACGGTGCCCAGCACGCGGGTGATGCCGCGGTAACCGGGCGGCGTGTAGGGATCGTGCGGGTGACAGGCGAGGCGGACGCGATTGCTCGCGGCGACCGGCACGACGCGCTCGAGGAAGTAATCGATGCGCTCCCAGTTCTCGTCTTCGTCGAGGACGCCGGCGAGACCGGGGGCGGCCTGCTGATCCATCCTGTCCCAGCGGAAGGCGGCGTTCATCGAGCCGCCGCGGCCCGGCTCGTCGGGCGAGCGCGGGATGCCGATGATGTTGAGATTGTATTTCACGGCGGGAATGCCGGCCCTGGCCACGTTCTCGATGAGGCGGCAGATCGAGTCGATCTGGCGGTCGCGGTCGGGTCCCTTGGTCAGGATGTCGGGGCTGTGCTGGCGCTCGATCGGGGTCGACTCGAGCGGCAGCTGCACCATGTCGAGGGTGAGGCCCAGGCGGGCGAGACGGTCGCGGTGGCGCATGAGGGTATCGAGCGTCCACTCATGCGGGTTGCCGTCGGGATCGGCGCAGACATGGGTGACGCCAAGCTGCGCGAACTGGCGATACTGATCGTCGGTGACGACCCGGTTCTGCGTGCCCACATACATGGTCGGTCT
>DASZSH010000204.1:0-2003 GCA_035548755.1 Devosia sp.
GGCGGAGGCGTTGGAGCATTTCCAAGTTGCCGGTTCGGCCAAGCTGATCTCGCGCTATTTCGATGCGTTCTCCAATTTCGAGCTGTACCCGGACGTCTCGGTGACGCTCGATCGCCTGGCAGGGCAATGCAAGTTGGCCGTTGTCTCGAATATCGATGATGACCTGTTGGCGGAAACTCGCCTCGGCCGGACGTTCGATCTCGTCTGTACGGCGGAACGAGCGAAGGGGTACAAACCCGATGGCAACCTGTTTCGCTATCTGATCGCCAACGCGCCGTGCGCCGCGGGCGACATTCTGCATTCGGGCCAGTCGCAGTTCACCGACATGGTGGGCGCAAAGCCTTTAGGCCTAACGGTCGCATGGATCAATCGCCGCAACGTATCCCTTCACGACTCCGTCCCGAGACCGGACTTCATTTTTTCCGATGTTGCCTCCCTCCTTGATCTGGTGACCAGCGCAGGTGACGCATGACCAATCGCATCGAGATCGACATTACCGAGCGCTTCGCCTTCGCGGGCGGGCAGTCCTTCGGCACGGCCGGCGCTTATGAGCGGCTGAAGGGCCGCGCGCGCTTCGCCGTCAATCCGAAAGCCTCGGCGCAGGCAGGCATTGTCGATCTCGACAAGGCGCCGGTCGATGCGGCGGGGCTTGTGCATTTCTCTGCCGATATCTCGATCCTCAAGCCCGTGGATCCCGCCAAGGGAAACGGCCGCCTGTTCTTCGACTGGGGCAACCGCGGCAACATCCGCTGCCTGCAGTTCTTCAATGACGCGCCCGGCTCCAACGATCCGCGCACGGCCGAGCATGCCGGCAACGGCTTCCTCCTCCGCCGCGGCTACACGCTCGCCTGGTGCGGCTGGCAGGCAGACCTGTTGCCCGGCGACCATCGCTTTCTGCTCGACGTTCCTGTCGCCACCGATCAGGGCCGCCCGATCACGGGGCAGGTGCGCGTGGAATACATTGTCAACGAGCGCGGCATCACCACCATGCCGCTTTCGAGCCGCGCCTCCACCCGCAGCCATCCGACCGTCTCACTCGACACGCGCAAGGCAAGCCTCACGCGCCGCCGCTACGCCGGCGACGAGCGCATCCCGATTGCGCCCGTGTCCTGGATGTTCGCCCGCGTCGAAGGCGGCACCGGCCTCGACAACCAGGGGGCTGAATATTCGGTCATCCCCTCCGACACGCACATTCACATCCCGTCCGGCTTCGAGCCCGGGTGGATCTACGAGCTTGTGTACGAAGGCAAGGACCCCCTTGTCCTCGGCCTCGGTCACGTTGCTGTGCGTGACTTCGTCAGCTTCCTCAAGTCGGGCAAGCCGGACGCCGCCGGCAAGCCCAATCCTGTCGGCAGGCCGATGGAGAAGGCCTACGGCTGGGGGCGGTCGCAAACCGGGCGCTGCATCCGCGACTTCATCCATCGCGGGTTCAATGCCGATGCGTCCGGGCGCAAGGTCTTCGACGGGCTGCTGCCGCACGTGTCGGGCGGCGGTCTCATGTGGATGAACCACCGTTTTGCCAACGTGATTGTCGCCGCCGGACAGGACTACGAGGATCACGAGAATCCGGCCGACCGCTTTCCATTCTCCTATGCGATGTCGACCGACCACATCACGGGCCGCCGGGACGCAATCTGCAAGCGCCCCGAGACCGATCCCCTGATTCTCCATACCCAGACCGCGACCGAGTATTGGCAGCGCCGCGGCTCGCTGGTCCACACGGACACGCAAGGCAACGATCTGCCGCAGCCCGAGAATGTGCGCGTCTATCTATGGTCCAGCTCGCAACACTTTGCCGATCCGCTTCTCAAGAAGCCGACGCGGGGCGTATGCCAGAACGTCATCAATGTCGTGTGGACCTCAATGTTGTTCAGGGCCATGCTCGACGCCATGGACGCCTGGGCAAGCAAGGGAACGCCGCCACCCGACAGCCGTATTCCCCGTCGCTCCGATGGCACGCTTGTAACGGGCGAGGAGTGGCACACGACGTTTCCCGCCATTCC
>DASZSH010000205.1:0-13584 GCA_035548755.1 Devosia sp.
GTTGAGGTAGCTGTCTCTGGCGGGAGGCGGGCCGATGCACACGCTCTCATCCGCCATGCGCACATGCATGGCGTTGCGGTCCGCGGTCGAATAGACCGCAACGGTCGAAATGCCCAGCTCCTTGCAGGCGCGCAGCACGCGCAGCGCGATCTCGCCGCGGTTCGCGATGAGGACCTTCTGAAACATCAATCGATGACCGCGAGCGGCTGGCCGTATTCGACCGGCGAGGCATCGGTGACGAGGATGCGCGTGACCGTGCCCGATTTGTGGGCCGGGATCTGGTTCATCGTCTTCATCGCCTCGATGATGAGGATGGTCTGGCCTTCGGAAACCTTGGCGCCCACCGCGACAAAGGGAGGCTTGCCTGGCTCGGGCGCCAGATAGGCCGTTCCGACCATGGGCGAGGTCAGAGCATTGGGGTTCGATGCAAGATCGTCAACCGGCACGGCCTTGGCCGCTGCGGCTGCCGAACCGGCGGGCGCGGCCGGGGAGGCGACGGCGGGCAGGGGGGGCGGCGCAGGCACCATCACCTGCTGGACGCCGGTTGCGGCGTAGGTGCGGGTAACGCGGACGCGCAGGTCCTCCCGTTCGATCTCGATCTCGGCGAGATTCTGTTCGTTGAGCAGCCGGGCGATGGCCTCGATCAGGGCCTGATCCGCCGGGGCGTCCTTGGTCATCGCATTGCCTCCTTGGGGCGAATTGTTCTTGATTGGGGCGGCGCTCAGGCGCCCAGGCGCTCGGCCAAGGCTTCCAGGGCCAGCCTATACCCCGTCGCGCCGAGCCCGCAAATCACCCCGGCGGCGACGGCAGAAACATAGGAAAAGTGGCGGAATTCCTCCCGCGCATGAATGTTGCTCAGATGCACCTCGATGGTGGGGATGCCCACCGCCGCAATGGCGTCCCGGATCGCCACCGAGGTATGGGAATACCCGCCGGGGTTGAGAACGATCCCTTCCTTCTTGCCATAGGCGCCCTGAATCCACTCGCAAATCTCGCCCTCGCGATTGGTCTGCCGACATTCGACGGCGAGGCCAAGCCTCTTGCCCTCCGATCGGCACATGGCCTCGATATCCGCCAGCGTCTGCGAGCCATAGACGGCCGGCTCACGGATGCCCAGCATGTTGAGGTTCGGGCCGTTGATGACGAGGACGCGCTTGGGCATGGTGCTGGCGTTGTGCCTTTCCGGCCGGGCGCGCGCAAGCTCTGGCCGCAAGATTGCACGGGATTCCCGGGGCCCGGGGCTGATCAGCCGGCCGAGGCCGGCGAACCGCTTTCCGGGCACTGCGTCGACCCGCAGGCCCGAAGGTTGGCGATCTTCTGCTTGAGCTGATCGAGCGGCATGGCGCCCGGGATCATCTCGTCGCCAAGGATGTATGTCGGTGTTCCGGTGATATCGAGCGCCTTGGCGAGGTCGTAGCTTTGCTGGATGGCCTCGGTGGGCCGCTTGCCGTTCATGTCGAGCATGAGCTCGACGCGGTTGCCGCCCAGCTGCTCGGCAGCCTGCAGCGCCTGGTCGGCGCCGACCTCGCCGGCCCGCATCGAAAAGAGCTTCTGGTGAAATTGCCAGTAGTCGATCTTGGGGTTCTCGCTGACCAGCACGCCCACTCGGGCCGCATCCACCGACCCCGAGGTGAGGATCGGAAACTGCTTGAGGATGACCTTGAGGTTGGGGTCGTCGGCCATCAGCGTCGCCAGGTCCGGAAGAGCCTGACGGCAATAGGTGCAGTTGTAGTCGAAGAGTTCGACCAGCGTGACGTCGCCCTTGGGATTGCCCAGCACCACATTGTCGGCCGCCTGGTAGATCTCGGCCGCGTGGGCATCGATCTTGTCCTTCATGGCCTTGCGCGCGGCGACCTGTTTCTCTTCGGTCAGCCGGTCGTTCATGCGCTGCAGAATGGTCGGGTCGCTCATCAGATAGTCTTCGATGAGCTTGTTGACCTCTCCGGCGTCGAGGCCGGCCGCCTTTGCGGGCTTGCTCTGCAGGGTCTGCGCGATGATCGCGCGGACCTGCATCTCGTCCAGGCCTCCGCTGCGCAGCAGCAGGCTGCCCAGGCCGCCTGCGAGCAGGCCGACCATCAGGACCAGGGCGAAGCTCAAACGGTTCATGAACCCTCCAGGGAGCGCGGCCGGCGCGAGCCTATCACTGCAGCGACAATCATGCCGCCGCCGCAAAATCAATTTCAGTTGAGAGATTTGACGCGCGGCGCTAGGCGAAGCGCTGATCCCAGCCGAAAACGACTTCCTCATGACGACTGACAGCAGACCGGGCGTCGAGCCCTTCCACGGGCTCGAGATCAATGCGCTGGCACGCCGGCTGGAGGCCGAGGGGCGCGACATCGCCTTCCTCGAGCAGGGCCAGCCCGCCGCCCCGCCGGCTCCGCGCGTGATCGAGGCCGTTCGCGCCCGCCTCGACGGGCCGCAGATGTACACGCACTTTGCCGGGCTGCCGGCCCTGCGCGAGGCCCTGGCCGCCTATTACGCGCAACACCACGGCGTCGCCGTGCGGCCCGACTCGATCATTGCGACAATGGGCTCGTCGTCGGCCTTCATTCTCGCCTTTCTCGCCGCTTTCCCGCCGGGCGCCAAGATCGCGGTGACCCGTCCCGGCTACACCGCCTATCTCAACACGCTCTACGGCATGGGCTACCGCCCGGTCGAAATCGCCCTGGACGCGGAACACGGCTGGCACCTCGATGCCGCGGCGATCGAGGCTGCCCATGCGCGCGAGCCGTTCGCCGGCCTGCTGCTCGCCTCGCCGGCCAATCCCACGGGGGCGGCGCTGACGCGGGAGCAGCTCGCCGCGATCATTGCGGCCTGCCGTCGGCTGGGCGTGCGGTTCATCTCCGACGAGATCTATCACGGCCTCGACTACCGGGGGCCCTCGGTCAGCGCCCTCGAGCTGGCGCAGGATGCGATCGTCATCAACAGCTTCTCGAAATATTACTGCATGACCGGATGGCGGATCGGCTGGATGGTGCTCCCCGAGGACCTTCTCCGCCGCACGCAAATCCTCCAGCAAAATCTCTTCATCGCCGCCCCGACGCTCAGTCAGATCGCCGCGACCGCCGCCCTGGCCGAGCGCGACTATTGCGAGGCGCAGAAGCAGCACTATGCGAAGAACCGGCCGCTCCTGACCTCGGGCCTGCGCGCGCTGGGCTTCGGGGTCGACGAGGGCGACGGGGCCTTTTACGCCTATGCGGACGCAAGCCGCTTCACCAACGACTCCCTGGGTTTCTGCCAGCGCATGCTGGAGGAGGCCGGCGTGGCCGCAAGCCCGGGGGTCGACTTCGACCGCGTCAATGGGCGCCGCTTCGTGCGCTTCTCCTATGCCGGCAGCCGCCAGACGATGGAGAAGGCGCTCGAGCGGCTGGCCAAATTCCTGCCACGGTGAGGAGCCCGGAAATTCAGCAAAAGGACCTGGCGCGCCTCGATCGGATCCTCTCGCTGCTCGCATCCGACAATGCGGGCGAACGGGCCTCCGCAGCCAAGGCCGCCTCCGACATGGTGCGAAAGCATTCGCTGAGCTGGCGCGACCTGATCGAGGGAAGGGCGCTGCCATCCCGGCGGCGGCGCGAGATCGGCGTGGACTATCTGGAGGCCGCCCAGTCGCGCATCCGGCAGCTCCAGGCGCACAATCTCCGGCTGGAGGCGCAGGTCCGCCGCCTCAAGGCGCAGCTCGAGGCGGCAAAAGAGGAAGACTAGCTCGGGGCTCAGGGGCCGCTGGGCGCAAAGACGCGGAGCCGGTGCCCGTCCGGATCGGCGGCGGTGAAGGTGAAACCGAAATCCATCCTTGTGGGCTCCTGCAGAATCTTGAGCCCGAGCCCGGCCCAGGCGTCACGGGCGGAGGTCACGGCCTCGTCGCTTTCGACGGGAAAGGCGATCTCGCCGCCGCCCGGCAGCGTGGCTTTCGGCTCGACCTCGTTGCGACCCCACAGCCCCAGCGAGAGCCCGTTGGGAAAGACGAACATCGCCCAGTTGGGGGACGCTTCAACGGGCGGCGAGCCGAGCAACTTTTCGTAGAGCAGGGCGCTCCGGCGGGCATCGGCGACATAGGCGAGGATGAAATTTGGGGTGGCAGGCATGGCGATCACTCCGTTGTTGGAATGACCGAACCGATGCGCCCCGGCGCTGCCAGTTTCTGGCAGTGGCGCGACTAGTGCGTGACGCGCCAGCCCAGAACGCTCACAACAACAGTCGCAAGCGCCAGAACCGAAAAGACAATGGCCATATCGGCAAGATCGAAGGGGGACATCTGCATCTCCGGACCGCGTTAACTGTCCGTTAATGCGCGCCCGCGCCTGAAGACGCAGAGAACACCCCGTTTAGCTGGCGTTCATGCCGGCAGATCCGGCTTGCCATGACGGCTTCGCGATGCGACCTCGCGGTCGAGGCGCTCGCGCCATTCTCTGAGCATTGCCTGCCGTCGCCGGGGCGCGCGCTCGCCAGTCGCCGCCAGCGAGACGATGCGGTCGATCCGGAAGTGACGATAGTCCTGCCTGAGCTCGCACCAGGCGCCCACCACCTTGTGCTGCTCGAAAAAGCCGATCACGAATGGCCAGATCACGCGCTCGGTCTGCTGGCCGGCGTCGTCCCGATAGCCGATCCGGACTTTGATCTCCTTGCGGATGGCGTCACGCAGGAGCGACGGATCGATCTCCGCAGGCGGCGGCTTTCGGCCGCCCACCAGCAGGGTGCCAGCCTCGATCTCCCGGCGCAGTTCGCCGGGCAGCACCGCGCCGATCTTGCTCAGGGCATTTTCGGCGGCGCGGGCGAGCCGCGCATCGTCCGCCTGTCGGCCGACCCATTGCGCGCCCAGCAGGAGCGCCTCGATCTCATCGACCGAGAACATCAGCGGGGGCAGGGTAAAGCCGGGCCGCAGCACATAGCCCAGGCCGGGTTCGCCCTCGATGTCGGCGCCCTGTCCCTGCAGTGTCGCCACATCGCGATAGAGCGTGCGGATCGAAATCCCCAATTCCTGGGCCAGCGCCTGACCGCTTACCGGCGCCCGATGACGGCGTAAAACCTGCAGCAGCTCGAGCAGCCGTTCCGTGCGGGACATGGCCGAACCCTCAACGGGCCTTGAAGGCCAATGTCATAAGCCATGACCGTTCGGAGGCGCTAGTCGAACCCCGAGGGGGCCAGTACAAGGAACGGAGCTCTCCAGTTCGCCGGGCGAGGGCCATGGGCGCGGGCCTCGACGTCGTGCCCCGGCCGACCTTTCTGTGGCGTTCGGGCGAGGTCGGCGCGGACGACGAGCAGGCGGCCAAATCGGCCGCCCTCTCGGCTATGGGGCAGCTTGCCTATCTGCGCAGCATCAATGGCGACCGCTTCGACGCCGCCCTCGCAAGCGTCTCCGAGCAGATATCAGCGGTCAACCCTGATCGGGCCAAGCTGTTCGACCAGCTGCGCGAACTGATCAGCGCCTGGCAGCCTCGGAGCAAATAGAAAGGGCGCTTCGGGGCCGCCCGGCATCAGCTTCCGAAGAAGCCGCGTTGCCACCATCCGGCCTTCTTGGGACGCTCCTCCGGGGCGGTGGTTGAGCTCACCACGATCTCATCGGGCGGCAGCTCCTTGCGGGGACGACGATGCTCGTCGGCCGAGGCGGGCGCCGGGTCTGCGCTGGTAGGCTCGGACGCGGGCAATGCCGGCTCCGCCGCGAGGTCGGGGGCTGCCACCGCGATCGCCTCGGCGGAGGCGACCACGCCCTCCTCGGTTGGAGGCAGCGCCTTGCCGCGGCGGCCCCGACCGCGCGGCCGGGCCAATGCTTCGGCTTCCCCGACCGCATCCTGCACGGTCGCATCCGCATCCGGCGACTTTCGGCTGCGCCGGGCGCGCCGGGGCTTCTCGCCGTCGTCCTCCGCTCCGACTTCAGCATCGGTCGAAACCACGCTTATGGCGGGCTCGACACCAGACTCGGCCGCGATCGCGTCCTGGGCAAGTACGGCGGCGGCGACACGCGTGGTCACCTCGTCGCTGAGGCCATCGACCTCGGCCGCCGGTCCAGGAGCGGCGTCCTGGTCCGCCCCCGCCTCCTCGGCCGGACGGCGGTTGCGCCGTCCGCCGCGCCTGCCGCGACGGCGGCGGCGGCGCGGTTCGCCATCCTCACGCCCGGCGGCGCTGGCCTGGGAAACAGGCTCCTCACCCTCGAGGCCTTCGGCTTCTTCCTCGTCGGATGCATCGGCCTCGGCGAACTGGGGCTGCGACTGCGGCCGTTCGCCTCGATCGCGATCACGACCGCCGCGACGGCGACGCCGCCGCCGGCCGGAGCGCTCGCCACCCTCGTCCGCGCGGGCCTCGCGCGGCTCGCCTTCGGACTCGGCATCCTCCTCTTCAGGGAGATCCTCGTCGGCCTCATCGATCGCCGCGCTGTCGACCCGCACATGCTGGGCAGCCGGCTGCTCGCCGGGAAGAACGCGAGCCTCGCCGCGCTCTATGGCATAGTGGGCCGGGCCGACATGGTCGTCGGCGACCACGGTGATCGAGAGCCCATACTTGGCCTCGAGCGTGTTGAGCGTCTGCCGCTTGGAGTTGAGGATATAGAGCGCCACGTCGACCGGTACGCGCACGTTGATCGACTGGCCCGGCCGCTTGAGGACATGGTCCTCGACATTGCGCATGACCATGAGCGCCACGCTCTCCACCGAGCGGACGAGCCCGGTGCCGTTGCAGGTCGGGCATTTGTGCGTGGAGCTCTCGACCACTCCGAAGCGGATGCGCTGCCGGCTCATTTCCATGAGCCCGAAATGGCTGATCCGGCCCACCTGGATGCGGGCGCGGTCGTTCTTGAGCGCCTCCTTGAGCTTGCGCTCGACCGCCCGGTTCGAGCGGTTCTCGATCATGTCGATGAAGTCGATGACGATGAGGCCGGCGAGATCGCGAAGGCGGAGCTGCCGGGCGACCTCCTCGGCCGCCTCGAGGTTGGTCTGCAGCGCCGTGTCCTCGATATTGTGCTCCTTGGTGGAGCGGCCCGAGTTCACGTCGATCGAGACCAGCGCCTCGGTGGGATTGATGACCAGGTAGCCGCCGGAGGGCAGGGTCACCTGGGGCGAGAACATCTGGTCGAGCTGGCTTTCGACATTGAACTTCGAAAAGAGCGGCTGATCCTCCTTGTAGAGCTGCACGTTCTTGGCGTGGCTCGGCATGATCATCCGCATGAAGTCCTTGGCTTCGCGATAGGCGTCCTCGCCCGCCACCCACAGCTCGTCGATGTCCTTGGAGTAGAGGTCGCGGATGGTCCGCTTGATCAGCGAGCCTTCCTCGTAGACCAGGCAAGGCGCCGTGGACTGCAGTGTCAGGGTGCGCACGCTTTCCCAAAGCCGCTGCAGATACTCGAAGTCGCGCTTGACCTCGGCCTTCGTGCGTGAGGCGCCGGCGGTGCGCAGGATGATCCCCTGGCCGGGCGGCACCTCGAGATCGCCCACAATGTCCTTGAGGCGCTTGCGGTCGGCGGCGTTGGTGATCTTGCGGGAGATGCCGCCGCCTCGGGCGGTGTTGGGCATCAGGACCGAATACCGTCCGGCGAGGGAGAGGTAGGTGGTGAGGGCCGCACCCTTGTTTCCGCGCTCCTCCTTGACGACCTGAACCAGCATCACCTGCCGGCGCTTGATCACTTCCTGGATCTTGTACTGGTGCCGGCGCGGCTGGCGCTGCCGACGCTCGCGCGTCTCCTCCAGAATGTCGCCGCCGCCCCCGCCCAGGGATTCGACCGGCTCGTTGCTGGTGGGCGCTTCCTCGATATGGCTCGCGTCGACCTCGGCGTCCTCGTCGGGCTCATCGCCGGTCGGCGACGGCGCACCAGCCTCCGAAACGGCCTCGAGCGCGGGGGCCTCCGCCGCCCCGGCGTCATCCCCCTCAGCGTCCGCAGGGGCGATTTCGGCGACCGCGTCGCCACTGGCGGCCTCCGCCGGCATGCTCTGCGCAGGCGCGTCGGGGTCGGCAGCGGTTTCGGCGATCTCGGCGGCTTCGGCCGCCGCGTGCTCTTCCCGCTCGGCCTCTTCCTCGGCCCGCATCAGCGCTTCGCGATCGGCGACCGGGATCTGGTAGTAGTCCGGATGAATCTCGCTGAAGGCCAGAAAGCCGTGACGGTTTCCGCCATATTCGACGAACGCCGCCTGCAGCGAGGGCTCTACGCGGGTAACCTTGGCGAGATAGATGTTTCCGCGAAGCTGGCGCCGCGACGCGCTTTCGAAATCGAACTCCTCAAGCCGGTTGCCATTGGTGACGACGATCCGCGTCTCTTCCGGGTGGGTGCCATCCACCAGCATTCTTTTGATAGCCATAAAGGGATACTCCAGGCCGTCGCGCGCCAACGCTCCGGAACCGGCGGCCCGGTCTCCTCTGCGTGGCGCTATGCGCGGCCATCCGTTTGAGGGAAATGGCGCTGCCCGGGAAGGCTGCGCCGGGGGGTGTTGCGAGGGGAAGGCCGATCAGCCGAGCCGAGACATAAGCGGAACCGGAAACGGGCGTCGCGTCAGGCTTTGTCGACCGAGGGGCCATCCAACCTCTTCCTTGGTGGGCGCCGGGGTCCGACGCGCCGATCGGCCCGTACGGGGCCGAAAACTCTCTCGAGGCGGCACAGTATGCCGCATCAGGGACATCGGTTCTGAACCGCAAGTCCCTCTGCCGCCTGTCTTTCCGGGAACGGCCGAGCCGTAGTCGCACGGGGTTTTGGCGGCAGTCCGCCTCAGTCACAGCGTGTAGGACCCTTGCTGCCGGTTGGCAATCAAAAACTCCCAAACCAGCCGAAGCAGGGGTTAACGGCCTCTCTTTGCAGGCCGTCCGCGCCGCAGAATCGCCTAAACAATGCGCTCTGATTTCTTCTGCCCAGATGGGGAGCGGTCGGCCCTTGTTCAAATGCACTGGATCTGCGCGGGACGGTCGCGGCCGCCCTCCAGTGTCGTTGGCGGCCGCGTGGCTTCTGCTCCTGCCGTTCCTTGGGGGATCTGCCTTTGCCCAGGCCGTGCCAGGGGCAGCGGGTTCGCTCCCCGAGGTCGTCGCCGCCCGCGTCAGCACGACCCCCGAACGGGGCCGGCTGGTGATCGACCTGTCGGCCTCCACCCCTTACGCCATCGTCGCCCTCGACAATCCTGAGCGGATCGCCGTGGATGTCCGCGCCGGCAAGGTCGATATCGGCGAGGCGCAGCCCGTTTCGGGCACAGGGATCATCGCGGGCTTCACCACCACGATGGCCGAAAGCGACCGCGCCCGGACCGAACTTACGCTCAACGTGCCCGCACTCGTGCAGCAGGCCTATATGCTTGAGCCCATCGACGACCAGCCGGCGCGCCTCGTGGTCGATCTGGTCACCACGACGGCCTCGAACTTCAAGGCGCAGGTGGCCGCCGATCTGGCAAGCGCCATGGCGCGGGGCGAGACGCCGGTGGCGGCACCGCCGTCCGCCCCGCCCCCCTCGGCCGAAGGCCCGGCGCCGCCCGCGGAAGCGGCCGCAATCGCCCCGCAAGGCCCGGCGGGGGAGGGCGCCATCCGAACGGCCGCCGCACCCGATCTCGCCGCGACACCCCCCGCGGCGCCCGAGCCGCTCAAATCTGCCGCGCCGGCGGGCAGCCGTCCGCTAATCGTCATCGACCCCGGGCATGGGGGAGTCGACAACGGGGCGAGCGGCCCGAACGGCGTGCGCGAAAAGGACATCACGCTCGCCGTCGCGCTGCAGTTGCGCGACCTGCTGGTCAAGTCCGGTCAGTTTGATGTGGCCATGACGCGCGACGACGACACCTACCTCACGCTCAACGAACGCGTGGACTTAGCGCGGCAAAACAAAGCTAGTCTCTTCATTTCGCTGCACGCCGACACGTTCCAGGAATCCGACATCCGCGGCGCGAGCATCTATACCCGCGACGAACGCGCCACGGACATTCTCGACAAGGTGCTGGCGGACGGGGAAAACCGCGCCGACATCGTGGCCGGCTACGTGCCGCCCGACACGCGCCCCGAGGTGGTGGACGTGCTGGTCGACCTGATGCGGCGGCAGGTGCGCCAACAGGCCTATCTGGCGGCCGAGGACATCCTCAAGGCCCTGGCGCCCGGCGTGGCGCTCCGCCGCTTCCCCCTGCGCCAGGCGGACTTCTTCGTCTTGCAGGCGCCCGACATCCCCTCGATGCTGATCGAACTGGGCTTTCTCAGCAACACGGCCGACATCAGCAATCTCGAGGACGCTGAGTGGCGCAACAAGGTGGTGAACGCCATCGCCACCGGCGTTGAGACCTACTTCAAGTCGGCCAACACGACCGTGGCGGCGGGAGGGTGAGACCAGGCGCGACGGGCTTGCGCAAGGGCGTGCGGCGAAAGGCTTTTCGACTTATTTCCGCCCTTGTCTGATATGATTCCACGGCGCGGTCGGACGTGGCCCGAGACGCGCCGATTCTCCCTTAGCGAGAGGTCCGATGTTCCGCATTCTGGGGTGGCTGTTCGGCTTCGGCGTGTTCTGCGCCCTGGCGGGCATTGCGGCCGGGGCCCTCTACCTCAACCAGATCGCGGCCAATCTGCCCGACTACACCGTGCTCAAGGACTACCAGCCGCCGGTGACCACCCGCGTCCATGCCGCCGACGGCACGCTGCTCGCCGAATATGCGCGCGAGCGGCGGCTGTTCCAGCCCATCGAGACGATCCCGCCGCTATTGATCGACGCCTTCATCTCCGCCGAGGACAAGGATTTCTACAGCCATCACGGCCTGTCGATCGACGGCATCATCCGCGCCCTGCGCGACAATCTGCTGGCGCGCGCGAGCGGCGACGACTCCATCCAGGGCGGCGGCTCGACCATCACCCAGCAGGTGGCCAAGAATTTTCTGCTCAATTCCGAGCAGACCTGGGATCGCAAGATCCAGGAGGCGATCCTCGCCCTCAGGATCGACAG
Organism: Devosia sp.; assembly: GCA_035548755.1. Lineage (GTDB taxonomy): Bacteria > Pseudomonadota > Alphaproteobacteria > Rhizobiales > Devosiaceae > Devosia_A. The sequence continues at coordinate 10,874 of DASZSH010000205.1, forward strand.
CACCTTCTCCAAGGACAAGATCCTCGAGCTTTACCTCAACGAAATCTTCCTTGGGCTCAACTCGTACGGGGTTGCCGCGGCCGCCCTCAACTATTTCGACAAGGCGCTCTATCAGCTCGATCTGAGCGAGATGGCCTATATCGCCGGCCTGCCCAAGGGCCCCAACAACTATCATCCGTTCAAGCACCCGCAGGCGGCGATCGAGCGGCGGAACTACGTGCTCGACCAGATGCTGGCCAATGGCTACATCACCAAGGCGCAGCACGACCAAGCCATGGCCGAGGCGCTCAACGTGACGCCGCGCAGCTCGGGCACCCAGCTCTATTCGGCCGAATACTTTACCGAGGAAGTCCGCCGTCAGCTCTCGGCCATCTATGGCGAGGATCAGCTCTATGGCGGCGGCCTCAGCGTGCGCACCACGCTCGAGCCCAAGCTGCAGGAATATGCCCGCAAAGCCCTCATGGACGGGCTGGTCGAGTACGACCAGAACCACGGTTTCCGCGGGCCGGTGGCGAGCGTCGACATTTCCGGCGACTGGGGCCCTGCCGTCGCCGAGGTGACGCCTCTGAGCGACGTGCCGGAATGGACGCTGGCCGTGATCCTGTCGACTGGCGGCGCAAGCGACGAGATCGGGCTGCGGCCGGGCAACGATGTCGAGGGCAAGCTTCTGCCCGACCGCGTGACGGGCACGCTTGCGGCGGCCGATTCAAAGTGGGTCGGCAAGAAGTTCGGGACGCTCAAGGCCGGCGATGTCGTCTATGTGAAGCCGGTGGCCGGCAAGGCTGGAAGCTACGCCATCGAGCAGGTGCCCGAAATCGAGGGCGCGCTCGTGGCCATGGACCCGCGGACCGGCCGCGTGCTCGCCATGGTGGGCGGCTTCTCCTACGCCGAGTCCGAATTCAACCGCGCCACGCAGGCGCTGCGCCAACCCGGATCGGCCTTCAAGCCGATCGTTTATTCGGCGGCGCTCGACAATGGCTATACGCCCGCCTCGGTGGTGCTCGACGCCCCCATCGAGATCGTCAATTCCGACGGATCGGTGTGGAAGCCGGACAATTTCGAGAAGGATTTCCTGGGGCCCAGCACCCTGCGGCGCGGCATCGAGCTCAGCCGCAACGTCATGACCGTGCGCCTCGCGCAGGACATCGGCATGCCGCTCATTGTCGAATACGCCAAGATGTTCGGCATCTACGACAAGCTCTCGCCTGTTTTGGCGATGGCGCTCGGCGCAGGCGAGACCACCGACATGAAGATGACGGCGGCCTACGCCACGATCGCCAATGGCGGGCGCAAGATCGTCCCCACCCTCATCGACCGCATCCAGGACCGCTACGGCAAGACCATCTACAAGCATGACGAGCGCATCTGCGATGGGTGCGTGGCGACCGACTGGCACAACCAGCCCGAGCCGCTCATCATCGACAACCGCGAACAGGTCCTCGACCCCATGACGGCCTACCAGATCACCTCGATGATGGAGGGGGTCGTGCAGCGGGGCACGGGCACTTACGCCAGGCGGCTCGGCCGGCCCGTGGCCGGCAAGACCGGCACGACCTCCGACAGCCGCGACGTCTGGTTCATCGGCTTTACCCCGCAACTCGTGTGCGGCGTCTATCTCGGCTTCGACAAGCCCAAGTCGCTGGGTTCGGAAGCGACCGGCGGCGGGCTGGCGGTGCCTGTGTTCACCGAATTCATGGCCGATGCGCTCAAGGGCCAGCCGCCCACGCCCTTCAACATGCCCGCGGGCATGACGCAGGTGTGGATCGACCCCCAGACCGGGGTGAAGGCGGCCGCGGGCGAGACCGCCATCGCCGAAGCGTTCAAGCCGGGCACCGGGCCCAACCTCGTGACCTCGGTGATCGGCGTCAATTCCGATGCCTTCAATGGCCTCGACGACGGCAGCGGCGGCTTCGGCCAGGACGGGTTCGGCCAGGATCTGCCGCCCCAGGACGTGCCGCGCGGCCGGCAGCCATCGGAAGACAACGGCGTGCCGGGCAACTCGGGCGGCTTCCTGTTCGGGCGGGGCGGGCTCTTCTAGTCCCGCCCAGACAAGCCAGCGCCCGAGCAGCTTCGAGACGGCTATTGCCGCGCGAATCTGTTGACTACAGGCCTGTTCTTGGCTGGCCGGCCGCCTCGTTCTTTTGCCGCTCGATTCTGCTTTACTTCGCCGGCGGCGTTGCTGCGATGCCACACTTCTTGGCATTCCTGGGCTGGCCTGCGCGCCGAGATCGCGCTGAGGCCGAAATTCACTATGCTACATAAAGACTTAGCCTAGGAAGGCGCGGCGCGAAAATACTTGCTGCTATTGGCTGAACACGCCCCGCAAAGCATAGACAAGCATGGCTGAAACGGGGCAATCTTTCGACTAATTGAGGGAAAGGGCGTTCTGCAATGACCATGTTTACGCGATTGCTCGCGCCGGCCTTGCTGCTGACCACGGCGCTCGTCGCCTCGCCGGCGCTCGCTCAGGACGCAGGCGGGCCGGTCAGCTTCCAGCTGAACGGCTCCGGCGGGGTTGAAGGCTTCAACCTCCCCACTTTCACCGACGGGCAGGGGCACTCGGCCGGCGGAAATCTCTTTGGCGGCATGATCAGTGGCAGCGCCAAGGCAAATCTCGGCGAGACCAACGGCTGGGGCGTTGTTCTAGGGCTGAATGTGTTCGGTGCATTCGGCTTCGGTTCGGGCGATTCGTGGACGGATCACCTGACGGG